>JAICEW010000085.1 GCA_025923995.1 Vicinamibacteria bacterium | reverse complement strand
GAGGAGAGCTCCGACCTGGGCGTGTCGCTGGCCACCGTCGTGGACAAGCTGACCCGCCAGGCCCAGCGCCACCTGGGCCCGCTGCGCCAGCGCAAGCGGCGCGCGCCGAAGACCACGGCGCTGTGGTCGGGCGTGATGGCTGCGCGCGAGCCGGGCGACGGCGGTCCGCGCGTCATCCGCAGCCGGCGCTTCGTGGTGAAGCCCATGACGGTGGAGGAGGCCGTGCAGGAGGTCCAGGGCAGCGCCGACGGCTTCCTGGTCTTCCGCGAGGCCACCACCGAGCGCATGAACGTGCTGTTCAAGCGGAAGGACGGCAACCTGGGGCTGATCGAGCCCGAAGCGTGAAGCGCTCGTCGGGGCGCGGCTCGAGCGGCCGGGCCGGTCCCCAGGCGGTGACCGCGCCGGTGACGTCGGCCGTCACCGTCCGGCAGCTCCTGCACGAGGCGGGCTCGCTGCTGCGTCTCCAGCTGGCGGCCGGCCGCGCCGGGCTCGACCGCCAGATCCAGCTCTCGCGCGTGCAGCGGCCCGGGCTGGCGCTGACGGGGTTCACGGAGTACCTGCGCTACGGCCGCGTGCAGATCGTGGGCGGCAGCGAGGTCAGCTACCTGGCCAAGCTGCCTGCCCCGCGGCGCCGGGCGATCCTCTCCCGCCTGGCCAAGGCGGACATCACGTGCTTCGTGGTCACCAAGGCACTGGCCCCGCCGCCGGAGCTGCAGGCGGCGGCGGAGGCGCGCGGCGTGCCGCTGCTCACGAGCCCCCTGCAGTCGACCGAGTTCATCAAGCAGCTCTCCAGCTACCTGGACCAGCGCCTGGCCCAGCGCACGCTGCTGCACGCGGTGCTGCTCGACGTGTTCGGCCTGGGCGTGCTGGTGGTGGGCGAGAGCGGGATCGGCAAGTCCGAGTGCGCGCTGGAGCTGATCGACCGCGGCCACCGCCTGGTGGCCGACGACGTGGTCGAGCTGATGCGCACCGCCGACTCGCTCGTGGGATCGTCGCCCGACCTCACGCGCAACCACATGGAGATCCGCGGCGTCGGCGTCCTGAACATCAAGGACCTCTACGGCGTCTCGTCCATCGGCACGCCCCGGCGGGTCGAGCTGGTGGTGGGGCTGGAGCGCTGGGAGACGGGGCGCGAGTACGACCGCCTCGGCCTGCGCGACGAGAAGTTCGCGCTGCTGGGGCTCGAGGTGCCGCTCATCCGCATGCCCGTCGCGCCGGGACGCAACATCGCGCTGCTGGTGGAGGTGGCCGCCCGCAACCAGCTGCTGAAGCACCGCGGCTACGACGCCGCGCGCCGGCTGGCGGAGCAGGTGGACGCGCTCATCGAAGGAGCAACGCCGCGCAGGGGACGCTCGGCATCGCCGCGTCCAGGACGCCGACGCGCATGAAGCGGCCCGCCCGACGTCGCTCCGCGCGGTCGGAGCCGCGCGTGCTCGTGATCACCGGCCTGTCGGGCTCGGGCAAGACGCATGTGGCCCGCGCGCTGGAGGACGTCGGGTGGTTCTGCGTCGACAACCTGCCGACGGCGCTCATCCCGCGCTTCGCCGAGCTGATCAAGGGGCAGCCGGAGCTGCACCGCTCGGCCCTGGTCGTGGACATGCGCGAGCCGGACTTCCTGGAGTCCTTCCCCGCCTGCTACCGCCACCTGAAGGCGCGCGGGCTGGCGGTCAGCCTGCTGTTCCTGGAGGCGGGGGACAAGATCCTGCTCCGCCGCTTCAGCGAGACGCGCCGGCCGCACCCGCTGGCGGTGAACCAGCCGGTGATCGAGGGCGTGCACGAGGAGCGCGCGGCGCTGTCGCCCATCCGCAAGATGGCGGACATGATCCTGGACACCTCGGAGCTGACCGTCCACCAGCTGCGCGACCACATGCGGGAGCAGTACGACCTGCGCGAGCAGGTGGGGACGCTGGTCCTGACCGTCACCTCCTTCGGGTACAAGTACGGCCTGCCGTCCGAGTCGGACCTCGTCTTCGACGTGCGCTTCCTGCCCAACCCCAACTTCGTGCCGCGCCTGAAGCCGCTCACCGGGAAGGACCGCGCGGTCGTGCGCTATCTGCGCCGCACGCCGGAGACCGAGGGGTTCCTCCGCCGCGTGCGGGGGTTCCTGCAGTACATGCTGCCGCGCTACATCCGGGAGGGCAAGAGCTACCTCACGGTCGCCATCGGCTGTACCGGCGGCCGCCATCGCTCGGTCATGATCGCGAACGCGCTGGCCGAGGACCTGCGCGGCAAGGGGTTCCCGGTCAAGGTCCGGCACCGGGACCTGAGGCAGGAGTGAAGGGGGCCCGGCCATGATCGGCATCGTGGTGGTCACCCACGGCAACCTGGCGGGCGAGCTGGTGCAGGCCGCGCGCAACATCGTGGGCGACATCCCCGGCATCAAGGCGGTGTCGATCGGCTGGGGCGAAGAGGCCGGCTCGGCCCGGGCCGCGATCGAGGCGGCGCTGCTGGAGGTGGGGAGCGAGGGCGCGCTGGTGCTGACCGACATGTTCGGCGGCACGCCCACGAACCTGAGCCTGCCCTCGCTGTCGGAGCAGGTCGAGATCGTCACCGGCGTCAACCTGCCGATGCTGATCAAGCTCACCAGCCACCGCGAAGGAGACCTCAAGGAGATCGCGCGCGTCATCCGGGACCAGGGGAAGGGCGCGATCTACGTGGCCAGCGAGGTGCTGGAGAAGCGGCCGTGATGTCGCGCGAGGTCGTGATCCGCAACCGGCTGGGCATGCACGCGCGCGCCGCCGCGCGCTTCGTGCACACCGCGAGCCAGTTCCGCGCGCGCGTGACCGTGCGCCGGCACGACCGGGTCATGGACGGCAAGTCGATCCTCGGCATCCTGCTGCTGGCCGCGGGCCAGGGCACGCGGCTCACGCTGGGCGCGGAGGGCGATGACGAGACGGCCGCCATCGAGGCGCTGAGCGCCCTGGTGGCGAGCGGGTTCGGCGAGGACACGTAGGGGACGGGCGTGCAGCTCACGGGCATCGGCGTCTCACCCGGCATCGCGGTCGGTCCCGCGCTCATCGTCGAGCGCGAGGACGTGCCCGTGGTGCGCCTGCGCCTGGGGCCGGACGCGGTGCCCGCGGAGGTGGACCGCTTCCTCCGCGCCGTGGCCGCCTCGCGCGAGCAGCTCGAGGGCATCAAGGAGCGGCTGGCCCGCGACGCCGGGTCGCCGCACGGCTACATCTTCGACGCGCACCTGCTGATGCTGGAGGACCCGCTCTTCAAGGACCGCGCGCTGGCGGTGCTGCGCGAGGAGCACGTGAACGCCGAGTGGGCGGTGCGCAAGGTGGCGGAGGAGCTGCACGACCGGTTCGCGCGGCTGGCGGACGACTACTTCCGCGAGCGCAGCAGCGACCTGGACGACGTCCTGGGCCGGGTCCTCCTGAACCTGCGCGGGGCCGGCGACGCGCCGTCGCTGCGGCGGCTGCCGGGCAGCTTCGTGCTGGTGGCCGCCGGCCTGGCGCCTTCGGACGCGGCCGAGCTGGACTGGGAGCGGGTGCTGGCGGTGGCCACGGACGAGGGCTCGGCCACGTACCACACGTCGATCCTGGCCCGCTCGTTCGGCGTCCCGGCCGTGGTCGGGCTGCGCGAGGCGACGCGACGCATTGCGCCCGGGTCGCTGGTGGTGGTGGACGGCACGCGCGGGCAGGTGGTGACCGAGCCGTCCGCGCCCATGCTGGCCAGCTTCCGCGCGGCCCAGGAGCGCGACCGGGTCGAAGAGGAGCGCCTGCAGTCGATCCAGGCGCTGGCCTCCGTCACGCGGGACGACGCGCGGGTGGTGCTGCTCGCGAACGTCGAGTTCCCCGACGACGCCGAGACCGCGCGGCTGCACGGAGCGGAGGGGATCGGGCTCTTCCGCTCCGAGTACCTGCTGGGCCGGACGCGCGAGTGGCCCACCGAGGAGCGTCAGCTCGAGGTGTACCTGCAGCTGCTGCGCGACGTCACGCCCCACCCGGTGACGGTGCGGACGTGGGACGTGGGCCTCGAGGACCTCGCGCCCGGCGGCCCCACGTGCGCCAACCCGGCGCTGGGCGAGCGGGCGCTGCGGCTGCTGCCGCGCGCGCCGGACGCGTTCCGCCGGCAGCTGCGGGCCCTGCTGCGCGCGGCGGCGCAGGGGCCGCTGCGCATCCTGTTCCCGTTCCTCACCGGGCCGTCGGACCTGCGCGCCGCGCTCGACCTGCTGGCGGAGGCGCGCGAGTCGCTGGAGGCGCAGGGCCTGGACCACGCCGCGCGCGTCGAGGTGGGGGTGAACGTCGAGGTGCCGAGCGCCGCGCTGACCGCCGACCTGCTGGCCGGCGAGGTGGACTTCTTCTCGATCGGCACCAACGACCTCGTGCAGTACGTGCTGGCCGCCGACCGGGGCGACCCGCGCGTGTCGGCGCACTACCAGCCGCTGCACCCGGCCGTGCTGCGGCTGCTGAGGAGCGTGGTGGCCGCCGGGCAACGGGCGGGCGTGACCGTCTCGGTCTGCGGAGAGATGGCGGCGGACGTGCTGCCCGCCCTCGTCCTGGTCGGCCTGGGCGTGCGCGAGCTGTCGATGAACCCCGCCGCCATCCCGCGCGTGAAGGCGGCCGTGCGCGCGGCCCGCGCCAGCGAGCTGCAGGAGCTGGCCGAGGCCTGCCTGGATCTGCCGACCGCGCAGGAGATCGAGTCGATGCTGCGGCGCGCGCTGGCCGACGTGCTGGCGCCGCTCGCGGCCTTCTAGAACCCGTTAGCCAAGGAGCGCACCCTTGTCCTTCGAGCCCAAGCGAGTCGAGAAGCCGTGGGGCCACGAGATCTGGTGGGCCCGCACCGATCGTTACGTCGGGAAGATCCTGCACGTGAAGAAGGGCGAGTGCCTCTCGCTCCAGTACCACAACGTGAAGGACGAGACCATCATGCTGCAGGCGGGCCGTCTCCTCTTCGAGACGCGCCCCGCCGGCCAGGAAGGCGATCTGCAGCCGATCGAGATGAAGCCGGGCGACGTGTTCCACATCCCGCCCGGCACGCTGCACCGCATGACGGGGCTCGAGGACTGCGACATCCTCGAGGTCTCGACGCCGGAGCTCGAGGACGTGGTGCGGCTGGAGGACCGCTACGGCCGCGCGGGCACCTCCAAGCCCTGATCAGTAGCGCTTCAGGTCGCGGATGGCCGCCGCGATGTCCGCCACCTGGGGCAGGATCGCGTCCTCCAGGACCGGGCTGTAGCCCACGAACGTGTCCAGCGCGCCGATGCGCCGCACGGGCGCGTCGAGGTATTCGAACAGCTCGTCCGCGATGCGGGCGGCGATCTCGGCGCCGTAGCCCCAGGAGCGCGCGTCCTCGTGCGCCACGATGACCCTGCCCGTCTTGCGGACGCTGGCCGCGATCGCGTCCCAGTCGTACGGGCTCAGGGAGCGCAGGTCCAGCACCTCGGTCGAGACGCCCTCCGCCTCCAGCTGGCGCGCCGCCACCAGCGAGCGCTGCACCAGCGCGCCGAACGTCACGACCGTGACGTGCTCGCCGGCGCGCGGCGTCGCGGCCTTGCCGAACGGGATCATGTAGCCGGGACCGGAGTAGACGCCCTTGTTGTAGGTCTGCCGGTAGAGGTGCTTGTGCTCGAGGAAGAGCACGGGGTCGTCGGCGCGGATGGCGGTGCGCAGGAGGCCGTTCGCGTCCTGCGCGTTCGAGGGGATGACCACCCGCAGGCCGGGAATGTGGGTGAAGAGCACCTCGCCGCACTGGCTGTGGTACACGGCGCCGCCCTGCAGGTAGCCGCCGTAGGTCACGCGGATCACGACCGGGCACTTGAAGGCCCCGGCGGAGCGCCAGCGGATGAGCGCCAGCTCGTTGCGCATCTGCATGAACGCCGGCCAGATGTAGTCGAAGAACTGGATCTCCACCACCGGCTTGAGCCCGCGCGTGGCCATGCCGATCGCGCGGCCCACGATGTTGGCCTCGGCCAGCGGAGAGTTGAACACGCGCCGCGAGCCGAACTTGCGCTGCAGGTTGTGCGTGACCTTGAACACGCCGCCCTTGCCCTTCACCAGCGGCAGGCTCTCCTCGCGGCTGCAGTCCGCCACGTCCTGGCCGAACACGACGATGCGGGGGTCACGCGCCATCTCGTCGTGGAGCGCGGCGTTGAGCAGGTCGACGACCGTCTTGGGATCGCCCTGCGGCTGCGGCTCGGTGGCGAAGGCGGACGAGGTCGGGTCCACGTCCGGCGAGTAGACGTGGAGCGTGGCGCTGTCGGCCTCCGGCGGCGGCGCCTGCAGCGCGGCATCCGCGGCCTCGTTCACCTCGAGGTCGACGGTCTGGCGAAGGGCGTCCAGCTCCTCCTGGGTCGCCATCCCGCTCTCCAGCAGGAAGCGCGGGAAGCTCTGAAGCGGGTCGCGCCGGTTCTCCTCCTCGCGCTCGGCGGCCGAACGGTACAGGCTCTCGTCGTCCGAGAGCGAGTGCGAGTAGGGACGGATGACCTGGGCGTGCACCAGCGCCGGACCGCGGCGCGCGCGGCACCAGGCGGTGGCCTCGCGCATCACCTCCAGGCTGGCCAGCGGGTCGCAGCCGTCCACCTCGCGCACCAGCAGGTCCGGGAACGAGCGCACCAGCTTCGAGATGCTGCCGCCGGCGGTCTGGACCTCGACCGGGACCGAGATGGCGTACCCGTTGTCCTCGACCAGGTAGAGGACGGGCAGCTTCTTGTTCGAGGCCGTGTTGAGGCTCTCCCAGAACTCGCCCTCGGACGTGGTGCCGTCGCCGGTCGAGCAGTAGACGACCTCGTCCGTGGCGAAGCGGACGCCCAGGCCCGAGCCGGCTCCGGCCGCGTAGAGCCCCGCCTCGGCGCAGCCCACCGCCTGCAGGAACTGCGTGCCGGTGGGGGAGGACTTGGTCACGACGTTCAGGTCCACATGCCCCCAGTGCGACGGCATCTGGCGGCCGCCCGAGCTGGGGTCGTCCTTGGCCCCCGTCGCCGCCATCAGCATCTCCAGCGGGGTCATCCCCAGCTGCAGCATGAGGGCGCGGTCGCGGTAGTACGCGTAGAACCAGTCGTGGCGCGCCTTCAGGGTCAGTCCGGCCGCCACCAGGATGGCCTCGTGCCCCGCGCCGCTGATCTGGAAGAAGATGCGGTTCTGGCGCTTGAGCTGGATCTCCTTGTCGTCGATGCGGCGGGACAGGTACATCGTGCGGTAGATCCCGAGCAGGGTCTGCCGGTCGAGTCCCTGGACCTTGTCGACGGACTGCGTGGCCAAAGCGGACACCTCCGATGGATGCTCTTGGGCGACGGGGCCATTCTACTTGAGCCGGCCCCCCCTGCTAGACTCCGCCCGTTCCGGGAGGGGCGATGAGGATGGGCGGATGGGCGTGGGCGGCCGCGCTGTGGCTGGTCCCGGGCCTGACCGCCGCCGGCGAGGCCTACCAGGTCGACCCGGCGGCATCAGAGGTCCTGGTCAAGGTCGGCAAGAGCGGGCTCTTCAGCTTCGCGGGCCACACCCACGAGGTGGCGGCGCCGATCGCGGAGGGGCGGATCGAGGCCGACGCGGAGGACCTCTCGCGCTCGTCCGTGACGCTCGCCTTCCAGGCCGGCGCGCTGCGCGTGACCGGCAAGGGCGACCCGCCGGAGGACGTGCCGAAGGTCCAGGAGGCGATGCTGGGGCCCAAGGTCCTGGACGCGGCGCGCTTCCCGCAGATCGTGTTCACCTCGCGCAAGGTCGGAGGCAAGGCGGTGGGAGCCGGCGCGTTCGAGCTGCAGGTGGAAGGCGACCTGACCCTGCACGGGGTCACGAAGCCGCTCACGCTCCCGGTGCGCATCGAGAAGGGTGCGGACGGCGCGCTGACGGCGACGGCGCGCACCGTCCTCAAGCAGACCGACTACGGCATCAAGCCCGTGTCCGTCGCGGGCGTCGTCAACGTCCGCAACGAGCTGGACCTGGCCTTCCGCATCGTCGCGCGCCCCGCCCCGTGACGGACCTATAATTCCCGCCACCGCCATTCAGGAGGACGTCATGCCAGAAGGTCGACTCTGGGCCATCCGGGAAGTGACCTCCCGGTCCATCCGCTCGCTGCCGGAGATGAGCGGGGGCGTGGGCGTGCTCGACGCGTTCGGCGTGAACACGTTCAACGCCGAGACCATGCGGCAGAAGCTGCCCAAGGCGGTCTACCACTCGCTGCTGGAGACGGTCCGCCGCGGGGAGCGCCTGGAGGCCTCGATCGCCAACGAGGTGGCGCACGCGGTCAAGGAGTGGGCGCTGGCGAAGGGCGCGACGCACTTCTGTCACTGGTTCCAGCCCCAGACCGGCCTCACCGCCGAGAAGCACGACGCGTTCCTCACCTTCGACGAGCAGGGCTCGCCCATGGAGCGCTTCAGCGGCGCCCAGCTCATCCAGAGCGAGCCGGACGCGTCCAGCTTCCCCTCGGGCGGGATGCGCACCACGTTCGAGGCGCGCGGCTACACGGCCTGGGATCCCTCGAGCCCGATCTTCATCGTGGACGGCCCCAACGGGAAGACGCTGTGCGTCCCCTCCGTCTTCATCAGCTACCACGGCGATGCGCTCGACAACAAGACGCCGCTGCTGCGCTCGATGGAGTACCTGTCCGAGCGCGCGCTGGGCATCCTCCGCCTGTTCGGCGACCAGGCCAGCTCGCGCGTGGTCCCAACGCTGGGGCCGGAGCAGGAGTACTTCCTGATCGACCGCGCGTTCCACGCGCTGCGCCCGGACCTGGTGGCCTCCGGCCGCACCCTGGTCGGCGCCAAGCCGCCCAAGGGCCAGGAGCTGGAGGACCACTACTTCGGCAGCATCAAGGACCGCATCCTGGCCTTCATGCAGGAGAGCGAGAACGAGCTCTACAAGCTCGGCATCCCGATCAAGACCCGCCACAACGAGGTGGCGCCCAGCCAGTACGAGACGGCTCCCATCTTCGAGGAGGCGAACGTCGCCTCCGACCACAACCAGATGGTGATGGAGACCATGAGCCGCGTGGCCCGGCGGCACAACCTGACCTGCCTGCTGCACGAGAAGCCGTTCGCGGGAGTCAACGGCAGCGGCAAGCACTGCAACTGGTCGATGAGCGATTCCGAGGGGCGCAACCTCCTGGAGCCGGGCGCCACGCCCGAGGAGAACCTGCAGTTCCTGGTCTTCCTGATGGCGACGCTGAAGGGCGTGCACCGGCGGGCCGGGCTCCTGCGCGCGGCCATCGCCAGCTCCGGCAACGACCATCGCCTGGGCGCGAACGAGGCCCCGCCCGCGATCATCTCGGTGTTCCTGGGCGAGCAGCTCACGCGCGTGCTGGACGCGCTGGAGAAGGGCGAGAAGGGAGGCGCGGCCGCGGTCGAGCGGATCAGCCTCGGCATCCGCAAGCTGCCCGAGGTGGCGCGCGACAACACGGACCGCAACCGCACGTCGCCCTTCGCGTTCACCGGGAACAAGTTCGAGTTCCGCGCCGTCTCGTCCGGCCAGTCGATCTCGCTCCCCGTCGCGTTCCTGAACGTGGCCGTCGGCGAGGCGCTGGAGGAGTTCGAGGGCGCGCTCAAGGCGCGGGTCGGCAAGGGCGCCAGCCTGGCCGACGCGGTCCTGGAGGTGGTGCGCGAAGCGGTGGGCGAGACCAAGGCCGTCCGCTTCGAGGGGAACAACTACGCCGCCGAGTGGGTCGACGAGGCGAAGCGGCGCGGCCTCCTCAACCTGCGCACCACCCCCGAGGCGCTGGCGGAGCTCGTGAAGCCGGAGACGCGGTCGTTCCTGGCCCGCGCGAAGGTGTTCTCGGAGGCGGAGAGCGACGCCCGGTACCACGTGAAGCTGGAGCGCTACCTGAAGGACATCGAGGTGGAGGTGGAGGCGCTCGTCGACATCGTCCAGGCGCACGTGCTGCCCTCGGCGTTCAAGCAGCTCGCGCTGCTGGCCGGCGCCGGCGCGTCGCGCACGGCCAAGGACGCGCGGTCGCGCCTGGAGGCGGTGGTCGACGAGCTGTCCGATCGCGTGGGCTCGCTCCACTCCGTGGCCGAGCGCGCGGCGGGCGAGGGCAGCCTGGAGAAGCGCGCCCACCTGCTGGCGCAGGAGACGGTGCCCGCGATGGCCGCGGTCCGCGAGGCCTGCGACCGCATCGAGGAATCGGTGGCGGACGAGTTCTGGACGCTGCCCAAGTACGGCGAGATGCTGTTCCTGGTCTAGCGCCCGGGCGGGCTAGAAGGAGAGCGCGGCCGTGGCGGCGAGGCCGCCGGGAGCGGGCCGGACCGCGAGCCGGAACCGCTGCGACCGGTCGAGCGACGTGACGTCGGGCACGCGGTCGACGGTCCGCCAGCGCTCGGGCGCGGCCACCAGGCCGATCAGCGCGCCCGCCGCCACCGCCGGCCCGGCCATCCAGGCGAACCGCTCGGCGCAGCCCCCCTCCGAGCAGTCCTCGGTGGTCGCGGCGTACGCGCCGCCCGCGACGACCAGCCCGACGAGCACGCCGACCCAGACGCCCTTGCTCCGATTGCGTCCTTCGCTCACCTGCAGCCGCGCGACCTGGGTAAAGGGGACCGTGACGCGTCCGCGCCCGCTTTCGCTCTCGACGACCAGCTGTTGCGGGGAGCGCTGGACGAGGCGTCCCACGACCGGCGGGCTCCCGCCCTTCTGGACGACACGCATGCGGGTCCCCGCCCAGGCCGGCTCGTCCGCGGAAGCGCCCGCGGCGAACGGCATCGACAGGGCGACGAGTGCGGCCGCGACGCGGGACGATCGAGCGCTCATGGGCCCTCCTGGTCGAACATACGACGGCGCCCGGGAGGGCGGGCGGGAGCGCGAAAAGATCCCCTCGGCTAGCTGCGGAGCAGGTCCCAGACGAACCGCGGGCCGAGAGCGGTGCGGGCGGGCACGAAATCGCCGGCGATGCCGACCAGCTGGTCGGCCAGGTCGGGCCGCCGGGCCAGGCGGCGGGCGACCGCGTTCGCGAGGGCCGGCCAGGCCACGACGCGCTGCAGCAGGCGGTTCAGCCGGAACTTGTCGCGGGTGGCCGCGTGCCGTGCCCGGTCGTACGCGCGCAGGTCGCCCGTGCGGCCCGAGCGGAGCGCGTCGTCGGCGGCGCCGGCCGCCAGCTCCGCGCTGCGCAGCGCGAGCGTCACGCCTTCGCCGGTGAAGGGGTCGTAGAAGCCGGCCGCGTCGCCGACGAGCAGCGCGCCGGGCGCGCTGAGGCCGCGTGCCTGCAGGGCCAGCGGGCCGATCGCGCGCGGCGGCGCCAGGAGCTGGGCGATGGCGAGGCGCTCGGCCAGACGGGGCCAGCGGCGGGTGATCGACGACCGGTAGAACGCCTCCAGGTCGCCGCCCGCCTCCGCCATGTCGCGGCGGTCCAGCACGAACGCGACGTTCGCGAGGCCGTCTCCCAGCGGGGCCACGCCGCAATACCCGCCGGCGGCCACGTGCATCTCGCCGCACGCCTCGAGCCCCTGCATCCCGCGCCAGTGCCCGCGGACGGCGAACTTGCGCAAGGAGGCGTGCTCGAGCAGGAGGCCCAGGCTGCGGGCCACCACGCTGCGCCGGCCATCTGCGCCGACGACCAGCCGGGCCTGGATGGACTCCGGCCCGGCGCCGTTCGCGACCGTGACCTCGTGCGCGCCGTCGGCCGCCCATCGCAGGACCGTCGCCCGCGTGGCCTCGCGCACCTCGACGCCGGCGCGCCGCGCGTGCTGGAGCAGCACGTGGTCGAGCCGGTCGCGGCGGACCGCGAAGCCGAGGTCGTCGTCCCGACGCCGGTAGAGCCCGCGGAAGCCGGTCCCGTCGGGGGAGACGAGCGCCATGCCGCGAAGGGGATGTGGTCCCAGCGCGCGGACCTCCGCGTCCACGCCCAGGTCCGCCAGCAGCCGCCACGCCTCGGGCGACACGCCCTCGCCGCACACCTTGTCCCGCGGGAAGCGCGCCTCGTCCACCAGCACGACGTCGTGGCCGCGCCGGCGCAGCAGGACGGCGAGCGCGGACCCGGCCGGCCCTCCGCCGACCACGAGCACGTCGCGCACGGCGGAGGTCACGCCGCCTTCTTCGCGACCGCGAGCAGCCGGTACGGCCACGTCGGCTCGACCCGCGCGGGGATGCCCGCCGCCTCGAATGCGCCGCGCAGCTCGTCGAGCGTGAAGCCGCGCCTTATGGAGAGCAGGCCGTCCTCGATGCTGACCCGCGAGCGGAACAGCAGGGGGAAGGTCGCGCGGCCGAACGCGTACGGCACCCGGGCCCGCCGCAGGTCGTTGACCACCAGCGCGCGGCGCGTCACGCGGAACAGCTCGCGCAGGACGCGGCCCACGTCCGGTCCGTCGAAGTGGTGCAGGAAGAGCGATGCCGTCACCACGTCGAAGCACGCGTCAGGGAAGGGGAGCGCGTGCACGTCGGCGACGACGCCCCGAAGCGCCCCTGGCGCCGCTTTCAGGTGCAGCGGCTTGATGTCGACCCCGTAGACCCTGACGGGCCGGTCGACCTGCGACGCGATCCAGACCGGTACGTCCCCCGATCCGCAGCCGACGTCCAGCAGCGACGGCGCCGGCGGGCGCTCGAGGTCCGCGCGGACGGCCTGGAGCAGCCGCTGCCGGTTGCCCAGCCAGCGGTTCACGAAGCGCAGGTCGCCCAGGCTGCGCAGCGCCTCGTCCGGCGCCACGCCCTCGTCCAGCAGCTCCGCGTCCTGCGCCCGGCGCGACAGGTCGATCACGTCACGCGAACTCCAGGAGCGCGAACTCGGCGCCGAAGCCGGGGCCGAACGCGCCCATCACGCCGCGCTCGCCGGGACGGGGCGGGCGACCGCCTCGCAGGATCTCGTCGAGCACGAAGAGGACCGTGACGGAGCTCATGTTGCCGTGCTCGGCGAGGACCGCTTCGGTGGGAGCCAGGTCCTCCTCGCGAAGCCCCAGGCGCTCGCTCATCACCTCGATGATGCGCCGTCCCCCGGGATGGAGGATCCAGCGGGTCACGTCCTCGCGGGAGAGGCCGCGCTCCGTGAGGAAGGCCTCCACCACGCCCAGCACCTCGCGCCGCACGAACGGCGCCAGCGCGCGGTCGAGGACGATCTGGAGCCCCTGGTTCCGCAGGTGGAAGCCCATCAGGTGCGTGGTGCCCTTGAAGAAGACGCTCTCCGTGTCGACGACGCGGACGCGGGCACGGGAGGCCGCGGGATGGTCCGGGCCCACGAGGACGACCGCCGCGCCGCCGTCGCCGAAGATCGCGGTCGAGACCACGTTGGTGGCGGAGCGGTCCCAGCGCTGGAACGTCAGGCTCGCGAACTCGACCGCGAGCACCAGCGCGACCCGGTCCGGATGGGCCTTCAGGTAATCGGTGGCGCGCGCCAGGCCCACGACACCGCCCGCGCAGCCGGCCTCGGTGATCGGCAGGCGGACCAGGCGCGGGCCCAGGCACAATGCGTCCGCCACGAACGCGTCGAGAGCGGGGATCATGAAGCCCGTGCAGGACACGCTCACGACCAGGTCGATGTCGCTGCGGTCCAGCCCCGCGCTGGCGAGCGCGCGGCGGGCGAGGTCGACTCCGGCTTCACGGGCGATCGCGGCGTAGCGGTCGTTCTGCGTC
Organism: Vicinamibacteria bacterium; assembly: GCA_025923995.1. GTDB lineage: Bacteria > Acidobacteriota > Vicinamibacteria > Fen-336 > Fen-336 > JAICEW01. Next base: position 7,187 of record JAICEW010000085.1, on the reverse strand, counting down.
TCGAAGTCGCCGGGGAAGAAGACGTCCTCGATCGGCACGACGCTGGCCCGGGCCGCGACACCCGCCGAGGCGTACACGCTCAGGAGGCGACGCGCCTCGGCACCCCCGTTCTCCTCCAGCCAGGCCCGCACCCACTCCGTCACGACGGGCTGCGGGTAACGGTGCGGTGCCAGGAACCGCTCGACGCTCAGGATGCAGGAGGGCATGAAGGGAACCCGGGATGCCGGCCGGCTCAAGGGCGCCTCCGGAGCCCCGCGCGGGGCCCCGGTCCGCGCTCTACCTAGAAGGGTACGTCGTCATCCGACGGCTGGAAGTCGTCCGGCGGCGGCGCCTCGCCGCCTCCGCCCTGTGCGCGGCCTCCGCCGCCACCCTCGCCCCGCCCACCCAGCAGCACCAGGCGCGAGTTGGGCCCGCTCACCCGCACCCGCACGCTCTTGCGCGGGTTGCTGTCCTTGTCCTTGTACTCGTTGGTGCGGATGGTCCCCTCGATGTAGACCTGCCGGCCCTTGCTGACGTAGTCGCGCACCACCTGGGCGGTCTTGCCGAACACCTCGATGTTGTGCCACTCCGTGTGCTCCTGCTTCTGGCCGCTGCGGTCGGTCCAGGCCTCGTTGGTGGCGATCGAGAAGTTGGCGATGGGGTCGCCTCCCTGGGTGTAGCGGATCTCGGGATCGCGCCCCACGTTGCCGACGAGGATCACCTTGTTCACACTGGCCATCTTGCCTTCCGTTCTCGTGCCGCCGCGGCCCGCTTCGCGCCCCGGGCGGAAGCGCCAGGCGGCGGGGGCGTCATCTTGGCGCAGGCCGCTGCCGGCACCGGTCCGTCGCGTGGAGGATCAGGGCGAGAGCCGCTCCCGGGCCTTCCGCCCCGCCTCGGAGTTGGGGTAGCGCTCGACCACGACACGGTATTCCGCGAGGGCGTCACGTCGCCGCCCGAGCCTCTCCAGGGCCATGCCCTTCTTGAGCCGCGCGTCGGGGAGCTTGTCGCTCGCCGGATAGGTCCGCAGCAGCTCGTCCCACGCCTCGACCGCCTCGGCGAAGCGCTGCTTCGAGTATAGGCACTCGCCGATCCAGTACTGCGCGTTGTCCGAGAAGTCGGTGCTCGGGTAGAGCCGAAGGTATTCGCGGTACTCCTGGATGGCCAGGTCGTAGTTCCCGCGGGCGTAGTCGGCATAGGCCTGGCTGTAGAGCTCGCGCGGAGGCGGCGCGTTGGCCGGCGGCGCCGTTCCGGGCGGGACGGTCGTGCCCACGGCCGGCGGTACCGTGGCGCCGGGTGGCACCGTGCCGGCGCCCGCGACGGGCGGGGCAGCTCCGCCCGGCGTGTAGACGGTCGGCGGCGCCGCGGCCTGCCGCATGCCGTCCATGCGCTCCTTCAGCTCGGAGATCTGCTCGTTGAGCTCGCGCACCGAGGCCTGCAGCGCCTCGCTCTGGACGCGCTGGTCGTGCACGCCCTTCTGGAGGTTCGCGTTCTGCTCGGCCAGGACCTCGTTCAGCCGGCGGATCTCCTTGAGGCTCTCCTCCGACGCCCGCTGCATGTCCGCGATCTGCCCCTGCAGCGTCGCGATCTGGACGTAGAGCCGCTCCATGTCCTTGTTGGCGGCGCTCGCGAGCGGAGCCAGCCCCGCCACCAGGACGGCGGTCAGCACGAGTCGAGGGAACTTCACTTCGGGACCTCCCCGACCCGGATGATATTGCAAATCGCGCCGTCCGAGCCGGGGTCCGCCGCCACTAACGCGAGACCGCGAAGTGCGCCCGGCGGTTCCGGGCGTGCGAGGACTCGCTCGCGCCGGTGTCGAGGGGACGCTCCTTGCCGTACGAGACCGTCGCCAGGCGGTCTGCGGCCACGCCCAGGCTGACCAGGTACTCGCGCGTCGACTGCGCGCGGCGCTCGCCCAGGGCCAGGTTGTACTCGACCGTGCCCCGCTCGTCGCAGTGGCCCTCCACGCGCACCTTGGCCGCGGGGTGGGCGTTGATCCACTGCGCGTTCCTCTCGAGGATCGCGCGGGCCTGGTCGGTCAGGTCGGCCTGGTCGTACTGGAAGTGGATGTCCTCCAGCGGGCCGCCCTCGCCGCTCGGGTCCGAGATGGGAAAGTCGCGGCCGGCCGCGCTGTCGGGGTCGACGCTGCGGATGTCGGGGCCGCCGTCCACCGGCTGCTCGGTCCCGCTCTCCGAGCCGGTGGAGGAGCCCGATCCGGTCGCGACCGCAGGCCCCCGCTTCTTGCCGCCGCACGCGCTCATCAGGAGCGCGGGGGCCAGCAGGACCAGGAGCGCGATCAGCAGGCGGGAGCGTCTCGTCATGTTTCCTCCGTTCATTGCAGTGCGGGCCCAGGGCCCCAGTCGGGTTGCTCGTTCTTGCCCGGCCCGGCCGGCAGCATGGTCACGCTGCGTCCGTCGCGGTCGGCCACGCCGATCTGCCACTTGCCGCCGCGTCCGCAGGCGAACGTCAGGTGGCGGCCGCTGGGCGCCCACGAGGGATACTCGCAACTGCCGCGTCCTTCCGTGATCTGGCGCACCTGGCGGGTGGCGAAGTCGACGATCGCGATGTTGAAGCCGCCTTCGATGCGCGAGGTGTACGCGATCTCGCTGAACTGCTTGGCCGGGTTCCAGGCCGGCGCGTCGTTCCAGTTGCCGACGTTGGTCAGGCGGCGCACGTTCAGCCCCTCGCTGTCCATCACGTAGATCTGCGGGGTGCCCGCGCGGTCGGACGTGAACGCGATCTCCTGTCCGGTCGGGCTCCAGACGGGCGCCGTGTCCAGCCCCGGGGAGGACGTGAGCTTGCGCGGGCCGCTGCCGTCCGCGTTCGCGACCCAGATCTCGCTGTTCCCGCCCCGCGTGCTGGAGTAGGCGATGCGCTTGCCGTCGGGGCTGAAGGAGGGCGCGAAGTTCTGGCCGCTGCCGTTGGTGAGGTTCGAGCTCTTCCCTTCGAAGATCGACGCCAGGAAGATGTCGGGGCTCTTGCGCCGGTAGGACGTGTACGCGAGCGAGCGACCGTCGGGGCTCCAGGCGGGCGTGATGTTGATGTCCTTGTTGACCGTGATCCGACGGGGGTTGTACCCGTCGTAATCCATGATGTAGAGCTCCTTGGTCCGGCCGTTCTCGGAGTCGCGGTTGGAGACGAACGCGATCTTGGTGCGGGCGACGCCCTTGCCGATGTTGGTGAGCGCCATGATCTCGTCGGAAAGCTGGTGCGCGAAGAAGCGCGGGTTGTCGGCCTTGCCCGCGTAGCGCTTGGCCAGGATGGCCTTGCCCGCGTTCACGGCGTGCAGCTTGGCCTCGACCGTCAGCTCGCCGCCGGTGACCCAGGCGCGCATGGTGACCAGCATGGTGGCGTTGATGCCCTGCCAGTCCACGTAGTTCGGCGCGTCCAGGTTCTGGGGCGGGATCGCCGCCATCAGGTTGTCGGGAACGAGCTGGATGCTCTCGAACTTGAGGTCGTTGCGCAGCACTTCGGTCAACGTCCGGCAGGCGACGTTGCTGGCCTCGTCACCCTTGCGCGGCGCACAGTCGGGCACCGCGAAGCGGTCGCTCATGCCGCCGATGATGATGTCGCGCACGCCCGGGTCGCCGGCAGGCGGAGAGGGCGCCGGGGGTGTCTGCGCCCGCCCCACGACCGAGTGGAGGCCCCACGCGGCGGAGACCGCCGCGACGAAGAGCAGGACCCTACGGGGTCGGCCTGAAGTGCGCCTGGACAGTGATCTGGCTTGTTCCATAGTCCTTTGGAAGTGGGCTGAACGGTGCCGCGGTCAGCACGGCGCGTTGCGCCGCGTTGTCGAGCAGGGTGACGCCGGACGAACTGGTGATGCGGACGGTGCCGAACGGAACCGACCCGTCGGCCATGATGGTGAACATGATGCTGACCGGCTGGCTGAAGTCGTTCTTGACCTGTTGCATCCAGATCGTCCAGATCTTCCGCTGCACGCCGGCCATGTAGTAGTCGCCGCCATCCGCGCCGCCCGGCACGCCCGGACCGACGGGAAGCATCTCGAGCCCGAGCGGCTGGCTCGACGTGCCCGTGCCTCCGGGGCCGGCGGTGCGAGCCGTTCCCGGGCGCACCGGGGAAGCGGGCGTGGCGGACGCGGTACGCGGCGCCGCACGCGTCGGCTCCGGTTTCTTCGCGTTCTTCTTCGACTCGAGCTCCGGCAGTCCCTTGCGCGGCTCCTCGGACGGGGGCTTGATGATCTTCGGCGGCTCCGGTTCCGGTGCGGGCTCCGCCTCCTTCGGCTCGGGCCTGGGCGGTTCGGGCGCCGCGGGAGCGGGGTTCGGGGTGCCGCCTCCGCCGCGGGGAAGCTGGACCACGAACCCGCTCGCGATGTGGATGAGCGGCTGCTTCGGCGCGAGGAAGGCGGCGAGGAACGCCCCGCCCAGGAGGGTCGCGTGCGCGACACCCGACACGAGCAGGCTGCTCGAGAACCCGCGGTCGAGTGCCTCGCGCTGAGCCAGCACGCCGTCGACCGGATCGTTCACCGCTGCGCCTTCTCCTGCGGCAGCACGTACGCGAACCCGATCTGGTCGACGCCGGCGCGCTTGATCTTGTCCACCACGGCGATCACGCGTCCATAGCGGAGGCTCTCGTCGGCACGCAGGTACACGACCTTGGTCGCGCGCCGCTCCATCATGCTCTTCAGGCGGTCCTCCAGGAGGACAGCGTTGACGGGCTTGTCGCCGATGAAGATCTGCTCCCTCGCGTTGACGGAGATGGTGATGCGGTCCTCCTCGTCCACCTGCGGCTGGTTGGCCACGGGGAGGGAGACGTCGATCCCCCTGTTCATCATGGGCGCGGTCACCATGAACACCAGCAGCAGCACCAGCACGACGTCGACCAGGGGCGTGACGTTGATCTCCCCCAGCGCGTGCGACGGCCGGTTGCTGCGCAGTGACCGGTAGGTCCCTGCCGCGTGGCTGCCGCCGGTCTCGCCGCCTCCGCTCGCCTGCACTCTTACGTGAAGTTACGCTCGACGATGTTGAGGAATTCCAGGGCGAAGTCGTCGACCATCGAGCCCAGGACCTTGATGCGGCTGCTGTAGAAGTTGTAGAAGACGGCGGCCGGGATCGCGGCCACCAGGCCCATCGCGGTCGTGATCAGCGCTTCCGAGATGCCGGGGGCCACGACGGCGAGGTTGGCGGAGCCCATGCGCCCGATGTCGCCGAACGCGTCCATGATGCCCCAGACCGTGCCGAACAGGCCGATGAAGGGCGTGACGCTCGCGGTGGTCGCGAGGAAGGAGACGCGCCGCTCCAGCCGCGTGTTCTCGACCGTGGCTGCGCGTGCGAGCGCGCGCGAGAGCGACTCGAGGCTACGCACGGTCGGCTTCTGCTGCTGCTTGTCCGCGGCACCCTGCGAGCCGCCGCGCACCTGCTGGTTGACCTCCATGTAGCCGGCCTGGAAGACACCGACGAGGGGGCTCGCCTTGAGCTGCGCGCACACCGAGTTCACTTCGGAGAACTTGGTGCTCTTGCGGAAGATCTGCAGGAAGGTGTCGGACTGCTTGTGGGCGCGGTGCAGAGCCATGCCCTTATAGATGATGATGGCCCACGACAGGAACGAGAAGATCCCCAGCAGGATGAGCACCGCCATGCCGACCGGCCCGACGTGGCTGAGGAAGCCGCTCACCCCGCCGCTGAACTGGGCGGGAGGGGGCGCCTGGGCCAGCAGGGGAGGAATCCGACCCAGGAGGGGGCTGAAATCCAAGCTGAACCTCTCCAAATAGCGTTACGAACTCACGATGGCACAATACGTTGGGGTTTGTCAAACGGAATCACCCCCTCCGGCTGTTGAGACGCGGATCAGACCCGAAAAGGCTCCGTCCTCGTGTAGGTTATGGCGATTTCGAGCCTCATTGAAGGGGCCCTCGATATTCTGAGCGGACGGGCAATCGATGCTTAAGTACCTCAGGATCAATAATATAGCGATCATCACCTCGCTCGAGGTGGAGCTGGCCGACGGTCTCACGCTCTTCACCGGCGAAACCGGCGCCGGGAAGTCGATCGTGGTCGACTCGCTCGGGCTCGTGCTGGGCGACCGCGCGTCCTCCGACCTCGTGCGCACCGGGGAGGACCAGGGCGTCGTGGAAGCGGTCTGGCACAGCGCCGAGGGAAGCCGGTTCGCGCTCGAGCACGGGCTGCCGTGCGAGGATGACGAGATCGTGATCCGCCGCGAGATCTCGTCGTCGGGCCGCGGCCGCGCCACGGTCAATGGCGCGCTGGTGCCGGTCGCGCTGCTGCGCGACCGGGGAGCGCATCTCGCGGCGGTGCACGGGCAGCACGAGCCCCAGGGCCTGCTCGATCCCTCGACGCACGTCGACCTGCTCGACCAGCACGCGGGGCTCTCCGCGCCACGGTCCGCGGTCGCGCAGGCCTACGGTCCGCTGCGCGAGGCCGAGGCCGCGCTGCAGTCGCTGCTGCGGGATCGCCGAGAGCTGGAACGCCGGCGCGAGATGCTCGAGTTCCAGGCGGCCGAGATCGAGAAGGCGGAGCTCCAGCCGGGCGAGGACGAGGACCTGCGCGTCGAGAAGGTGCGCCAGGCCAACGCGGGCCGGCTCCTCACGCTCGCTTCCGAGGCGTACCAGCTCCTCTACGAGGACGAGGAGGCCGCCCTCGCGCGGCTGCGCGGGGCGTTCAAGCGGGTCGAGGAGCTGGCCGCGCTCGATCCCGCCTTCGCCACGCACGTCGAGGCCTGGCCCGCGCTCAAGGCCCAGGCGGAGGACCTGGCGTTCGCTCTGCGCGACTACCGCGACACCATCCAGGAGGCGCCGGGGCGGCTCGACGAGATCGAGACGCGCCTCGCCCTCATCGACCGGCTGAAGCGCAAGTACGGCGCGAGCGTGGACGAGATCCTGGCCTACGGCGCCGACTGCCGCCGCCAGCTCGACGAGCTGGGCGCGCCCGAGGAGCGCGAGCGGGCGCTTCGCCTGGCCCTGGACGAGGCGAAGAAGCGCTACCTCAAGGCCGCGACCGACCTGTCGCGGCGCCGGCGCGAGGCGGCGCCGGCGTTCTCACGGCGCGTGCAGGCGGAGCTCAAGCTGCTGGCGATGGAGAAGACCCGCTTCGAAGTGCGCTTCACGCCCGAGACGCCCGCGGCCGGCGAGGATTCGATTCCCGCCGAGTGGACGGAGCGCGGCCTGGAGCAGGCGGAGTTCCTGATGTCCCCGAACCCCGGCGAGGAGCTGCGCCCGCTGGCCCGGATCGCCT
>JAICEW010000084.1 GCA_025923995.1 Vicinamibacteria bacterium | reverse complement strand
TCCACGCACGTGGCGCGCGACGCGCGGATCTCGCCGGGCTGCGCGGGGATGTACAACGACGCGCACGTGGCGGGCTGGAAGCGCATCGTGGACTTCGCGCACACGCACGCGAGAGCCCGCATCGGCGTGCAGCTCGCGCACGCGGGGCGGAAGGGGTCGTGCACCCTGCCGTGGGAGGGCGACGTGCCGTTGTCGTCGGGCGCGTGGGAGACCATCGCGCCTTCCGCCCTGCCCTACGCCTCGGACTGGCCGGTCCCGCGCGCCATGGATCGCGCGGACATGGATCGCGTCGTGTCCGAGTTCGTGCGCGCGACCGGACGCGCCGTCGAGGCCGGCTTCGACCTGGTCGAGCTGCACATGGCCCACGGGTACCTGCTGGGCACGTTCCTCTCGCCGCTCACGAACGCGCGGACAGATTCCTACGGAGGGCCGATCGAGAACCGCCTGCGGTTTCCTTTGGAGGTGCTGAGGGCCGTGCGCGCGGAGTGGCCCGCGGATCGGCCGCTCTCCGTGCGCATCTCCGCGACCGACTGGCGTGAGGGGGGGCTCGACTCAGCCGATCGGATCGCGGTGGCGCGCGCCTTCAAGGCGGCCGGCTGCGACGTCATCGACGTGTCCGCCGGCCAGACCGTCTCGGACCAGGAGCCCGTCTTCGGGCGGATGTACCTCGTGCCGTTCAGCGAGGAGATCCGGCACGAAGCAGGGATTCCGACCATGACGGTCGGGAACATCCAGGACGCGGACCAGTGCAACACCATCCTGGCCGCGGGCCGGGCCGACCTGTGCGTGCTGGCCCGCCCGCACCTGGTGGACCCGTACTTCATGTTGCACGCCGCCGCGCGGTACGGCTACGCCGACCAGTACTGGCCGCCCCAGTACTGGCCGGCGAAGCCGCGACAGGGCTAGACCCGAGAAGCCGGCCGTCAACCGGCTACGCGTGCTGACGGCCGCGACCCGATCCCTATGGCTCGATGAAAGCGAGGGGTGGGGGAACGCGATCCTCGAGCGTATTGGTGGCCGTGCCGTTGCAAGTGGCACGCCGCCGCGACCGGAGATGTTGATGCACCTGGCCCCGCAGGTCGGGCCATGCCTTCGGTTGCCACGACGCGCTGAGTCGCTCGTCACCTCCGAGCCGGAAGACGATTCCGGGCTCGGACCCGGGATAGAACCACAGGTCCGCCCCCTCGACCTCGGGATGTCGAGGGGCAGCGCGGCCGCGATGGCGCGCAGCTGTCCGACCGAGGCCGGCCCGTGCACGCGGCCCCGACTCACGGTCACGCCGATGTGGACCGCCGTGCGCTGCTCGAGACCGCGGACGTGGCCGCTGAACGTCAGCAAGCCCACTACAGCCAGAGCTACGATCGGTCGATGCATGGTCGCCTGCTGGTCGGGTGTATCGCGGCTCGACCGTACGCTACGGCGACCAGATCGCGCCGCTCCAGTACGCGACGGCTAGGCCAAAGGGGTAAGGCGACCAGTACTCGTCGACGAAGCCACGGTAGCGTCGGCCAACAAAGGTTGACGTCCATAGTCCGAGGACCTCATCTTCTCGCTCACGGTCCTCGGCATTCATCCTGACCAGGATCTCGCGTTGGCGTGGCGTGAGGCTGCTGTAACTCGGACTGGCCCCCTGATGGACCAGCGCTTGCCGAAGCGCGGCGCGCACATGTCTCGCGAACGGTGCCTTCGGGAAGCGGGCGAGGTACGAATCCGCCGTTTCGGCCCAACGCGGGGCCGTGTCGATGTGATCCATCGGATTCGAGACGAACTCCATCAGGCGCGACGCGCGATAGGCGTGGTATGCGCTGCGCGAGGCCCGCGGAACGCGACTGAGGACGATCGATAGCGGCTCCGACCGGACTTCCACGTACCGGTCCGCCAATGGCCGCAGCACGGCGAACACCTCGTACCGTCCTTCGTGCGCCAGCCACGGCTTGTTCGTCCTTGGATCCAGCAGGAACTGCAAGGCCGCTGACACGGATTGTCCAGGGGTGAGGGTTTCTACCGGCGTGGAAGTGCAGATGGTCACCCTCAGCCCACCCCGCGACGGACGCTCGGATGGCCCGTTCACCCTGAACGGTTCTCCGCTGCTCGGGCGGACGTACAACTCCGCCATCCAAGGTCTGAACCCCCCGGTGGGGGACTCCCTTCCCTCGTTGACGGTCGTGGCGACGATCACGAGCGGCTCGCCGAGATAGAGTCGCCCGGGCGTGTCCGAGTGGTGAGCGAGCCGCAGGTGCACGCCCTCGAGCGACGACGCCTCGACCCGTACTCCAAGGGCGAGAATCGCGGCCACGCTCAATCGCAGGACTGCCGATCCCATGGCGACCCTCTCGCTCGATTCTAGCGCCGGAGCACGAGCCCGCAGGCGGCTAGGATGATCCCCAGGTCGGGCCTCTCGAAGATAGACGTTCGAGAGGCTCCGTTTCTTAGATTCCCGAGGAGCCGCCTTCGATGAAGCGGTCTACCGCGATCACGATCGTGCCCGCCGTGTCAACGGACCAGTGCACACCATCCCGGCCGCGGGTCGGGCCGACCTGTGCGTGCTGGCTCGCCCGCACCTCGTCGATCCTTATTTCAGGCTGCACGCCGCCGTGGTGGCTACGCCGACCAGTACTGGCCACCGCAGTACTGGCCGGCGAAGCCGCGGGGGTGAGGCCCGAGAGCGGCCTGTCCCGTGAGTCCCCGTTGGTGCTCAGTAAGCGCAGAGCTACCGGCTTGGGTTCGTCCGGGGCGACTCGATCAGGCGGATGCGCTCGTAGAGTGGACTGCTCAGCCGGACGCCCGCGTGGTCGCTCGCTCGAACCTTGACGCCATAGCTGCCCGCCGCCAGGCCTGTCCAAGGCCCGTTCCACAGGAGGCGATATCGAAACGGCTTGTGGCGCCCTGAGCTGAGCAGGTCCAGAGCCTGGTCATCGACGGCGACCGGAACGCCGGCGGTGTCCGTGATCTCAAGTCGCGCGGAGTCGAGCTCGACCGGGCTGTCGAACACTACATTGATCACGTCCTCCGCCCCGAGAGACTTCGAGCGCGTGGTCATCTCCGGCTCGATTTCCATGCTGTTGAACCTCACGGCAATGCGGCCCTGAGTGCCCGCCACGTTGGTCCCGGAAGTCCCGAGGCCACCCTGTCCGGCCCCGTCTCGATCATCATCGAGCGGGTTCCCGGGCGTCGGACCAGCCCCGTCTTCGATGTTGAACCAAAGCAGACCGCTGGCCTGCTCGTTTACGAAGCAGGCGCCGCCTCCACCACCACCGCCCCCATGGCTAGGGTCGATGCTATCGGAGCCGCCACCGCCTCCCCCCCAGGCTCCCAGTCCGCCATGGCCCGCCGTTCTGACGCCCCATCCACAGGCAGCATGGTGCGTGTCGCAGGGATAGTACTCGCCAGGATAGCCATTGTTGCCGTTGTGGCCGATTCCGCCGGCCCCGCCCGCGGAGGTTGTTCCCCCTTCGCCGCCCCCGAGTTCCAGAAGGCCAGGATTCAGGACCTGGGCCGCGCCGCCGTCTTCACCAACGGCGCCGCCGGCTCCGCCATCGGGAAGGGAGCCAACCAGGTTGTCGGCGCTGGTTCCTCCTCCGCCACCCCCCGCGGCGACGAGGACGAGCTTCCCCTGCACATTCGTGCCCCTGTGGAGTGCCGTCGCTCTGCCTGGAAACATGCCGGTGGACCCGAAGGAGGGGGCCACTCGAGCATGGAATTGCTGGCCAGCGGACACAGCGAAGGCGGCCTCGACATATCCTCCTCCGCCGCCTCTCCCCCGCATCGCCCCCGGAAGTCCGGCATCGCCCCCACCGCCCCACATCTTCACGGTCATGTAGCTGCAGTCCGCTGGTACCGTGATCGTCGCGCTGGTGTTGTAATAGGTCGGCCCAGTCGGACAGTCGGCCGTAGCCCTCGAGGCTCCGCTCAGCACAAGAGCGACACCAAGAAGAGCCACGCAGTCACACGTCGTTCGACGACTTCGCATCCGTTCCCCCTGATCCATTGGCCGGCACACCGCGGCCCTCGAGAAGGGCCGTCCTTCTCGCTGCCAGTCCGTCATCAACCTTAGAGTGTCGAATTGCGTGGGAATGGTTACAGCCGCGGCCGAAGACGCTGTGGCAGCCGCCGGTCTGCTAGCCAACGACCGAACGACGGTGGCCGGCTAAGTCGCGGAGGGCTCCTCCGGTTGCGGCACGTTCGGGGCAACCGCGGCCTCAGACAGACCCGCCGGCTCGGAGGGTGCGACCGCAGATGGACCTGACGTTTCGGCAGCAGGCGGCGGGTCTGGGACCGTCGGCGCACTTGCAACGCTCGCCGCGACGGCGTGCCGCCCATGCCCCTTCCGCCGCTTCCCCCGCCGCTTCTCCTTGAAGGTGACGGGCTGGCTGCCGCCCGTCGAGCCGCGCATGTGGATGCGCCCTTCGATGAAGCAGCCCTCCGCGATCGCGATCGAGCCCGCTTCGATGTCGGCGACCACGCGCGCGTGCGCGCCGAGCTCGAGCCGGCCGATCACGGTCAGCCGTCCCTGCACATCACCGGCGATGACCGCGTCCCCAGCGGCGACGTCGCCCGTCACGTGGCCTCCGGCATTCACGCGGCAGAGGCCCTCGACGTTGATCGGCCCGTCGAACGTGCCGGACAGCTCGACCGAGTCGCTGCCGGTCAACATCCCGCGGATCCGAAGTCCGCCCAGCCGGGTGGCGCACGGCGCGTCCGTCAGGCGCCGAGCGGGCGGCGGACCTTCGGGCTCCGGGGCAGCGGGCGCGACGGGCGGCTCGGCGAGTGCGGTCGCCGAGGCAGAAGGCGTCGGTGCGACCTTGGAATCGGAGGGCCTGTTCTGCGATCGGTTCCACGAGAGCATGGGACGCGGATCCTAGCGAGACCGTGCGACGCGCACAACACGAAATATGGCGACACGCGTGGCGCGGATCCGCCCCGGGGCGGATGGCTTCAAGTGTCACTTGAGGCTCGCTGGGTCAAGAGCGGGGACGCTTGCGACGGGAGGGAATTCGGACGCGTCCTGACCGGGCGAACGCTTAGTATGTGACCGTGACCGTCCTCTCCCCCTTCCATCCCGCGGTCCGTTCGTGGTTCGAAAGCCGCCTCGGCCAGCCCAGCGCTCCCCAGAGGGACGGCTGGCCGCTCATCCGCGACGGCAAGAGCGTCGTGATCGCCGCGCCGACCGGCTCGGGCAAGACGCTCGCCGGCTTCCTGTCCGCGCTCGACGAGCTGTTCCGCCAGGGACCGACGCTGCCCGACGAGACGCAGGTCGTCTACGTCTCGCCGCTGCGGGCCCTCTCGAACGACGTCCAGAAGAACCTGCAGGGGCCACTCAGACAGATCCGCGAACAGGACCCGACGCTCCCCGAGATCCGCGTGCTCGTGCGCACCGGCGATACCCCAAACGCGGAACGCACGGCCATGACGAAGCGGCCGCCGCACATCCTGGTCACGACGCCGGAGTCGCTGTACCTGCTGCTCACGAGCCAGGGCGGGCGCGCGATGCTGAAGACGACGCGCACGGTGATCGTGGACGAGATCCACGCGCTGGTGCGCGACAAGCGTGGATCGCACCTCGCGCTCTCGCTCGAACGGCTCGAGGCCCTGACCGGAGGCACGCTTCAGCGCGTCGGGTTGAGCGCGACGCAGAAACCCCTCGAGCAGGTCGGCGCGTTCCTGGCCGGCACCGGCCGCGAGTGCGCCCTCGTCGACGCGGGCACGTTCCGGAACCTGGACGTCGCGGTCGAGGTCCCGCCGTCGGCGCTGGCGACGGTGTGCTCGCACGAGCAGTGGGAGGAGATCTACCAGCGCGTCGCGGAGCTGGTGGCGGAGCACCGCACCACGCTCGTGTTCGTGAACACGCGGAAGATGGCCGAGCGCATCGCGGCCCAGCTCACGAAGCTGATGGGCGAGGAGGCGGTCACCAGCCACCACGGCAGCCTCTCGCGCGAGCGGCGGCTGGACGCGGAGCAGCGGCTGAAGGCGGGCACGCTCAGGGCGCTCGTCGCCACGGCGTCGCTCGAGCTCGGCATCGACATCGGCGACGTGGACCTCGTGATCCAGATCGGCGCGACGCGGTCGGTGGCGACACTGCTCCAGCGCGTGGGTCGATCGGGCCACGCCCTCTCACGCACCCCCAAGGGCCGCATCTTCCCGCTGGCGCTCGACGAGCTGATCGAGGCGGCCGCGCTGCTGCGCTGCATCCGCGACGGCCTGCTCGACCGCACGCCGGTGCCGCCGCGCCCGCTCGACATCCTGGCGCAGCAGCTCGTGGCCGAGTGCGTGGCCGGGCCCAGAGACGAAGCGGACCTGTTCCAGCTCACGAAGCGCGCCCATCCCTACAGGGACCTCGAGCGCGCCGAGTTCGACGAGGTCGTCCGCCTCCACGCCGACAACGGCCGGCGCGCGCTCCTGCACCGCGACGGCGTCGGCAAGCGCCTGCTCGCGACGAAGCGCGCCCGCCTGACCGCGCTCCAGTCGGGCGGCGCCATCCCCGACACCGCCGACTACCAGGTCCGCCTGGAGCCGGACGGCACGCTGCTGGGCACCGTCAACGAGGACTGGGCCATCGAGAGCAACAGCGGCGACATCTTCCAGCTCGGCAACGCGTCCTGGCGCATCCTGCGCGTCGAGCCCGGCACCGTGCGCGTCGCGGACGCGAAGGGCCAGCCGCCCAGCATCCCGTTCTGGCTCGGCGAGGGGCCCGGCCGCACGCGCGAGCTGTCGGGTGCCTTGGGCGACCTGCGCGAGCGATGCGCCGAGGCCGCCGATCGCGCCGAAGCGGAGGGCACGCCCGGCATCGCGGGCGCCGTCGCCTGGCTGCGCGAGACCTGCGGCGAGGGCCTGGGCGAGCCGGCCGCGCTGCAGCTGGCGGAGTTCGTGCTGGCCGGACGCCAGGCGCTGGGGTGCGTGCCCACCCAGAAGCGCGTCGTGATGGAGCGCTTCTTCGACGAGGCGGGCGGCACGCAGCTCGTGGTGCACGCGCCGTTCGGCTCGCGCATCAACCGCGCGTGGGGCCTCGCGCTGCGCAAGCGCTTCTGCGTCGGCTTCGGGTTCGAGCTGCAGGCGGCCGCGAACGAGGAGGCGATCGTGCTGAGCCTGGGACCGCAGCACAGCTTCCCGCTGGAGGAGGTCTTCGCCTACCTCCACCCGACGACCGCGCGCGAGGTGCTGATCCAGGCGCTGCTGGCGGCGCCGATGTTCGGCACGCGCTGGCGCTGGAACACGCAGCGCGCCCTGCTGCTCGAGCGCGCCCGCAACGGCAAGCGCGTCCCCGCCGCCCTGATGCGGATGCGCGCGGAGGACCTGCTGGCGCAGGCGTTCCCGCACGCGCTCGCATGCCCCGAGACGCTTCCGGGCGGGCCGATCGAGGTTCCCGACGATCATCCGATCGTCCGCCAGACGATCGAGGACTGCCTGACCGAGGCGATGGACGTCGACGGGTTCCTCGAGGTCCTGAATGGCATCGTGGACGGCTCCATCGAGCGGCGCGCCATCGACACGCCGGAGCCGTCCGCGTTCGCGCGCGGCATCCTCTCCAGCCAGCCGTACACGTTCCTCGACGACGCGCCGCTCGAGGAGCGCCGCACGCGGGCCGTGATGACCCGGCGCATCCTGGACGTCCACACGGCGGACGAGCTGGGCGCGCTGGACGCCGACGCGGTCGCGCGCGTGCGCGAGGAGGCGTGGCCCGAGCCCGCGGACGTCGAGGAGGTCCACGAGGCGCTGCTGTGGATGGGCTACGTCACGGCGGCCGAGAGCACTCCGTGGCAGGCATGGCTCGACGAGCTGCTGGCGGCCGGACGGGTCACGCGCGAGGGCGACCGCTTCTTCGCAGTCGAGGCCACGCGCGACCCCAAGCTCGTGCTCAAGGGACGTCTGGAGGCGCTGGGGCCCGTGTTCGTCGAGAGCGGATCGGACGACGAAGCGCTCCTGCTCCAGCTCGAGTCGGAGGGCTCGGTCCTGCGCGCCCGCATCGACGGACGGCAGGCCTGGTGCGACCGCCGCCTGCTGGCGCGCATCCACCGCTACACGATCGAGCGGCTCCGCAAGGAGATCGAGCCGGTCACCGCCAAGCAGTTCCTGCGCTTCCTGGCCTGCTGGCAGCACGTCGACCCCGAGCACCGGCTGGACGGGCCCGCGGGCGTGGCGGAGGTGGTGCACCAGCTGGCGGGGTTCGAGATCCCGGCCGCGGCCTGGGAGGACGACGTCCTGCCGGCGCGCGTCCGAGGCTACCGCCGCGAGTGGCTCGACCAGCTCACGCTCGCGGGCGACGTGGCCTGGGGCCGGCTGTGGGGCGCGTCCGACGTCTCGGTGCGGCGGGCGCCGATCACGCTCGTCCCGCGCGAGCAGCTCGAGTCGTGGGCCGCGCTGGCCGCCGACGTCGTCCGCCCGGAGCCCGGCGCGTCCGCGTCGGACGTGCTCGCGGTGCTGAAGGCGCGCGGCGCCGTGTTCGGCCAGGAGATCGCGCGCGCGTCGAAGCTGCCGCAGGCGACCGTCGAGGAGGGCCTGGCCGCGCTGGTCGCGCAGGGACGCGTCACGTGCGACTCGTACGGCGGGCTCCGTTGGCTGCTGCTCCCCCCCAGCCGGCGGCGCACCGCGGGCAGCGCGAGCGGCCGCTGGAGCCTGCTGGCGCCCGCGGTCGAGACCATGGACGCGCAGGCGCGCGCGCTGTTCGTCGCGCAGCGGCTGCTGCGGCGCACGGGCGTCGTCTTCCGCCGGACGGTGACCCGCGAGCGCCTGCCGGTCCCCTGGCGCGACGTCGCGCGCGCCTGCCGCACGCTGGAGGCGCGCGGCGAGATCCGCGGCGGGCGCTTCGTGGCCGGCTTCGACGGCGAGCAGTACGCGCTTCCCGACGCCGTGCGCCTGCTGCGCGAGGTCAGGCGCAAGGGCGACCGGCCCCTGGGCAGCGGACCGCTCGAGGTCTCGGCCGCGGACCCGCTGAACTTCCAGGGCATCCTCACGCCCGACGCGCGCGTGGCCTCGCACGCGGAGCTGGCCATCCGCATCGCCTGAGCGGCGACGCGGATCGGCGTCAGCCGTCGGCCGAACGAGTCCCTCGCTTCGTCGCGCAATCCTCGCGCCCACCCCGGACCAGGGCGCGCAAACGCTGCGGCTTGACCGTCGAAGCGACGCCGGTGCACGGCAAAACGGCATGGCACACGCATTGCCGCTCGTGGCGTCATGGCGACCACGGGCGAGCCCGTGCGCCGGTCATACCCCTGAGGCTCGCGGGAGGGGTCTCAAGGAGACCGCGATGAAGGTCCTCTTTGGGCACAAGGACCACCTGGTCCGCATGGCGGCGCTCTTCCTGGCCGGCATCGTCGTCTTCCTCGTCCTCAAGGCGGTCTTCGTCCCGAAGGGCTTCGGCGTCTACGGCCATTACCGTGCCGGCGCCCTAGAAGAGAACCGGGCGCACCCGGTGGCCTATGCGGGCCGGGCCGCCTGTGTCGAGTGCCACTCGGACGTTCCCGAGACGGCGAAGGGCGGCGGCCACGCGTTCATCCGGTGCGAGGCCTGCCACGGCCCGCTCGCCGCCCACGCCGGCGATCCCGGCGAGCACCAGGCGGTGCGCCCCGAGAGCAAGGTGCTCTGTGCCCGCTGCCACGCCCCCAACGTGGCCCGGCCCGCGCGCTTCCCGCAGGTGGACCCCGCGGAGCACGCGGGCGACGAGGCCTGCACCGCCTGTCACACCGCGCACAACCCCAGACAGCAGAAGGAAGGCGCGAAATGAACAGGGACCGCCGCGACTTCCTCGCGCAGTCGACCAAGCTGCTGTTCCTGACGGGCGCGGCGCAGCTGGGGTTCGAAGCCCTGCTGCGCGGCGAGCCCGAGGCCGCGCCGAACTACAAGACCACCGACCACTGGTGGGGAATGATCATCGACATCGAGAAGTGCATCGGCTGCGGCAACTGCGTGCGGGCCTGCAAGGAGGAGAACGACGTCCCGCGCGAGCCCTACTACTTCCGGACGTGGGTCGAGCGCTATCACGTGCCGGACGGCGACATCGAGCGCCCGCAGGTGGACTCCCCGAACGGCGGGTACGACGGCTTCCCCGAGAAGTACCGCGCCGGGGACGGCGCGAAGAGCTTCTTCGTCCCGAAGATGTGCAACCACTGCGCCCACTCGCCCTGCGTGCAGGTGTGCCCGGTGGGCGCGACCTTCGAGAGCCCCGACGGTGTCGTCCTGGTCGACCCGACGTACTGCCTGGGCTGCCGCTACTGCGTGCAGGCCTGCCCGTACGGCTGCCGCTACATCGATCCGCGCACGCACACGGTCGACAAGTGCTCCCTCTGCTACCACCGGATCACGAAGGGGCTCACCACCGCCTGTTGCGAGGCGTGCCCCACGGAGGCGCGCGTGCTGGGAGACCTGAAGGACCCCAAGGACCCCATCCACGAGTTCCTGCGCACGCACAAGGTCCAGGTCCTGAAGCCGCAGATGGCCACCGGCTCCAAGACCTACTACAACGGCCTCGACGGCTCGGTGCGCTGAGGGAGGCGCCATGGAGAGCATCCTGCACGGCGTCGAGGGTTACATGTACCCGAACGAGATGGAGCTCCAGTGGAGCGTCCTGATCGTCCTCTATCCCTTCATCACCGGCCTGGTCGCGGGCGCCTTCATCCTGGCCTCGCTGGAGCGCGTCTTCCGCGTGGAGTCCGTGAAGCCCACCTACCGGCTGGCGCTCCTCACCGCGCTCGCCTTCCTGCTCGTCGCGCCGCTGCCGCTGCAGCTGCACCTGGGCCACCCGGAGCGCTCGCTCGAGATGTACCTGACGCCGCACACCGCCTCGGCCATGGCGATGTTCGGGTTCGTGTACCTCTGGTACCTGATGGCGGTCCTGGTGCTCGAGATCTGGCTCGACTACCGCAGGGACATCGTGCGGCTGGCGCAGACCGCCACCGGCCCGCTGCGGTACCTGTATCGCGCGATGACGCTGGGCTCCTACGACGTGAGCGAGGAGGCGCTGCGCGTGGACGACCGGGCGGGGTACGTGATCACCCTGATCGGCATCCCCTCCGCCTTCCTGCTCCACGGATACGTGGGGTTCATCTTCGGTTCCGTGAAGGCCAACCCCTGGTGGTCCACGCCGCTGATGCCGATCGTGTTCCTGTTCTCGGCCATCGTCTCCGGGATCGCCACCGTGATGCTGCTCTACATGGCCGCCACCCGGCTCCGGCAGGCGACGATCGACATGAGGTGCCTGGACACGATCGCCCGCTACCTCTTCTACGCGTTCATCATCGACTTCTCGCTGGAGATGCTCGACCTCGTCCACCGGATCTACGAGGCGGACGAGTCCTTCCACACGCTCGACTTCATGGTGAAGACGCGGCTCTACCTGCCGCACATCGTTGTGCAGATCGTGCTCGGCACCCTGGTGCCCCTGGGACTGCTGGCGCTCACCCAGCTGGTGAACCTGACCGAGAGGGCGCGGCGCGGCACCTATGCCCTGGCCGGCGTGCTCACGCTCGTCGGCATCTTCGCGATGCGCTGGAACGTCGTCATCGGCGGCCAGCTCTTCTCGAAGAGCTTCCTGGGCTACACGACCTACAAGATGGCGTTCGCGACGCGAGAAGGGCTCCTGCCCGCGGTGCTGCTCATGATCCTGCCCTTCGTGATCCTGTGGGCGCTCGTCCGCCTGCTGCCGCCCTGGACGGACGGGCGGGAGGCGGAGACGGCCGCCTGACGACGAGCGGTACTGCCGCAGGCCCCGGGGAGCTCGACCCCATGGCCGATCGCCTGGAAGAGCTGGAGTCGGCGCTGCGTGAATGCACGGAGCGGCTCTGCCGCCTCGAGCAGCGCGTGGGTGCGCTCGAAGGGCCGGGCACGGCGAGCGCACCCGTGGCCCCGGTCGCGCTCGAGCCGGACGTCCTCCCCGAGATCGCCGTCCCCGCGGGCGCGGTCGCGCTCGTCGGCCGGACCCTGCTCGTCCTGGCTGGCGCCTACCTGGCCCGCGCGCTGACCGAGCGCGGGACGGTGCCACCGGCCCTGGGGGTCGCGCTGGGCCTCGCCTACGCGGCGGCCTGGCAGGTTCTGGCCGCCCGCGAGGCGAGAGCGGGCCGGGTCGCGAGCGCGACGTTCCACGCGGTCGCGAGCGGCCTGATCGCCTTCCCGCTGATCTGGGAGACGGCCTCCCGTCTCGGGTTGCTGGCCCCGCGCACGACGTGCGCGGCGCTCGTCGCCTTCTTCGCCCTCGGCCTGGGCGTCGCCTGGCGCCATCGGCTCCCGGTCGCGGCCGCTGCGGTGACGGGGCTGGCGCTCTTGACCGGCCTGGCGCTCTTCGTCTCGACACGCGACGTGCGCCCCGTGTTCCTGACCCTCCTCGCGGTCGCCGCCGCGATCGAGTGGCTCGCGTATCGCGAGCGGTGGACGGCGCTGCGGTGGCCGGCCGCCGCGGTCGTGGACCTGGTGGGCGTGATGCTCGTGATCCTGTCCTCGCGGGCCGAGGGCTGGCCCGAGCAGTACGTTCCCCTGCCGGCCCCTGCGGCCGCGCTCGCGCTGCTCGCGTTGCCCCTGCTGTACCTCGCGAGCCTGGCTGCGCGAACGCTGCTCCGTTCGCTGCCCGTGACGGCCTTCGAGGCGACACAGGGCGTCTTCTCGGTCCTGCTCGGTTTCGGCGGCGCGTCGTCCGCCCTCGCGACGCACGCCCACCCGGTCGTCGGGCTGGGCGCGCTGGCCCTGGCCCTGGGCGCGCTGTGCTACGCGGCCGCGTTCTCGTTCGCGGAGCGCCGAGCCGGGCAGGACCGCAACTTCTACTTCTACTCGACGGCGGGAGCCCTGCTGACGCTCGGCGGGGTCGACGTCCTGCTCGGGCCGCTGCGTGCCCTCGCGCTGGCCGGCCTCGGCGTGGCCGGAGCGCTCCTGGGCCGCCGCTTCGGCCGGATGACGTTGCGCACGCACGGCGCGCTCTACCTGGTCGCGGCCGCGCTCGAGGCCGGCCTCGTCGCGTCCGGCGTGCGCGCATTCGTCGGTGCGGCGCCCGTCCGGCTCGAGTCGATCGCGTGGCTGGTCGCCCTGATGACGGCCGTGGGCTGGGCCGTGGTCGCGAGCGATCCCGCCGCTCCGCGCACCGGCCTGGCGCGGCTGCCGCAGCTTCTCCTGGCGGTGCTCGTCGCGTTCGCTCTCGGCGCCGCACTGCGCGCGGCCGCGCGGGCGCTGGGTCTGCCGTTCGAGGACGATGCCGGCGCGACCGCCGTGGTGTGCACCGCCATCCTGGCCGGCCTCGCCCTCGGCTACGCGCTCGCCGCGCGCAGGCTGGGCTGGCCCGAGCTGCGGTGGGTCGCGTACGCGGCGGTGGCGCTCGGCGGGCTGAAGCTGGTCGCGCAGGACCTGCCGGCCGGCCGGCCCGCCACGCTCGTGCCGAGCCTCGCGCTCTACGGCGCGGCGCTGCTCCTGGCACCCCGGCTGTTGCGGGTCGGCGAGAAGCGCTCCGATCCGTCCCCTTGATACCCCATCTCCGCTTCGTCGCCGGCCGGAGTGCGGTATCCTCCCCAGTCCAGATGCCACCCAGTGTCTACGACGACATCCTGGGCGTGATCGGCAACACACCGCTCGTCCGGCTCAACCGAGTGACGCGCGAGGTCGCGGCGACGGTCTACGCCAAGCTCGAGACCGTGAACCCCGGCAACAGCATCAAGGACCGCATGGCGGTCCGGATGATCGAGGACGCCGAGCGCCAGGGCCTGCTCAAGCCCGGCGGCACGATCATCGAGGGGACAAGCGGCAACACCGGAATGGGCCTGGCGATCGCGGCGATCGTGAAGGGCTACCGCTGCATCTTCACGACCACCGACAAGCAGTCGAAGGAGAAGGCGGACGCGCTGCGTGCCTTCGGTGCCGAGGTCATCGTGTGCCCGACGGACGTGGATCCGGAGGACCCGCGGTCGTACTACTCGGTCTCTTCGCGGCTGGTGGCCGAGACACCGAACTCGTGGAAGGCGAACCAGTACGACAACCTCAGCAACTCCCAGGCCCACTACGAGACAACCGGGCCCGAGATCTGGGAGCAGACCGAGGGGCGTGTCGATCACCTGGTCGTGGGCGTGGGGACGGGCGGAACGATCTGCGGAGCGGGGCGCTACCTCAGGGAGAAGAAACCGGGCCTGAAGGTGTGGGGGATCGACACCTACGGCTCGGTCTTCAAGAAGTACAAGGAGACGGGCGTCTTCGACAAGCACGAGATCTACCCGTACGTCACCGAGGGCATCGGCGAGGACTTCCTGCCGAAGAACGTGGACTTCTCGGTGATCGACCACTTCGAGAAGGTCACGGACCGCGACGCGGCGATCTGGACCCGCGAGATCGTGCGGCAAGAAGGCATCTGGGTCGGGAACTCCGCGGGTTCTGCCGTGGCAGGCCTGCTGCAGCTCAAGGACCGGTTCAAGGCCGGCGAGACGGTCGTGGTCATCTTCCACGACCACGGATCGCGCTACCTGGGCAAGATCTTCAACCCCGACTGGATGCGCGCGATGGGCTACGAGACGGTCGACGGCCCGACCGCGCGTGATCTCGTCAAGAACAAGCGGGTTTCGGACATCCTGGGGGTCGAGGAGTCGGCCACGGTCGCCCAGGCCATCCGCCGCATGACCGAGAACGACTTCTCGCAGATCCCAGTCACCCGCGACCAGCGCATCGTCGGCTCGCTGAGCGAGACGCACGCCTACGCCAGCGTCGTCAAGGACCCGAAGCTGCTGGAGGAGCCGGTGAAGACGATCATGCAGAAGGTCTTCCGCTTCATCGACATCGAGACCCCCGTCACGCTGCTGGCGCCGATGATCACGCCCGAGAACCCGGCCCTGCTCGTTCGCGACTTCAAGGCGGGCCAGACGTACATCCTGACCGGATCCGACGTCCTCAACACGTTCTAGGCCAGCGGGCGCCCGGCTCTCGCACCCGCTAGAGCGCGGTCTCCGGATCCCCCTCGATCACCCGCTGCTCCAGTTGCGGCCGCTCGCCCTTGCGCCACAGCGGCACGCGGTGCGCGACGCGATACCGCAGCGGCCCGCCGTCCGGGGTCTCGCTGCGCTCGAGCGGGCGCGGGATGCAGACGAACTCGCACTCGGCCGCGTCGGCCGCGACGCGCAGCACCGCGTACCCGTGCCCGCCCATGTCCACGAACCGCACGTGCGGCGCCAGGTCCGCGTTCGACGCGCGGCGCGCGGCCTGCAGGTCGCCGGTGCGCTGGTACTCCAGGCACGAGCGGACGCCGTGGTGGAGCATCAGGTTCACCGTCGTGCGCGGCTTCCCGCCCACCTCGCCCGCGTAGAGCGCGCGCAGCGGATGGTCCTTCGGGAAGCGGTGCTCGAACGCCTCGGCCAGCCCGGGCGCGGAGATCGAACCCGTGATGAACGCGGCCCCCACCGGCTCGAACGCGCGCGGCGGCAGGTCCTTCGCGGCGAGTCCCGCCCAGAAGCTGTGCCGGTCGCCCGAGACGGTCACGAACCCGGTGATACCGTCCTTCGCGACGGCGTCGTAGATCTCGCCGCGCTCCACGTACGCGGTCCCGTAGTCGCCGCCGCCACCGAAGCAGGCGTACCCGCCGCCGGGCCACGGCGTCGTGAGGCCGGCCGGCACGTTCTGCGGGTCCGCGCGCCAGTCGAGCGTGCCCGCCGAGTTCCCCCACACCTTCCACGTCGCCCGCGAGCCGCGCAGCCGCTCCAGGAACCACGCCTTCTGCTCGGCGCCCAGGATCGTCTGCGGCGGCTCGGTCCGGCGGAAGTTCGGGACGGTCGCGTCGCCGAAGCGGATGGACTCGGGCGCGCCTCCCGGGTGCGCGTGGCCCGCGTCCAGGACGCGCATCGCCTCCTCGGGGAACAGGTCGGGATACGCGTCGCTCGACAGCGGCGCCGCGGCCGCCCGCCCGCTCGGCTCCTCGGAGCGGTACGAGTGCTGGTCCGTGATCAGCAGGTCGAGATGGCGCCCCCAGCGCAGCGAGCGGTAGGCGGTGAGGCTGCCGATCGCCGCGAGGTTGTTCGGCTCCTGGCCCAACCCGTGCTCGTCGAACCGGTCGAGCTTCACGTCTCGGACGGCCGGCGCCTCGAAGCGCTCGAGCGACGTTCCGCCGGCCTTGCGCACGCGCGCGGGCTGGTACTCCCACCACGCCTGGTTCGCGGCGACCTTGCGCGTCTGCGCGGGGCGCACGATGTCGCGGAACACCTGCACGGTCTGCCAGCCCTGCCACGAGAACTCGTGGTTGTCCCACATGGGCACGAAGGGCCAGCGGGCGCGCGCGTCCTGCAGGTCCGGGTCCTGGAGGTACGCGCGATACAGCGCACGGTAGTCGGCCACCGTCACCGGCACGTGCCACGCGAGCACCTTCTCGCCGTCAGGGAAGTGGACCGGGTAGCGCAGCCGCCGGTCGTAGCGCTTCCCCTCGGGCCGGTCCTCGGGGTACTCGACGACCTCGTACACGAAGTCGCCCAGGTGCAGCACGAACGCGAGCTGCTCGGCGGGCGGGCGCTGCTCGTCCTCGAAGATCATGCGGCGGTACGCGTTCTGCGCGCCCTCGCAGACGTTCTGGCAGCTCACGAACGAGAAGCGGACGGGCGCGCCATCGTCCGCCGCGGCCGCGGTGCGCGTGCGGCCGATGCGGCTGCCTTCGCCCGAGGCGTTCGTGAACCGGTACCAGTAGAACCGTCCGGGCTGCAGCCCCCCGACCAGCACGCGGCACGTGTGGTCGGCCGCGGCCAGGGCGCGCGCGCTCGCGGTGGCGACGACGCGCTCGAACGCCGCGTCCTCGGCCAGCTCGGCCGTGAGCGCGACCGCGTCCGCGTCGCCCGCGGACGAGGCGCGGGTCCACAGCAGGACGCTGTCGGGCGCGGGGTCGCCGGACGCGACGCCCTGCGCGAACAGGTCGCGACGCTCGACCCAGCGCGTGCGTGACCGGGCGGGCGTGGGAGCGCTCCACGCGAGCGTCGCGCCCATCGCCGCCGCCGCCCCCGCCAGGAAGTCCCGCCGGCCGACCCTGGACATGCTCGCCTCCCGCCGCCCCCGGGTTTCCGTGTCATTGTGCGTCCGCGCAACCGCCGGATCAAAGATCCTCTTTGACGAACGAAGCACCCCGCGGAGTAGTATCGGGGGGCCGCACGTCAGAGGAGTGAACCGCATGGCGAACGAAGCGACGGTCCATCCCCGGGAGACGGAGACGACGCCGGTCCCGGTGGAGCGCGTCTCGCGCTCGCGCGTCGCCGACCAGGACCTCACGCAGCTCGGGTTCGGGAGGGTCTTCGCGGACCACATGTTCCTGGCCGAGTACGAGCAGGGCCGCTGGTCCTCGGGCCGTATCCTTCCCTACGGGCCGCTCCCGCTTCCGCCGAGCATCACGGGCCTCCAGTACGCGCTCGCCGTGTTCGAGGGGATGAAGGCGCATCGCGCGCCGGACGGGCGCCTCGTCCTGTTCCGTCCGGGCGACAACGCCCGCCGCTTCCAGCGCTCGGCCGCGCGGCTGGCCATGCCGCCCGTGCCCGAGGCGCTCTTCATGAACGGCCTGCGCCAGCTCCTGCGCGAGGACCGCGAGTGGGCGCCGCCGCACGGCGGGGGCGCGCTCTACATCCGGCCGGTGCAGTTCTCGAGCGACCCCTCGATCGGCGTGCGGCCGGCCGAGCGCTTCCTGTTCTCGATCTTCACCTCGCCCTACGCGAAGTACTACGCGGCGCCGGTGGACGTGATGGTGAGCGACCGCTACGCGCGCGCGTTCCCCGGCGGCACCGGCGACGTGAAGCCGGCCGGCAACTACGCAGGCGCGATGCTGGCCGACCGCGAGGCGAAGGAGCAGGGCTGCCAGTCGGTCCTGTGGCTCGACGCGGAGGAGCGCCGCTACGTCGAGGAGTGCGGCGTCATGAACGTCTTCGCTGTCTTCCGCGACCGCATCCTCACGCCGCCGCTCACCGGCACCATCCTGCCCGGCATCACGCGCGACAGCGTGATCACGCTGCTGCGCTCGATGGGCCACGTGGTCGAGGAGAGCCGCTTCGCGATCGACGACGTCTTCGCGGCGCACGACCGCGGCGACCTGCTCGAGTTCTTCGGCACCGGCACCGCCGCGACGGTTACCAGCGTGCGCAGTATTCGTTACCGGGATCGGACGATCCAGCTGGCGCCCGTCGCACCGGACGGCGTGGGCGGCCGCGTGCGCGACCGGCTGGTCGGGCTCGCGAGCGGCCGCGATCCGGATCCGTACGGCTGGGTCGAGCCGGCGTAGCCCCAAGCGACATTCCCCTCCGGCTGGCCTGCGGTTTGCTCTTCCTTCGCGGAAGCGGGGTCGGGCGCCATGCGTTCGTGCGCGATTTCACCGCCATTTGTAAGAAACGCGGGCCGCCGCGGCGCCCTTCCAGAAATGGGGTGCGGCCGGCAGCGCTGAGATCGCTTCGGGCATCCTGACGCACGGGTGACCCCCTGGGATGAGACACGCCCTCCTCGAAGAGCCCGAGCCGGACGCGAGGTCTGGCGTCTCCGGCGCCCTGCAGCCCGCGATCCCGCCGGTGCGCTGCAGCGTGGGCATCATGGCCTTCAACGAAGCCCAGAACATCGGGCTGCTCCTGGACGCGCTGGGCAAGCAGCAGCTCGACGACGCCACGATCGAGGAGATCGTGGTGGTGGCCAGCGGGTGCACGGACGGAACGGAAGACGTCGTGAGGTGGCACGCCCAGCATGACAGCCGGATCGTCCTGCTCACCCAGGAGCGTCGCGAGGGAAAGGCGTCCGCGATCAACCTGTTCCTGCGCCACGCCCGCGGCGACGTGATCGTGCTGGAGAGCGCCGACACGCTGCCCGCGCCGGATACGTTCTCGCTGCTGCTGGCGCCGTTCTCCGACCCCACGGTGGGGATGACAGGCGCGCGGCCGCGGCCCGTGGATTCGCGCAAGACGATCATGGGCTACTCGAGCCACTTCCTCTGGTCGATGCACCACACGCTCGCGCTCCACACGCCGAAGCTGGGCGAGCTGGTGGCGTTCCGCCGGATCGTCGGGCACATCCCGACGGACACGGCGGTGGACGAGGCCGCGATCGAGGCAGCGGTGACGAGTCTGGGCTACAGAATCCGGTACGCCGCCGACGCCATCGTCTTCAACAAGGGGCCCGAGAGCCTGGGCGACTACCTCCTCCAACGGCGCCGCATCATCGCCGGGCACAAGCACCTCGCGCGCACGCAGCACTACACGGTGGCCTCGACGGAGGCCGACCTGATCCTGGGCACGTTCGCGCGCAAGCTGTGGCTGCACGTCCGGCTGGCGGCGCGCCTGCTGCGCCGCGGCCAGCTCTCGGACCTGCGGCGCTTCCTCGCCCGGCGCGTGACATGGTCGCTCTACGTCGTCACCGCCATGGGCATCGAGAGCCTGGCCACGATGCTCGGGGCGTACGACTACCACGTGCGCCGCCGGAACCCGTACATCTGGCCGATCGCCGCCAGCACCAAGAGGCTGCGGTGAGCTGGACCCTCGTCACCGGCGGGACGGGGTTCCTCGGACGCCACCTGGTCGCGGCGCTGCGCCAGCAGGGACACGAGGTGCGCGTCCTCGCGCGTCCCACCGTCCCGGCGGCCACGAAGGCGGAGATCGAGTCCCAGGGCGCGCACGTCGTCATCGGCGACCTGCTCGACCGCCCCAGCCTGCGGCTGACCGTGGCCGGCGTGACGCGCGTGTTCCACCTGGCCGGCCGCCTGCTCGAGCCCGGCGTCCCGCCCGCGGACTACGAGCGGCTGCACGTGACCGGCACGCGCAACCTGCTCGACGCCTGCGTCGACCAGGGCGGCCTCGCGGCCGTGGTCCACTGCAGCACCACCGGCGTGCTGGGACCGACCGGGCCGCACCCGGCGGGCGAAGACGCGCCGGCGCGTCCCGCGAACGTGTACGAGCGCACCAAGGCCGAGGCCGAGACGATCGCGCTCGACGCGGCGCGGGCGGGCCTGCCGCTGTCGGTCGTGCGGCCGGCTCTCGTGTACGGTCCCGGCGACCGCCACCTGGTCGGCTGGTTCCGCGCGATCCAGGCGGGTCTGTACCACGTGGTGGGCAGCGGCGACAACCTGCTGCACCCCATCTACGTGTCGGACGTCGTGGACGGCATGCTCCGCTGCGGCGAGAGGCAGGAGGCGCGCGGGCGGGCGTACCACCTCGTCGGCCCCCAGCCGGTGCCGATCCAGGGCCTGGCGGACGCGATCGCCCGTGCCGTCCACCGACCCCTCCCCCGCACGCACCTGCCGCGCGCGATCGCGTACGCGACCGCGGCCCTGCTGGAGCGCCTGCCCGGCGTGCCCCCCGCGCGCCTTCCGCTCACGCGGAACCGCGTCGCGTTCATGACCGAGAGCCGCGTCTACTGCGGCGCCCGCGCCCGCACGGAGCTGGGCTTCGAGCCGCGCGTGGACCTCGAGCGCGGGCTCGAGCGCACGGTCGACTGGTACCGCGAGACCGGCCTGCTGTGACCGTTCCCAGCTGGTCCGTCATCGTTCCCTCGTACCGCTCGCTGTTCACGATCGACGCCTGCCTGCGCTCGCTGCTCGACCAGGACGTCCGGCCGCGGCCGGAGATCATCGTGGTCGACAGCTCGCCCGACGGGACGTCCGACCGCGTCGAGGAGGAGTTCCCCGACGTCCGGCTCGTCCGGCTGCCTCAGCGAACGGACGCCGCGGCCGCGCGCAACGTCGGCGCCGAGCACGCGCACGGCCAGCTGCTCGCGGTCCTCGACTCGGACTGCGTCGCGCCGCGCGACTGGCTGCGCCGCCTGGAGCGGCCGCTGCTCGAGGGCTACGACGGAGCGGGCGG
>JAICEW010000083.1 GCA_025923995.1 Vicinamibacteria bacterium | reverse complement strand
TGGCGGCGCGCTCGAGCAGGCGGCTGTGCAGGAAGAACACGTCGCCGGGGTAGGCCTCGCGGCCCGGCGGCCGGCGCAGGAGGAGCGAGATCTCGCGGTAGGCGGCGGCGTGCTTGCTCAGGTCGTCGTAGACGCAGAGCGCGTGCTGGCCCTTGTCCCGGAAGTACTCGCCGATGGCGCAGCCCGAGTAGGGCGCGATGTACAGGAAGGGCGCGGGCTCGGAGGCGGTGGCGGAGACCACGATGGTGTGCTCCATGGCCCCGAAGTCTTCCAGCGTCTTCACCACCTGCGCGACCGTCGAGCGCTTCTGCCCGATGGCCACGTAGATGCAGATGACGCCCTTGCCCTTCTGGTTGATGATGGTGTCGATCGCGATGGCGGTCTTGCCGGTCTGGCGGTCGCCGATCAACAGCTCGCGCTGCCCGCGGCCGATGTTGACCATGCTGTCGATCGGCTTGATGCCGGTCTCCAGCGGCTCGCGCACCGGCTGGCGCTCGACGACGCCGGGGGCGATCACCTCGATGGGCTGCAGGACGCTGGTGGCGATCGGCCCCTTGCCGTCGATGGGCTGGCCCAGCGTGTTGACCACGCGCCCGATCATGCCCTCGCCCGCCGGAACCGACATGATGCGACCGGTGCGCTTGACCTGATCGCCCTCGCGGATCTCGCTGGACTCGCCCATCAGCACGACGCCCACCGCGTCCTCTTCCAGGTTGAGCGCGAGCGCCATCACGTCGTGCGGCAGCTCCAGCAGCTCGCCCGCCATGCAGCGCTGCAGGCCGTGGATGCGGGCGATGCCGTCACCCACCGAGAGGACGGTGCCCACCTCGGCCACGTCCACGTCGGCGGTGAACCCGCCCAGCTGCTCCTTGATGATGCGCGTGATCTCGTCCGCCCGAATCTCCATGCTCGTTCAGTCCTTTTCGAGGTGCCGGCGCAGGGACGTGAGGCGCGCGCGCACGGTCCCGTCGTAGATGCGGCCGCCCATCACCACCCGCACGCCACCCAGCACGGCCGGGTCCACCTCCGCCGTGAGCTCCACCTTCTGCCCGGACGCGGCCGCCAGCGCGGCCGAGAGCCGCTCCTGCTGCGGCGGCGCCAGCGCTTCCGCGGTCAAGGCCTGGGCCATCACCACGCCGCGCTTCTCGTTCCAGGCGGCCGCGTAGGCCTGCTCGATGGCCGGCAGCAGCTCCACCCGGCCGCGCGCGATCAGCAGGTCGAGCAGCCGCAGCAGTGTGTCGTCCGCTCCCTGCTGGCGGAACACCTCACGCGCGATGGCCTGCTTGCGCTCCGCCGCCAGCGCGGGATGCGTGAGCGCGGCCGAGAGGTCGTGGTGCTGCGCCAGCAGGTCGACCGCCTGCCGGAGCGCGTCCCGCAGTCCGTCGGCCCCGCCCTTGTCCTGCGCCACCTCGAGCAGGGCGCGGGCGTAACGGCGGGCGGCACCCTGGTGCCTGACGTTCATGCGGTCCTATCGTCCCGGAAGCCGTACGGTGAATCGCAAGCTCGGTGGTCCTTGGGGGTGAGGCTCCCGGTCCTGCACGGAAGCGTCTCGCCGGAAAAAGCGCGGCAGGTTATCACGGGATCCGCGAGAGCGGCAAGGTGCGCGGGCGGCCCCAGCACCCCTCAGACCACACGCAGCGGATGGCTGCCGGCCGCCTCGGCGCGGCCGACGTGGCGCGCGGCGGGCAGCTCCGCCAGCACGGAGCCCAGTGCGTCCGCCGGCACCAGGAGCAACAGGCCGCCGGAGGTCTGCGGATCGTAGAGCAGCGGCTCGATCGGCCCCCGCGCGACGGAGTCCTCGATCGCGACGCTCCCGCCGTAGCGCTCGCGGTTGCTGCGCAGGCCCTTGGGCTGGAAGCGCGGCGCCAGCTCGAGCACGTCGGGCAGCAGGGGCAGGTCCGCCGCGCGGAGCTCGAGCGTCAGCCCGCTCTCCCGCGCGATGGCCGCGGCGTGTCCCATCAGCCCGAATCCGGTGACGTCCGTGGCGGCGCGCACGCCGTTGCGCGCGGCGACCGCGGCCGGGATGCGGTTGAGCGTCGACATGAAACGCGTGGCCGCGGCGACCGCGGCCTCGGGGGCCTGCCCCGCCTTGAGCGCCGTGGCCACGATGCCGGTGCCGAGCGGCTTGGTGAGCACCAGCGCGTCGCCCGCGCGCCCGCCCGCGTTCGTCATCAGCCGGTCCTCCTCCACGAGCCCGGTGATGGCGTAGCCGAACTTGATCTCGGGGTCGCGCACGCTGTGCCCGCCCAGCAGCACGCACCCCGCCTCCTGCAGCTTGCGGTGCCCGCCGCGCACGATCGCCGCCGCCCACTCGGGCGGGAAGCCGCTCTCGGGGAAGGCGGCGATCGACAGCGCCGTGAGCGGCCGGCCGCCCATCGCGTAGACGTCCGAGAGCGCGTTGGCGGCCGCGATGGCGCCGTACGCCTCGGGGTCGTCCACGACCGGCGTGAAGAAGTCGACCGTCTGCACCAGCGTCACCTGCTCGTTCAGGCGGAACACGCCCGCGTCGTCTCCGGTCGAGTAGTCGACCAGCACGCGGGGATCGTCGTTCTTCGGCAGGGCGCTCAGGACCTGAGCGAGCTCGGCGGCGGCGAGCTTGCCCGCTCAACCGGCGCAGGAGACCCGCTCGGTGAGCCGGCGGATCCGCTCTCTCTCGTCGGTCATGCGGGCGGGCGGGACACGCCGCTTCAGGCCTCCGCTAGGTGCGGTTGGGGCCCGCCGAGCGCAGCGGGGCCGCGATCGGCACCACCGACGCCTTTCCGGCCGCGCTCATGTCGCACTCGCCCTGGAAGAACGCGCCCTCCTCGATGACGAGGCGGGGCGACGAGAGCGAGGCCTGCACGCGCGAGCCCGTCAGCAGCTCGATGCGCTCCCGTCCCTTCACGCGGCCGGTGACGGTGCCGCGGATGGAGACGACGCCGCAGTCGATCTCGGCGTCGACGCTCGCGTTCTCCCCCACGATGAGCGTGTTCTCGGAGACGATGCGTCCCTTCACCTTGCCGTCGATGCGGAAGGTGTCGCGGAAACGCAGCTCGCCCTGGAACTCGGTCCCCTCGTCCAGGAACCCGTTGAGGTCCTCGCTGGTCGTCAGTCCCTTGATCTTGATCATGGGCTCCTACCTTCGGGAAACCCTGCGCATGGAAGCCCGCACGCGGCCACGGCCCGTAGAAAGACCCGCGACGCCCGCCTCGAACAATAACACGCCCCCGACCGCGTGCGGCGCCCCGCCGTCTATCGCCCGCGGCCCCCGCGCAGGAGTATCTCGAACAGGCGCTGCAGCTCCGACTCGCTCGTGAAGTGGATGGCCAGCGCGCCGCCCTTGCCTCGCCGGCGGATGTGCACGCGCGTGCCCAGGGCCGCGCGCAGCCGCTCCTCCGCCGCGCGGGTGTTGGCATCCGCGCGCGCCCTGGCCTTCCGCGGGGCGCGCGCGGCCGCGACCCGGCGCTCCACCTCGCGCACCGAGAGGCCCCGGCGGGCCGCTTCGCGCGCGAGCGCCACCTGGTCTTCCGCACGCTCCAGCGCCAGCAGCGCGCGTGCGTGGCCCGCGTCCAGGCGGGCCGAGGCCAGCAGCTCGCGCACCTCGCGGGGCAGCCGCAGCAGGCGCAGCGTGTTCGCGACCGTCGAGCGGTCCTTGCCCACCCGGCGCGCGACCTCCTCCTGCGTCAGGTGGAACTCGTCGTGGAGGCGCTGGTAGGCCTGCGCCTCTTCGAGCGGCAGCAGCTCCTGGCGCTGGATGTTCTCGACCAGCGCCAGCTCGAGCAGCCGCTCGTCGGGCACCTCGCGCACGACCACCGGCACCGACTCGAGGCCGGCCTCGCGGGCGGCGCGCCATCTCCTCTCGCCCGCGATGATCTGGTAGCGCCCGCCCTGGCGGCGCACCAGGATGGGCTGCACCATCCCCGTCTCCTTGAGCGAGGCGGCGAGCTCGGCCAGCCGCCCGGGCTCGAACACGGTGCGCGGCTGGAACGGGTTGGGCTCCAGGCTCGAGACGGGGACGGTGGACGTCGACTCCGGCGGGCTGTCGGCGGGCTCAGGATCCGGCAGGAGTGCGGAGAGTCCCTTGCCCAGCGCCTTTCTTTTCATGGGCCATGATTTCCTTCGCGAGGTCCAGGTAGGCCTGGGAGCCGCGCGACCGTATGTCATAGAGTAGTATAGGCTTACCGAAGCTGGGTGCTTCCGCGAGCCGTACGCTGCGTGGCACCACGGTGCGAAACAGGCGGTCCTTGAAGAACTGGCGGGCCTCGTCGCGCACCTGCTGCGTCAGGTTGTTGCGCTCGTCCACCATGGTCAGCAGCACGCCCTCCACCTCGAGGCGGGGGTTGAGCGCGCGCTGCACGCGCTGCAGCGTGTTCATGAGCTCGGAGACGCCCTCGAGCGCGAAGTACTCGCACTGGAGCGGAACCAGCAGGCTGTCCGCGGCGGCCAGCGCGTTCACCGTGAGCAGGCCCAGGCTGGGCGGGCAGTCGATGAACACGTAGTCGTAGCGGGCGGCCACCGGCGCCAGCGCCTCCTTGAGCCGGTACTCGCGGGCCAGTACCGGGACCAGCTCCACCTCGGCCCCGGTCAGGTTGCGGTCGGCCGGCGCCAGCACCAGGTGCTCGAGGTCGGTCCCGACCAGCACCTCGTCGAGCGGCCGCTGGTCCACAAGCGCCTCGTACACGCTCGGGCGTGGACCGGCCGACTTGCGGCCCAGGCCCGAGGTGAGGTTGCCCTGCGGGTCGGCATCCACGGCCAGCACCCGCCGTTCGGCGGCGGCCAGGCTCGCGGCCAGGTTGATGGCGGTCGTGGTCTTGCCCACTCCCCCCTTCTGGTTGGCCACGGCGATGATGCGACCCAAGCGACCCCCTCCTGGCTCCGCTGCGCGGGACGGGGAGGATAGCATGCGGGTCACGAGCGGCCCGGCTGCTGGTCCGCTCGATGTTCCACGTGGAACATCGGTGGGGTCCGCGGGCTTCGATGTTTCACGTGGAACGCCCCGCCCGGCGGTAGCTCCAGCCGCCGCCTGGTACCGGTTGCGCCGGACCCAGCCCCTCCGCCACCCCCTCCAGCGGGCGCCCCAGGACGATCAGCCGCCCGCCCGCCGCCACCAGCGGCGCCAGCTCCGGCAGGGGGAGCGCCAGCGCGCGCACCACGACGTTCCCGGCGGGGGGTCCCCCGTACTGGTCGTGGCGCCGGCGGAGGACGGCGATGTCCGGCCGTCCGATCGCGCGCGCCGCCTCACGCAGGAATGCCCAGCGGCGCTGGCGGGGCTCCAGCAGCGTCACCGCGAGCTCCGGCCGCAGCGCCGCCAGCACCAGGCCGGGGGAGCCGTTCCCCGAGCCCACGTCCAGCAGCGCCCCCGGCCCCAGCTCCGCGGACAGGGGGACGACATCGCGGACCAGCAGCGAGACGCGCGACGCGCGCGTGCGGGCGCCGGTGAGGTTCACGCGCCGCGCCCAGAGGTCGAGGCAGTCCAGGTACGCCGAAAGGGGGGCGATCGCGTGCGCGGGAAGCGCGAGGGGTTCGAGCAGGGCGGGGTAGGTGACGTCTCCGCCCATGGCCTTCGCCGACCGGCTCAGTCCTCGATGGTCGAGACGCGCGGAGCGATCACCACGCGGCGCCCGGTCCCTTCGCCGACGCTGAAGGTCTCGATGCCGGGGGCGTCCTGCAGCGCGACGTGCACGATCCGCCGCTCGTAGGAGTTGAGCCCCTCCAGGCGCCGCGGCTGACCGTCGACGCGCACCGCGTCCGCCAGCTGCAGCGCGCGCACGCGCAGCGCTTCGTCGCGCCGCTCCCGATGCCCCGCCCCGGTCACGGCCAGGTCCTGACCGGCCCGCTCCGCCCAGCGGCGCAGCACGTGCTCCAGGGCGGGGGGGACACCCTCGTCGCCCAGGAAGGCGGAGGCGCCGGCACCCTCGATCTTGACCTCGAGCCGGCCCTCCTTCTCCGCGACGCCGAGCGCGATCTCGAGGCCGGTCGCCTCGGACAGGCGGTGGCCGAGGGCGCCGATCTGCGCCGGCAGGTCGGGCTGCGGCTCCGGCTCCGGCTCCGGGGAGGGCGGCGACCCGGCCGAGCGGCCCGCGTCCATCATGACCGCGATACGGGCCGGCTGGGCGGTCAGCCCCAGCCGCCCGGGCGTGGGCTCCTGCAGCACGACGTAGCGCAGGGCGCCGACCGGCTGGCCGAGGGCGCGACTGGCAGCCGCCAGCGCGGCCGCCACGTCCTCTCCGCTGAAGATCGCGTCTTTCACCGGCGCCGCTCCTTCCTGGATGACGAGCCCTCGTCCCGCGACTTCAGGATGCGCATGGTGAGGCCCTGCTGCACCAGCGAGCACACGTTCGACGCCAGCCAGTACAGGTTGAGCCCCCCCGGCGCCCACAGGAACATCGCCGAAAGCACCACCGGCATGATCATCATGATCCGCTGCTGCGTGGGGTCCATCGTGGCCGTGGTCATCTGCCACTTCGTCATGAGGAAGGTGGAGGCGCCCATCAACACCGGCGTCAGGAACAAGGGGTCCTTCTGGCTGAGGTCGGGGATCCAGAGGAAGGACGCGCCCCGCAGCTCGATCGAGACCTGCAGCACGCGGTAGAACGCGATCAGGAACGGCATGGTGAGCAGGATGGGGAGGCATCCCACCGCCATCTGCGTCCCCATGCTCATGCCATGGCGCTCGTAGAGCGCCATGATCTCGTTCTGCATGTCCTGCCGCCGGGGGTCGACCAGCGACAGCCCGCGGTAGCGGTCCTGGATGGTGCGCATCTCCGGTGCCAGCTTCGCCATCTTCATGCCGTTGGCGATGCCGTAGTGGCGCAGGGGCGCCATGGCCAGGTTGATGAGCACGGTGAGCAGCACGATCGACCAGCCGTAGTTGCCGACGTGGCTGTGCACCCAGCGCAGCAGCTTCATGAGCGGCACCACGATGGGCCCGATCCAGTCGCCCACGGGAACCACCTGGACCAGCCCGTAGCCCACGCTCTCCAGCGTCGAGTGGTCCTTGGGACCGACGTAGAGCAGCGCCGGCGTCGGGGGGGTTGCGAGTGTCAGCACGGCGGCCGGCGCCAGGTGGGCCGGCTCCCCGGGCAGCGTGAGCGCCCGCACCTCCGCCGAGGAGGCGGGCGGCGGCACCCACAGCGCGGCGAAGTAGGTGCTCTCGACCCCGACCCACAGGGGCAGCGGCACGGCGCGCACGGAGCCGATCTTCTCCGCCGGCACCCGCTCGACGCCCGAGGTCGCGGTCAGGAAGACCGCCTGCGGCGGGAGGTACCCGCTCACCTCGATCTCCTGTGGCGTCGGGTTGCCGACGCCCGGACCCCAGATCATGCGCGCGGGCAGGTCGCGGCCCCCTCGCCGCACGAAGGCGCTGACCTCGACCAGGTAGCCGCGGCCGGAGAACTTGAGCGACTTCTCGGCCTCCACGTCCCCGCTCGCGTAGCGGAAGGTCAGCGTCCCGGGCCGACCCTCGGCCAGGTTGAGCGTCTCGGTGGACGGCTGGAACAAGGCGTCGCGCAGCCGGCCGTCCAGCTCCGCGTCGCCCGTCTCGACGTCCAGCGGCCGCGGCGCGTCCTTGTGCGTCTGGACCAGCTCCTCGGGCCGCCCGGAGCGATCCAGGAAGCGCTTCAGCTGCCAGCTGATCACGCGGGCGCCGCGATTGGTGAAGGCCACGGCGACGTCGTCGGTCTGGACCTCGACCCGACGCTCCCGCTCGTCCGCGACCGCGGCCACGGTCGGGGGCGGGGCCGGCGTGGGTGGCGCGGCCGGGACCGGAGGCGCCGGGCTGGCCGACGCCAGCGTGGTCGGCGTCGTGCCCGGCGCCGCCGGCGCGCCGGACGGCGCGGGCTGCGGCGGCCGCGGCGGCGGCGCGAAGAGGAGCTGATAGGCCGTCAGCACAAGGAGCGACAGGGCTACGGCAACAAGGAGCCGGCGTTCTTCCATTCGGTTTCCTAGGGGACCGGGTCGTAGCCGCCCGGACGGAAGGGGTGACAGCGCAGGATGCGTCTCAGGGCCAGGAGCGTGCCGCGCCCGGCTCCGTGTCGCTCCAGCGCTTCGCGCGCGTAGAGGCTGCAGCTGGGGACGTAGCGGCAGGCGCCGGTGAACAGGGGAGACAGGACCGCGCGGTAGACGTCAACCAGCAGGATCAGGCCGCGGGCCAGGAGCCGGCGCGCGAGAGCCCAGGCGGGTCTCCAGGCGTTGGAGGCTCCGCTCGAGCTCGCGGTCGAGCTCGGCCCGGGTGACCTCCAGGAGCTCGCGCTTGGCGACCAGGACCACGTCGCAGGGGACTCCGCCGCCCCGGCGTCGACGGCGGCGGAAGGCGTCGCGCAGGAGCCGCTTGGCCCGATTGCGCTGCACCGCGCCGCCCACCCGTCGCGAGACGGTGAGGCCCATGCGGTGGTGGGGACGCTGGTTGGGAGCGGCGGCCAGGTTGAAGAGGCGTCCGTCCACGCGGACGCCGCGGCGCAGGACCTTTGCGTAGTCCGCACTCTTGGTGAGCCTTTCCCTGGGTCGGAGGCGCTGATCCCCCGCGGCCTCCACGTTTCCGGACTCAGGCGGCGGCGACGCGACGGCGGCGCTTCTGGCGGCGCCTCTTGAGTACCAGCCGGCCCCCCTTGGTCCTCATGCGGACCAGGAATCCGTGGGTCCTCTTTCTCTTGCGGTTGTTGGGCTGGAAGGTCCGCTTCATCTTCGTTCCTCGAGATCTCGCTCGTTAGCCAGACAAAGGTGCAAGGCTAACAGACGGCACCGTTTGCTGTCAAACCACGAAGCCCGGCGGGACCCGGCGGTCCTTGTTCGGAAGGGTCCGCTTGTGATAGCCTCCAAGGGTTCGGGCGACGCTTAAGACGCCTCCACCCACTCCATTGAGCGCTGCTGCGGCTTTTCCACAGGTGTTGAAATCTCTGTGCAAAAAGAGGCCTGGGGGCGAGGCGGGCACCCTCTCGCATTTCGTCCCATTCAACTCGTTTTTGATCAATAGTTTGGGGTCTTCTGCCTGGTGGTCGGCGCCGTGAACCTGTGGGATGACGTCCTGCTGAAGGTCGAGGGGAAGGTCAATCCCCATAGCTTCGGCACGTGGTTCCGGCCCACGCAGTTCCGCGCGCTCCAGGGCTCCGCGCTGCACGTCTGGGTGCCGAACCCGCAGTTCCGCGAATGGCTCAGCCGCAACTACCTGGGCGTCATCTCTGAGGCCCTGCAGGAGCTGGGCCGCGGCGACGTGGAGGTCTCGTTCCTTTCCGCGCCGGAGAAGCCGGCCGCGGCGGAGCCCGCGGCCGACGCTCCCACCTCGTCCGCCTCGCTCAACCCCAAGTACACGTTCGAGAGCTTCGTGGTGGGCTCCTCCAACCAGTTCGCGCACGCGGCCGCGCGCGCGGTGGCCGAGATCCCGAGCAAGTCCTACAACCCCCTCTTCCTCTACGGCGGCGTGGGGCTGGGCAAGACCCACCTCATGCATGCGATCGGGCACTACATCCAGGCGCGCAACCGCTCGCTCAACCTGCTCTACATCTCCGCGGACCGGTTCATCAACGAGATGATCAACGCCATCCGGTTCGACCGGCTGCCAGCGTTCCGCCAGAAGTACCGCTCGATCGACGTGCTGCTGGTGGACGACATCCAGTTCATCGCCGGCAAGGACCGCACGCAGGAGGAGTTCTTCCACATCTTCAACGCGCTGCACGACTCGCAGAAGCAGATCGTGATCTCGAGCGACTGCCCGCCGCGCCAGATCCCGACCCTCGAAGAGCGCCTGCACAGCCGCTTCGAGTGGGGCCTCATCGCCGACATCCAGCCGCCGGACATCGAGACCAAGGTCGCCATCCTGCGCAAGAAGGCGGAGGCGGAGCGGGTCGAGATCCCCGAGAACGTGGCGCTGTTCATCGCCAGCAAGGTGCGGACGAACATCCGCGAGCTGGAGGGCAGCCTCATCCGCCTGATCGCCTACGCGAGCCTGACCGGCCGGGACATCGACCTGGGCCTGGCCCAGGAGGTCCTGCGCGACCTGCTGCAGACCGAGGACAAGCCGATCACGGTCGAGATGATCCAGAAGCTGGTGGCCGACCACTACAACGTGAAGCTGGCCGACCTCAAGGCCAAGAACAACTCGAAGTCGGTGGCGGAGCCCCGGCAGATCGCGATGTACCTGACCAAGACCCTCACCAACTCGTCCCTGCCGGAGATCGGCAAGGTCTTCGGCGGCAAGCACCACTCGACGGTCATCCACTCGGTCCGCAAGATCGACACCATGCGCAAGCGCGACCCCGAATTCGACAGGCTCATCAACAGCTTCGTGCAGGCGTTTCGATGAGCTTGCGGCACTTTTCCACCTGCGGCGCACGCGAGGAGCCGCGCACGGACCGCGGGTGCGCGCTCTCCCACAGGACGGAGGGATTCCCGCGGGTCCGTCCACAGGATCACGCACAGCCTACCCGCCTGCCTCACCAGCCACTTGGGAGGCTTCGCACGGATCCGCAGACGTCTTCTACAGTGACAAGACTGTCCTACGGGGTAGAGAGTTCCTGAGGTAACGCCTGTATGGAGATCAGCGTTCGCAAGGCCGACCTGGTGAAGGAGCTGCAGCTGGTGCAGGGCATCGTGGAGCGGAAGAACTCCATACCCATCCTGTCCAACGTGCTGGCCGAGGCCAAGGGCGGCGAGCTGCGCATCTCGGCCACCGACCTCGACGTGTCGCTGCGGGGCGGGTGCGCGGCCGAGGTCAAGAGCGAAGGTGCCATCACCCTGGGGGCCAAGAAGCTCTACGAGATCGCCCGCTCGCTGCCGGAGGGCGACGTCCGCATCAAGATGCTGCCCGACGCCTGGGCGCAGGTGGACTGTGAGCAGGTGCGCTTCAAGATGGCCGGGCTGCCCAAGGAGGACTTTCCCGCGCTGCCCGAGAGCAAGGGCAAGGGCGGCGTGGCGCTGCCGGGGGCGGCCCTCAAGGACCTGATCGCGCGCACCGCCTTCGCCATCACGGCGGAGGACGCCCGCTACTACCTGGCCGGCGCGCTCATGGTGATGGACAAGGACGGCGTCGCCCTGGTGGCGACCGACGGCCACCGGCTGGCGTACGCGCACCGCAAGGTGGCCCTCAAGCTGTCCGAGCCGCAACGGGTGCTGGTCCCGCGCAAGGCCATCCAGGAGATCGCTCGCCTGCTGGAGGACGAGGAGGAGGCCCAGTTCCAGCAGGCCGACAATCACCTGGTCTTCACGGTCGGCGGGCGCACGCTCGCCAGCAAGACGATCGAGGGGCAGTTCCCGGCCTTCGAGAAGGTGATCGCGGCCGCGGGGGACAAGCAGGTGACGCTGGAGCGCGAGCGGCTGGCCACCGCCATCCGCCGCGTGAGCCTGCTCTCCTCGGAGCGCAGCCGCGCCATCAAGCTGAGCCTCTCCTCGGGACAGCTGGAGCTGCTGGCCTCGTCGCCGGACCTGGGCGAGGCGCGCGAGAGCCTGCCCACCGAGTACAAGGGCGGCCCGGTCGAGATCGGGTTCAACGCCCAGTACCTGCTCGACTTCCTGGGCGCGGCGGGCACGGAGACGGTGCAGATGGATCTCAAGGACTCGGAGAGCCAGGGCACGCTGCGGCCGGCGGCCGGCGGCGACACGGACTACCGCTACGTCGTCATGCCCATCCGGCTCTGACCGCGACGCACGCCGAAGCGGTGCCCTGGGGTGGATCGAGTCCATGTCGAACGGTTGGAGGTACGCGACCTGCGGAACATCCGTGAAGCCGCCGTCACGCTGGAGCCGGGGCTGAACGTCTTCGTGGGGCGCAACGCGCAGGGCAAGACCAGCCTGCTGGAGGCGGTCGCGCTGCTCGCGCGCGGACGGTCCTTCCGGACCGAGCGCGTGCAGCAGCTCATCCGGCGCGACGCCCCCTTCGCCCGCGCCGCCGGCGTCACGAGCGGCCCCGCGCGCCGGGAGACGGCGCTGCAGGTGGACGTGCGGCCCGAGGGACGCACGCTGCACGTGGACGGCGGGCAGGTGACATCCGCGGCCTACCAGGGCCGGCTGGAAGCCGTCGTGTACTCGACCGACCGCCTGCGCATCGTCCGCGGTCCCATGCGGGAGCGGCGCAGCTACCTCGACCGTGGCGCCGCGGCCCTGTGGCCCGCCTATCGCCGGACGCTGCGCGACTACGAGCTCGTGGTCCGGCAGCGCAATGCCTGCCTGGAGCGCGGCGGCCGGGACCTCGAGGCGTGGGACGAGCGCCTCATCGAGCTGGGCGCCGCGCTGCGGCACCGCCGGGCCGGTTACGCCGAGCGGCTGCGCGAGGCGCTGCGCGAGGGATACCGCCCGCAAGGGGAGCGCTACGACGTGGAGCTGGCGCCGGAGGCCACCGTACCGAGCGAGGCGGAGCAGGCGCAGGGGCTGCGCGGCGAGGTGGACCGCCGGCGTCGCGAGGAGCAGCGCGCGCGGCGGAGCCTGTGCGGGCCTCACCGGGACCCCATTCGGCTCAACATCGACGGTGTCGACGCGGCCGACCACGCCTCGTCCGGCCAGGCGCGCAGCCTCCTGCTCGCGCTGGCGCTGGCGACGCTCGCGGTCTACCGCGCGGAGCGCGGCGACTCCGCGGTGGCGCTGCTGGACGACCTGGACTCCGAGCTGGACGAGCCGCGCGCGGCCCAGCTGTGCCGCGAGGTGTCGGAGCGGGGACAGGCGCTGGTGACGACCGCGCACCCCGGCTGGGCCCGCCGCCTGGGCCTGGGCCGCGTGTTCACGGTGGACGAGGGACGGGTGACCGCAGCCTGACAAAAGGCGCGGCCTAGAAGGAGCCATGACCGACGAGACGATGGACGGACAGGGCGGGGAGTACGGAGCCGGCGCCATCCGGGTGCTGGAAGGGCTGGAGGCGGTACGCGTGCGCCCGGCCATGTACATCGGCTCCACCGGCGAAGCGGGGCTGCACCACCTGGTGTACGAGGTGGTGGACAACTCCGTCGACGAGGCGCTGGCCGGCTACTGCAGCGAGATCAACGTCACCATCCACATCGACAACTCCGTCACCGTGGTCGACAACGGCCGCGGCATCCCCGTGGGCCCGCACCCCACCGTGCCCGGCATGGACGCGGCGGAGGTGGTGCTGACCAAGCTCCACGCGGGCGGAAAGTTCGACAAGGGCGCCTACAAGGTGTCGGGCGGCCTGCACGGCGTCGGCATCTCGGTGGTGAACGCGCTCAGCGAGACGCTCGAGGTCGAGATCTGGCGCGACAAGAAGGTCTACCGCCAGTCGTACTCCCGCGGCATCCCGCAAGGGCAGCTGGAGAACACCGGCGTCACCGACAAGCGCGGCACCAAGGTCACCTTCAAGTCCGATCCCAGCATCTTCGAGACGACCGTCTTCAGCTTCGACACGCTCTCCCAGCGGCTGCGCGAGCTCAGCTTCCTGAACCGCGGCATCGTGATCACGCTCGACGACGAGCGGGAGGACAAGAAGCACCGCTTCCAGTACGACGGCGGCATCTCGTCCTTCGTGCAGCACCTGAACCGCAACAAGGAGGTGCTGCAGCCCACGCCCATCTCGATCGAGGGCACCCGCGAGGGCGTGCAGGTCGAGATCGCGCTGCAGTGGAACGACGGCTACGCCGAGAACGTGTACTCGTTCGCGAACAACATCAACACCCACGACGGCGGCACCCACCTGGTCGGCTTCAAGGGCGCGCTCACGCGCAGCCTCAACAACTACGCGACCGCCTCGGGCATTGCCAAGGACATGTCCGAGCCGCTGCAGGGCGAGGACACGCGCGAGGGCCTGACGGCCGTCATCAGCGTCAAGGTCCCCAACCCGCAGTTCGAGGGCCAGACCAAGGGCAAGCTGGGCAACTCCGAGGTCAAGGGCATCGTCGAGAGCCTGATGGGCGAGCGGCTCGGCGCGTTC
The DNA here is from genome assembly GCA_025923995.1 of Vicinamibacteria bacterium. Taxonomy (GTDB): domain Bacteria; phylum Acidobacteriota; class Vicinamibacteria; order Fen-336; family Fen-336; genus JAICEW01. The sequence continues at coordinate 7,007 of JAICEW010000083.1, read as the reverse complement.
CTGGAAGAGAACCCGCAGGTGGGCAAGCGCATCGTCCAGAAGGTGCTGGACGCCGCCCGCGCGCGCGAGGCCGCGCGCAAGGCGCGCGACCTGACCCGCCGCAAGGGAGCCCTGGACGGCGCCGGCCTGCCCGGCAAGCTGGCCGAGTGCCAGGAGCGCAACCCGGAGCTGTGCGAGCTGTACCTGGTGGAGGGCGACTCGGCCGGCGGCTCCGCCAAGCAGGGCCGCGACCGCGTCTTCCAGGCCATCCTGCCGCTGCGCGGCAAGATCCTGAACGTGGAGAAGGCCAGGCTGGACAAGACGCTCAGCTCCGAGCAGATCCGCAACATCATCGCCGCGCTGGGCACCGGCGTGGGCGCGGACGACTTCGACATCTCCAAGCTGCGCTACCACCGCATCATCCTGATGTGCGACGCCGACGTGGACGGCAGCCACATCCGCACGCTGCTGCTGACGTTCTTCTACCGGCACATGAAGGAGCTGATCGAGCGTGGGCACCTCTACATCGCGCAGCCGCCGCTCTACAAGGCCAAGCACGGCAAGAGCGAGCGCTACCTCAAGGACGAGCCCGCGCTGGACGCGTACCTGATGGAGCGGGCCGTCGAGAACCGCAGCGTGCGCGCGGGCAGCGGCCTCACGGTGGAGGGGCCGCGCCTGGTGCGGTTGATGGAGCGCATGGTCGCCTTCCGCAAGCTGCTGGACCTGGTCGAGCGCAAGGGCACGCCGCGCGCCCTGGTGGAGCTGCTGCTGCGCGGGCAGGTGAAGGACGTCGAGGTGTTCAGCGACAAGGCGCAGCTCAAGGAGCTGATCCGCCCGCTGCGCGAGGCGGGCCGCGACGTGGTGCTGGAGTCGGACGAGGAGCACGGCGTGTTCGAGATCGTGCTGCAGCAGCCCGTGAACAGCCACACCCGCGAGGTGCGCGTCGGCCACGAGCTGATCACCTCGCCCGAATACAAGGCGCTCTACGCCACCTACGAGGAGTTCCGCGAGCTGGACCACCCGCCGCTGATCGTCATCGACGGCAGCGAGACAGTGGTGGGCGACCGCGATGCGCTCGTCGACCACATCCTGGCCGAGGGCAAGCGCGGCCTCTCCATCCAGCGCTACAAGGGCCTGGGCGAGATGAACGCCGAGGAGCTGTGGGAGACCACGATGGACCCGACCACGCGCACGCTGCTCCAGATCAAGCTGGAGGACGAAGAGGTGGCCGAGAACATGTTCACCACGCTCATGGGCGACGCCGTGGAGCCGCGGCGCCTGTTCATCGAAGAGAACGCGCTCAACGTGCGCAACCTCGACATCTGACATGGAGCCACAGGACCCGATCGCCCTCGTCAAGATCCCGACCAACCTGGCCGACGAGATGCAGCAGTCGTACATGGCGTATGCCATGTCCGTCATCATCGGCCGCGCCCTGCCCGACGTGCGGGACGGGCTCAAGCCCGCCAACCGGCGCGTGCTGTACGGCATGCAGCAGATGGGCCTGCAGCCGGGGCGGCCCTACCGCAAGTCGGCCAAGATCGTCGGCGAGGTGATGGGCAACTACCACCCGCACGGCGACGCCGCCATCTACGACACGCTGGCGCGCATGGCGCAGCCGTTCAACATGCGCGTGCTGCTGGTGGACGGCCAGGGCAACTTCGGTTCGGTGGACGGCGACCCGCCCGCGGCGCAGCGCTACACCGAGGCCCGCCTCACGCGCGCGGGCGCGGCCATGATGGCCGACATCGAGAAGGACACCGTCAACTTCCAGCCGACCTACGACGACAGCTCGACGGAGCCGACGGTGCTCCCCACGGTCGTGCCCAACCTGCTGGTGAACGGCTCCTCCGGCATCGCGGTCGGCATGGCCACCAACATCCCGCCGCACAACCTGGGCGAGGTGGTGGAGGCCCTGCTGTTCCTGCTGGGGAACCAGGACCTGACGCCCGACGAGCGGCTGGAGGGGCTCCTGGAGCGCGTTCCCGGCCCCGACTTCCCGACCGCGGGCCTGATCTGCGGGCGGGCCGGCATCCGCCAGGCCTACCGCACCGGACGCGGGTCGATCGTCATGCGCGCGCGGGCGGAGATCGAGGTCCGCAAGGGGGACCGGGAGTCGATCGTCATCACCGAGATCCCCTTCCAGGTCAACAAGGCCCGCCTCATCGAGCGCATCGCCGAGCTGGTGCGCGACAAGCAGATCGACGGCATCTCCGACCTGCGCGACGAGAGCGACCGCCGGGGCATGCGCGTGGTGGTGGACGTGCGCAAGGGCGAGCCCTCGCAGGTCATCCTCAACAACCTGTACAAGCACACGCCGCTGCAGGACACCTTCGGCGTGATCATGCTGGCCATCGTCGACCAGCGCCCGCGCGTGCTGAACCTGCTCGAGGTGTGCGAGCTCTTCATCGACTTCCGGCGCGACGTGGTGCGACGGCGCACGGCGCACGACCTGCGCAAGGCGGAGGAGCGAGCCCACGTCCTGGAGGGCTACGTCATCGCCCTCGACCACCTGGACGAGGTCATCGCGCTGATCCGGTCGTCGAAGTCGCCCGAGATCGCGCGCACCGGCCTCATCGAGCGCTTCGGCATGTCGGAGATCCAGGCCAGGGCCGTGCTGGACCTGCAGCTGCAGCGCCTCACGGGCCTGGAGCGCCAGAAGATCGTGGACGAGCTGGCGGAGAAGCGCGTGCTGATCGCGGACCTGAAGGACATCCTGGCCTCGGCCACGCGCGTCGACCAGATCGTAGGGGACGAGCTCAGGAAGATCCGCGACGAACACGGCGACGCCCGGCGAACGGAGATCGCGGACGCCGTGGACGAGATCACGGCCGAGGCCCTGATCGCCGACGAGGACGTCGTGATCTCGATCAGCCACAGCGGCTACATCAAGCGGACCTACCTCTCGTCCTACCGCAGCCAGCGCCGCGGCGGCCGTGGCCGGGTGGGCATGAAGACGCGGGACGAGGACTTCGTCGACCAGCTCTTCATCGCCTCCACCCACTCCTACGTGCTCATCTTCACCGACCGCGGGCGCGTGTACTGGCTCAAGGTGCACGAGATCCCTGACGTGGGCCCGCAGGGCAAGGGCAAGGCGGCCGTCAACCTGGTGCGCCTGCAGCCGGGCGAGAAGATCGCCGCCTTCCTGGCCGCCCGCAGCTTCGAGGGCGGCGGCTACGTGCTCCTGGCCACGCGCAAGGGCATCGTGAAGAAGACGGAGCTGGCCGCCTTCTCGAACCCGCGTCCCAGCGGGATCATCGCGCTCTCGGTCGAGGACGACGACGCGCTCATCGAGGCGGTCCTCACCTCGGGCGGCGACGAGGTGCTGCTGGCCACCCGCGAGGGCATGGCCATCCACTTCCACGAGGAGGACGTGCGGCCCATGGGCCGCGCCGCCTACGGCGTGAAGGGCATCGAGCTGGAGACGGGGGACGAGGTGGTGGCGCTGGAGGTGGTGGCGGAGGGCACGGTGCTCACCGCGACCGCCAACGGCTACGGCAAGAAGACGGACCTCGCCGAGTACCGCCTCCAGAGCCGCGGCGGCAAGGGCCTCATCAACATCAAGACCTCCGGGCGCAACGGCCCGGTGGTGGGCGTGAAGCTCCTTCGTCGCGAGGAGGAGGTGATGCTCATCACTGAAAAGGGTATGATCATCCGCCTCGACACGTCCGAGATCTCGACCATAGGGCGCAACACGCAAGGGGTCACCCTCATCCAGCTGGAGGAGGGCGACCATCTGGTGTCCGTGGCCCGACTGGCCGAACGGGACGCCGAAGAGGCGCCCGCGCCCCCGCCACCGACGGACGCGGTCGAGTGAAGGTCGTAAGGCATCGGCGAAGAGGAGGACGGCGATGAGGAATCATGGCGCGGCCCTGGCCGCCTTTGCCGTGGTCGTGGTCACCGCCGCGTGCGGCGGCGGAGAAAAGACGGTCGTCGACCAGTACTTCAACGCGGTGAAGGCCAAGGACGACCAGACGCTCAGCAGCTTCGCGGCCGTGAAGTTCGACAAGCCGGTCGAGTCCTGGAAGATCACGAACGTCAGCGAGGAGCAGCGCGCCCCCGTGACCGCCGGCGAGCTGACGGCCAAGGTGAAGTCCCTCGAGGCGCAGCTCGCCCAGAACATGAAGGACGCGCGCGCCACCCTCGACGCAGGCAAGGTCGAGGAAGTCCTGGCGCTCAAGAAGCAGAACAAGCCGGTGCCGGCCAGCCTCCAGTCCACGGCCACCGACTACGACAAGTTCACCCGGGCGGCCGCGGACCTGCGCAAGCAGGTGGCCGCGGCCAAGGACGCGCTCGACAAGGAGCGCCGCCACATGACGCTCTCGGTGGGCACGGTCGACTCCCTGGAGGGCGTGACGGGCGAGGTCGTGAGCAAGACGGTCGACCTGGACCTCACGCTCAAGGACGAGAAGCCCGCGCCCTACGTGATGACCCTCCGCAAGTACGAGCTGCAGCGCGAGGGCCCCCGCGCCATCAGCCGCTGGGTGGTGCAGGACCTCAAGCCCCGCACGTAGCGCGCGACACCGGAAGGCCGGAAGCCACGGCACCAGAGGGGCTCGCGAGCCCCTCTGGCATTCTGGGCGGTCGGGCTACTCGACCGTGAGGCCCGCGTAGCGGGCCACCAGGCGCTTGGCGCCCACGCCCGCGAAGGACACGGTGAGCTTGAGGTCGTCGTCCGTGCCCTCCCGCCGGACGATCGTGCCCACGCCGAACAGCGGGTGCCGGACGCGCACGCCGGGGCGCATCTCCTGCGCGTCGGGCGGAGGGGGCGGCACCGCGGGTCCCTCGCGCGCCTCGTTGTCGCGGGCGAAGCGGCGCTTGGGCGCGGCCCACGCGGGCGCCGCGGCCTCGCCCGACGTCTCCACGTGCTCGCGCGGGATCTCGGTCAGGAAGCGGCTGGGCTCGGTCACGCGCCGCTGGCCGAAGACCTGGCGGCTCTGGGCCCAGGTCAGGCTGAGCTCGTCCATGGCGCGCGTCATCCCCACGTAGATGAGCCGCCGCTCCTCCTCCAGCGCGGCCGGGCTCACCAGGCTGCGGGTGTGGGGGACCAGCCCCTCTTCCATGCCGACCAGGAAGACGGCGTCGAACTCGAGACCCTTGGCCGAGTGCAGCGTCATCAGGATCACCGGAGCGTCGTCCTTCACCTGGTCCGCGTCCGCCAGCAGCGACGTGCGGTCCAGGAAGCCGGCCAGCGTGGGCACGCTCTCGCGCGTCTCGTAGTCGGCGGCGGCGGAGAGCAGCTCCGCCAGGTTCTCCAGCCGGTCCTGGCTCTCCTGCGAGTCCTCCTGCGCCAGCGCGGCCGCGTACCCGGTCTGGGCCAGGGTGCGCTCGAGGAGGGCGCGCAGGCCCAGGCCCGCGGCCTGGGTGCGCAGCCCCTCGATCAGCTCCCGGAAGCGCGCGAGAGGCAGCGTGGCGCGGGCGGGCAGGCGGTCCTCGTCCACCACCACGCCTAGCCCCTCCCACAGGGTGCTGCCGCGCTCGGCCGCCGCCTTCTCGATCTCCTCCACCGTCCGGTTGCCGATCCCGCGCGTCGGCACGTTGATCACGCGCCGCAGCGCCAGATGGTCGCGCGGGTTCTGGATGAGGCGCAGGTAGGCCAGCACGTCCCTGACCTCCTTGCGCTGGTAGAACCCGACACCGCCCACCACCAGGTACGGGATGCCGTGGCGCAGGAGCGATTCCTCGAACAACCGGCTCTGCGCGTTGGTGCGGAAGAGCACCGCGGCCCGGGCGCCCCGCCCGCGCACCGCGGCGATGCGGTCCACCACGAAGGCCGCCTCCTGGAACTCGTCGCCCGCACGGTGCAGGCGCACGGGGGCGCCCGCGTCCTTCACCGCGCGCAGCGTCTTGCCCTTGCGCGCGCGGTTGTGCGCGACCAGGCCCGAGGCGGCGTCCAGGATGGCCTGCGTCGAGCGGTAGTTCTCCTCCAGGCGCAGCACGCGCGCCCCGGGGAAGTCGGCCTCGAAGTCGAGGATGTTGCGGATGTCGGCGCCGCGCCAGGAGTAGATCGACTGGTCCTCGTCGCCCACCACCGTCAGGTTGCCGTGTCCGCCCGCCAGCAGGCGCATGAGGTCGTACTGCGTGCGGTTGGTGTCCTGGTACTCGTCCACCAGCACGTACTGGAAGCGCTCGCCGTACGCCTGGCACACCGACGGGTTGTCCTGCAGCAGGGCGACCGCGCGCAGCAGCAGGTCGTCGAAGTCGAGCGCGCCCGCGCGCTGGAGGATGAGGCCGTAGCGCGCGGCCACCCGCTCGGTGATGCCCGAGGCCTCCTCGTCGTCCACCGCCACCGTCTCCCGGCGCAGGTTCTTCGCGGCCGAGATGCGGGAGAGCAGGCGTCGCGGCGGGTGCAGCTTCTCGGAGAGGTTCAGGTCGCGCATGGCTTCCCGCACGGCCTGCATCTGGTCGTCGTCGTCGTAGATCAGGAAGTCGTGGGGCAGCCCGGCCGCGGCCGCCTCCCGCCGCAGCAGGCGGACGCACAGCGCGTGGAAGGTGGAGATCCAGCTGGTGACGGTGGTCCCCTCCAGCAGCCGCTCCACCCGCGAGCGCATCTCGCCGGCCGCCTTGTTGGTGAACGTCACCGCCAGCAGCCGCCCGGGTGGGACGTCGCGCTCCTTCACCAGGTGCGCGATACGGTGCGTGATCACGCGCGTCTTCCCGCTGCCGGCGCCGGCCAGGATGAGGACCGGCCCCTCGGCCGCCAGCACGGCCTCGCGCTGCTGCGGGTTGAGGCCCGAGAGCAGCGGCGACTCCGCGGGGGAGACGGACGAGCTCATTCGACGGTGACCGACTTGGCCAGGTTGCGCGGCTGGTCCACGTCGCGCCCGGCGCGCACCGCCACGTGGTAGGCCAGCAGCTGCAGCGGCACCACCATCAGCAGCGGGGACCACAGCTCCTCCACCTCGGGCACGCGCAGCAGCACGTCGTGCGGCTCCAGCACGTGCGCGAGGTGCTGGTCGCCCTCGGCCGCCACCGCCAGGACCCGCCCGCCGCGCGCCTTCACCTCCTGCACGTTCGACAGCATCTTC
>JAICEW010000082.1 GCA_025923995.1 Vicinamibacteria bacterium | reverse complement strand
CGTGTACGCCGGCATCCCCAAGGAGGAGCGGCTGGAGAAGGCGCGCAAGGCGCTGGAGATGGTGGACCTGGGCGATCGCGTCAACCATCGGCCGAACGAGCTGTCGGGCGGCCAGCGGCAGCGCGTGGCCATCGCGCGCGCGCTGGTGATGGGCCCGGCCATCCTGCTGGCCGACGAGCCGACGGGCAACCTGGACTCGGCGACCGGCGAGGAGATCATGCGGTTGTTCGAGCGGCTCTACACCGAGGGCAACACCATCATCCTGGTCACGCACGAGCGCGACATCGCCGAGCACGCGCATCGCACGATCAACATCCGGGACGGCCAGATCGAGAAGGACGAACGGCGGTAGACTCGGGGGCAAGGGGCTTCCAAGGAACCGGACATGCCATTCGCTGAAGCGGCGCGCATCGCCCTGGCTTCCCTGCGGGCGAACAAGCTGCGCTCCTTCCTCACCGTGCTGGGCATCCTGATCGGCGTCTCCTCCGTCATCGCGGTGGTGGCCATCACGGAGGGGCTGGACCGCTACATCGCCAGGCAGGTCCTGGAGCTGGGCTCCAACAGCTTCTCGGTCCAGAAGATGCCCGACATCATCACCAGCCACGAGCAGTGGCGCGAGATGAACAAGCGCAAGGACATCACCCTGGACGACCTGCGCGCCGTGCGCGCGGGCTGCGACGCCTGCAGCGAGGTGGGCGCCGCGCTCTTCGCGAGGCGCACCGTGAAGTACGGGCGCACCAAGCAGGAGAGCGTCCAGATCATGGGCGTCACCGAGAACTGGAGCCGCCTGGGCTCGGTGCGCGAGCTGACGGCGGGCCGCCACCTGATCCAGGACGACGAGGACAGGGCGCGGCCGGTGGCCGTGATCGGCGCCGACCTGGTGGACGCGTTCTTCAACACCGCGGAGCCGCTGGGCAAGACGGTCAACGTCGACGGCTACGAGATCCGGGTGGTGGGCGTGGCCGTCCGCAAGGGCAAGATCTTCGGCGAGAGCCAGGACAACTTCATCTGGATCCCGCTCGACACCTTCCGCAAGCTGGTGGGAGGCCGGCGGTCCATCACCATCACCGCCCAGGCCGCGTCCATGGAGCAGATGGAGGCCGCGCAGGACCAGGCGCGCGTGATCATGCGCGTGCGCCGGCACCTGGGCTTCGGCGAGGCCGACGACTTCAACATCGAGACCGGCGAGTCGGTGATGGAGTTCTGGCAGAGCGCGACCCGCGGCATCTACGTGGTCACCATCCTCGTCACCGCCATCAGCCTCGTCATCGGCGGCGTGGTGGTCATGAACATCATGCTGGTCTCGGTGACCGAGCGCATACGGGAGATCGGGGTGCGCAAGGCCCTGGGCGCGCGCCGGCGCGACATCCTGCGCCAGTTCCTGGTGGAGTCGGTCGTGCTCTCGCTGTTCGGCGGCGCGCTGGGCGTGCTGGGCGCCGCGGCCCTGGCCTTCCTGCTCGCGCTGGTGCTGGGCGGCATCATGTCGACGGAGTTCACGGCGCCGGTCGAGCCGTGGGCCGTGGCGCTGGCCCTCATCGTCTCCAGCCTGGTGGGCCTGGTGGCGGGGGTCTATCCGGCCCGCCGCGCGGCCTCGCTCGACCCCGTCGAAGCGCTGCGGCAGGAGTAGCGTGCTGGCCAGGCGCCGCTCGACGCTCTCCGCGATGTGGGAGGCCATCGGCATGGGCCTGGCCGCCATCCGCGCCTACAAGCTGCGGGCGGGCCTCACCATCCTGGGCGTGGTCATGGGCATCATGACCGTGACCGGGATGAGCTCGATCGTGGCCGGGCTCAACCAGTCGATGGCCACCCAGATCCAGAACCTCGGCTCGGCCGTCGTGTTCGTGCGCCCCTGGGGTCCCGGCGAGAACCTCACCAACGAGGAGCGCCGCCGGCGGCGCGGCCTGTCCGAGAACGAGATCAAGGCCATCCTGGAGCACTGCCCCTCGGTGAGGGAGCTCTCGCCGATGGAGGTGCTCGTCTACGACACCATCAAGACGGGGAACGCGCGGGTGCAGGCGGCCTCGCTGCTGGGCACCACCGAGGCGTTCGCGACCGTGCACGACACGTACGTGGAGAAGGGCCGGTTCCTGACCACGATGGACGTCAACCGCGGGACGCGCGTGGCCGTGATCGGCCACGACGTGGCCGAGTCGCTCTACGGGCCGCGCGACCCCATCGACAAGGAGATGATGATCGACGGGCTCCGCTTCACGGTCATCGGCGTGCTGGAGCGGCGGGGCAAGTTCCTCGGCATGAACCGCGACAACGACATCCTGGTGCCCCTGGGCTCCACCGGCAAGCGCAACCCGTTCTTCAACTTCATGGTGGCGGACCTGAAGCCGGTCTCGCCCGACAGGATGGACGAGGCCGCCGACGAGGTGCGCAGCGTGCTGCGCCGCCAGCGCAAGCTCAAGTTCCTGCAGCCCGACAACTTCATGATCTTCACGCAGGACACGCTCACGAACCTCTACAACCAGATCACGGGCGGCATCTACATGGTGATGATCGCCATCTCCTCGATCGGCCTGGTGGTGGGCGGCGTGGGCGTGATGAACATCATGCTGGTGTCGGTCACCGAGCGGACGCGGGAGATCGGCGTGCGCAAGGCGCTGGGCGCCACCCGCCGCGACATCCTGGCGCAGTTCCTCACCGAGGCCATGACGCTCACGGGAGTGGGCGGGGTGCTGGGCATCGTGATCGGCGGCGGGGTGGCGATGCTCGTGAACGCCTTCTCGCCGTTCCCGGCGGTGATGCAGCCCACCTGGGTCGCGATCGCGTTCCTGGTCGCGGTCTTCACCGGCCTCACCTTCGGCCTGTGGCCGGCGGCCAAGGCCGCCCGGCTCGATCCCATCGAAGCGCTTCGCTACGAATAGACCGGACCCCGGGTCCTTCGCGGTCTCGGGGAGAACCAAGAGGGGGGCATTGCCATGAGCACCGACCTGTCGGCTCCGGCTGCGTCGCCGGCTTCGCCGTCGTTCCTGTCGATCCTGGGCAACCTGCTGGTCGCGCCGCGCGAGGCGTTCGCGGCGATCGTCCGCAACCCGTCGCCGTGGCTGGCGCTGGCCGTCTTCGTCGTGCTGCACGTCGTGATGATGTCGGTGTGGATGTCGAAGATCGACGTGATGGAGTTCATGGCCAACCAGCAGGCCGAGACGGGGCAGGAGGGCCCGCTGCCGCCGGCCTCCGCCGAGCCGTTCATCCGGGGCATGTTCTGGCTCTCGGGGACCGTTTTCCCGGTGCTGCTGACCCTGCTGACGGCGGTGGTGCTGATGTTCGTCTACCGCTTCTTCTTCGAGGGCAACGTCACGTTCAAGCAGTCGTTCGCGATCGTGACCTACGCGTGGCTCATCACGGCGCTCGTCACCATCCCGCTCTTCCTGGGCGCGATGGCCATGAAGGGTGCGTGGAGTGACCCGCCCGAGACGGTCCTGGCCGCCAACGCGACCCTGCTCCTGGACCGCGCGTCCACTCCCAAGCCGCTCTACGTCCTGGCCCAGCAGCTCGACCTGTTCCGCATCTGGCTGGTCTTCCTGACGGCCACCGGCTTCGCGGTCGCGATCGGCAAGAAGACGGGCGCGGTCCACTGGGGCGTCACCGTCCCCTGGCTGGTCCTGGTCCTGATCGGCGTGGGCTGGGCGGCGATGTTCTGACGCCTCGCGCTCGACCCTGGCCCGCTTGCGGCCCGGCCGCAGGCGGGCTAGAATTCCGGTTCCTCATCGGCGTACCGTGCGCCCCTAGCTCAGCTGGATAGAGCAACAGACTACGAATCTGTAGGTCGCCCGTTCGAATCGGGCGGGGCGCACCATCTTTGGCGGTGGTCCTGAATGCATCCATCCAAGGGACATGCCACTTCGCGGCCCGCGCTCACGGCTGCCTCGGTGCTTTCGGATGAAGGCGACGATCGCGCCATGGCGGCGGTGGATGGATGCAGATGAATATGGTCTATCATCTGCATGGAGGGCAAGCCATGCGGACGACCTTGAACGTGGATGATCACGCGCTCGCCGAAGCCGTCGAGGCTTCGGGCGGGAAGACGAAGACCGCCGTGATCAACGAGGCGCTGAGGCTCTACGCCAGACGCAATCGGGTCAAGCGGCTGGCCGATCTGCGCGGCCAGGCGAAGTGGGAAGGCGACCTTGACGGCTTGCGCAAGCGGAAACCGAGGCGGTGAGGGTCCTGGTCGATACCTCGGCCTGGGTTGAGTTCTTGAACGGAACACGCTCTCCACATGCCGACGCCGTCGAGGCGCTGCTGCGTGGCGAGGACGAGCCGTGGACATGCGGGATCGTGGTGACCGAGGTGTTCCAGGGCCTCCGGAAGGAGGCCATCCGCGCAGCCATCCAGCGATCGTTCCGGGACATGTCCTTTCTCGAACCCGAAGGGATTGACGCCTACCTGAGAGCCGCCGAGGTCTACCGGAAGCTGCGCGAGCGAGGCGTCACCATACGTTCGACGATCGACTGCATCATTGCCGTGATGGCCGAGAGTGCGGGATGTGCCCTCCTGGCGCGTGACCGCGAGCTCGACGCCATCCTGGCCAGCGGACTCGTCAAGGTGGAGGCGTGGCCGATCGCCATGCCATGACGATCCGCGTGCCGGGCTGATGCCCGGCTTCCACCGCTGACCTCCCCCGGGAGGTTCTCCGGCAGCGCGCGGAGTGGCTTCTGCTACCGCGCTGCGACCAGTCCAAGGGTAGACAAGGACATCGAGAGGCACGGGTTGAGAAGCTTGAGCGGCTGTCCCCATGCCATCAGCCGCTCCTGGGTCTCCGTGGGTTGTGCCTAGGAGGTCGCCGCCACCTGCTCACCCGTCAGGCGGGCCAGTGCGTCCGAAAGGTCCGGCTTGCCGATCTCCTGAAGCTCGTAGCCTACGCGCTGCGCCGGCTGCGCGATGTGCAGCACGCGCCGCAGGTCGATGGGCGTCGCGATCAGCACCATCTCCGCCGGCGTCCGGGCGATGGTGGCCTCTAGGTCCTTCACCTGCTGGTCGCCGTAGCCCATGGCGGGCAGCAGCGGGCCGATGCCGGGGTACTTCTCGAACGTGCGCGCAATCGACCCGACCGCCCACGGCCGCGGATCGAGCACCTCCGCCGCCCCGAACTTGCGGGCGGCCAGCACGCCCGCCCCGTACTTCATCTCGCCGTGCGTCAGGGTGGGGCCGTCTTCGATGGCGAGGACGCGCTTGCCGCGGATCTTGGCGCCGTCGGGCACCTCCAGCGGCGAGGCGGCGTCGATGACCATCGCCTGCGGGTTCAGCTCCTGGATGGACGCACGGACGGTCTGCACACCCTCGGGCGAGGCGGTGTCGATCTTGTTGATGACGATCACATGCGCCCGCCGCAGGTTGGCTTCGCCCGGATGGTAGGTGCGCTCGTGGCCGGCGCGGTGCGGGTCCGCGACGACGATCTCCAGGTCGGGCACGTAGAACGGCAGGTCGTTGTTCCCGCCGTCCCAGAGGATGACGTCCGCTTCGCGCTCCGCCTCGGCCAGGATGGCCGCGTAGTCGACGCCCGCGTAGACGACGCCGCCCGCCGCGATGTGCGGCTCGTACTCCTCGCGCTCCTCGATCGTGCAGTCGTGGCGATCGAGGTCCGCCAGTGCGCCGAACCGCTGGACGCGCTGCTTGACCAGGTCGCCGTACGGCATGGGATGGCGGATCGCGACCACGCGCTTGCCCGCCGCGCGCAGCAGGCGCGCCACGCGCCGGGTGGTCTGGCTCTTGCCGCTGCCGGTGCGCACCGCGCACACGGAGACGACCGGTACCCTCGAGCGCAACATGGTGGCCCGGGGCCCGTTCAGGCGGAAGGCGGCGCCGGCGGCGAGCACCAGCGAGGCCTTGTGCATCACGGTCTCGTGCGAGACGTCGCTGTAGGCGAACACCGCCTCATCCGCGGCGAGGCCGCGGATGAGCGCCGGCAGCTCGGACTCGGGATGGATCGGGATGCCGCCGGGATAGCGCGGGCCCGCCAGCTCGGGCGGGTACCGTCGGTCCTCGATGTTGGGGATCTGCGTCGCAGTGAAGGCCACCACTTCCGTCGCGGGGTCGTCGCGGAAGACCACGTTGAAGTCGTGGAAGTCGCGTCCGGCTGCGCCCATGATGATCACTCGCTTGGCCATGTGAGCTCCGTCAATGGAGAAGGTGTGGCTCGTCCGGCACGATCTGCGTGCCCGCCCGCTCTTCGACTGCCCGCACCAGGTTCGCACGGTCAGTGATGATCGCTCGTGACCCACCCTGGGCGAGAAAGTCGAGGGCCGCCTGGATCTTGGGTCCCATGCTCCCCTGGGGAAACTGGCCAGCCCCCAGATGTCGGCGCGCCTCCGCTGCCGTGAGGCGATCGACCGGACGTTGCCCCGGCCGCCCGTAGTCCAGGAAGACCTGCGGCTCGCCGGTGACGATCACGAGCAGGTCGGCGCCGATCTGCGCGGCGAGCAGCGCGGAGGTGAGGTCCTTGTCGATGACCGCCTCGACGCCCTTCGCCACGTTCTTGTCGTTGAACACCGGCACGCCGCCGCCGCCCGCCGCGATCACCACCAAGCCTTCCTCGAGGCAGGCGCGGATGGCGGGTACCTCGACGATCTCCCGCGGAGCGGGCGAGGGCACCAGGCGGCGGAACCCGCGCGGGCCCAGGTCGGCGAACACGTAGCCACGCTCCTGCCGCAGCCGCTCCACTCGTTGGGCGCTCTCGAAGGGTCCGACCGGCTTGGTGGGCCTGTCGAAGGCGGGATCGTGGCGGTCCACGCGGACCTGCGTGACGACGGTGACCACGGGCGTCCGCAGGCCGACCTGCTGCATGCGCTGCCACAACGCGTACTGCAGGACATAACCCACCTCGCCCTGCGTCGACGCCACACAGCAGTCGTAGGGCAGCGTGTAGGCCTGGCCGGCGGCCAGCTCGGACCGCAGCAGCGCCGCGCCCACCTGGGGCCCGTTCCCGTGGGTGATGACCATGCCGCAGCCGGAAGCGATCAGCTCCACCAAGGGGCCGGCGGTCTCGAGCGCGTTCGCGAACTGCTGCTCGGCCGCCGCGGCCGATCCAGCCTCGAGCAGCGCATTCCCCCCGATCGCCACGACCATGCGCGTGCCCACACGCTGCGTATCCATGGCGGCCGCCTCGCGGCCAGACTAAGCTCGGCCTGCGCGGCAGGTCAATGGTTCATCGGGCCCCTCGACGTGCCAGGCCGGCGGCGGCGCCTCGTCGTCCGGCCTGGGGCGGCTAGTCGACCTTGGGAGGCTTGACCGCGTCGAGGATCGCGTCCGACGCATCGTCCGGCTTCCGCTTCTTGGCTTCCGTCGCCTTCGCCGAACGCAGCTTGTCGGCAGCGTCCAGCTCATCCTGCTGGCGCCGGATGTCGTCGGCGATCTTGTCGAAGGCGTCGAGGGGATCCTCTGCCATGCCGACATTGTACAGACGCCCACCGCTCCAACCCGAAGAGCGGCTCCCGTACCGACCTGACCAGGCGGAGCTCGTCAGCTTGTTACAATGCGCGGGATCCGCGTGACTTCAGGCATCGCCTGATGAGCGACAAGTCCCAGGAACGCGAGACCGGGAGCGATGAGCCGCGGCACGACGTGACGCTGCTCCTCGCCAAGTGGCGCGGCGGCGACGACCAGGCCCTCGACGCGCTGGTGTCCCTCGTCTACAACGAGCTGCGCCGCCTCGCCGGACGGTATCTCAACCACGAGAGCGCCGGCCAGACGCTCCAGACGCACGATCTCATCCACGAAGCCTTCCTGCGCCTGATCGGCCAACGCCACGTCGACTGGCAGAACCGCGCGCACTTCTTCGGCATCGCCGCGCAGATGATGCGGCGCATCCTGACCGACCACGCGCGTCGTCGCTCCTTCGGCAAGCACGGCGGCGGTGTGCGGCGTGTCGTGCTCGACGAGGTGCCCGACATCGCCGCCCAGGGCGCTGCCGAGATCGTCGCGGTGGACGAGGCGCTGGTCGAGCTCAACGACGTCGATGCGGAGCTCGCGAAGGTCGTGGAGTTGCGCTTCTTTGGCGGCCTGGAGCACGACGAGATTGCGGCGGTGCTCGGCGTCTCGAACGCCACGGTGCGCCGTCGGTACCGGGTCGCCAAGGCCTGGCTGTATCGGCGCCTGAGCGGCCCGGAGCCCAAAGGTGGCGGCTGATCGCTGGCGCCGCATCGAGTCCCTCTTCGACGAGGCGGCGGCTCTGCCCGCCGAAGAGCGAACGGCCTTCCTTTCCTCCGCTTGCGGCGAGGATCTCGACCTGAAAGCCGAGGTCGAGTCGCTGCTCGCGGCCGACGAACAGGCGGCCGAGTTCCTCGGGCGCCCCGCCGTCGTCCCCGCGGCGGCCCCGCCGCCCCCGCTGCCCTCCCTGGTCGGCCGCCGGATCGGCCACTACGAGGTGGAGGACAGGATCGGCGAAGGCGGCATGAGCACCGTGTACCTCGCGGTACGAGCCGACGACGCGTACCAGCAGAAGGTCGCCCTGAAAGTCCTGGCATACAGCGCGGACCGCTCCGATCTCTCGGCCCGGTTCCGCGCGGAACGCCAGATCCTGGCCTCGCTCGACCACCCTGGCATCGCGCGCCTGCTGGACGGCGGCAGCACCGAGGACGGCCGACCGTACCTGGTCATGGAGTACATCCAGGGAGTGCCGCTGGACCAGTATTGCGACCAGCATCGTCTGGGGCTCGAGGCCAGGGTCGATCTCTTCCGCCAGGTCTGCGCCGCGGTCCAGTACGCGCACCAGAACCTGGTGGTGCACCGCGACATCAAGCCCTCGAACATCCTGGTCACCCCCGACGGCGTGCCGCGCCTTCTCGACTTCGGCATCGCCAAGCTGCTCGAGGGCACGGAGCTGCCCGGCACGATCGAAGCCACCATGACCGGCCAGCGACTGATGACCCCGCAGTACGCGAGCCCGGAGCAGGTCGAGGGCGGCGCCATCACCACCGTCACCGACGTCTATTCGCTCGGCGTCCTGCTGTACGTCCTGCTCACGGGTCACTTGCCCTACCGACTGCGGGGAACCAGCTCGGATGCGCTCCAGCGCGCCGTCGTGGAGCAGGAGCCCGAGCGGCCCAGCACGGCCGTCGGCCGCGGCGAGGGGAGTCCCCGGCCGTCCGAGCATGTCGCCGGAGAGGGAGCGATGCAGGACGCGTTGGGCGCAGCGCGCGGCCTCCGCCCCCAGCAGCTTCGGCGGAAGCTGCGGGGCGACCTGGACAACATCGTGATGGTGGCGCTGCGCAAGGAGCCGAGCCGGCGTTACGCATCCGTCGCGCTCCTGTCCGAGGATCTGCGGCGGTATCGCGAACACCTGCCCGTTGCGGCGCAGCCGGACACCCTGGCCTATCGCATGCGGAAGTTCGTGGGTCGCCACAAGGCTGGAGTGGGCGCGGCGGCGGTCGGGCTCGCGATGATCCTCGGCCTGACCGCGATGATGACCGTGCAGGCCGTGCGCCTCACCCGCCAGCGGGACGAGATCCGGGCGGAGCGCGACAAGGCCGTGAAGCTGACGCACTTCCTCGAGCAGGTGTTTGCGGGGTCCGATCCCAGCGAAGCCCGCGGGGAGACGCTGACGGCGCGCGAGATCCTGGACAAGGGCGCCACGCGCGCCATGGCCGAGCTGGAGGACCAGCCCGAGACGCAGGCGGCGCTGGCGCTCGTCATCGGCAGGGTCTACCAGAGCCTGGGCCTCAAGGAGCGGGCCCAGCCGCTCCTCCAGAAGTCCCTCGCGGTGCGCCAGCGGCTCTACGGCGGCGCGCATCTCGACGTCGCGGAGAGCCTCCTGGCGCTCGCCGTCCTGGACCAGGATCGCGGCGACTTCGCGGCCGCGGAGGCGGGCCAGCGACAGGCGCTCGGCATCCAGCGCGGGCAGCTGGGCGGCGAGGATCCCCGGATCGCCGACGCCCTCAACGATCTGAGCGCGACGCTCATCGCCCGGGCGAAATACGCGGAGGCGGAGTCGGTGCTTCGCGAGGCCCTCACCATCCACCGGAAGGCCCACGGCAACACGCACGAGAGCGTCGCCGGCGACCTGAGCAACCTCGGT
This sequence comes from Vicinamibacteria bacterium, assembly GCA_025923995.1. Classification (GTDB taxonomy): domain Bacteria; phylum Acidobacteriota; class Vicinamibacteria; order Fen-336; family Fen-336; genus JAICEW01. Next base: position 10,882 of record JAICEW010000082.1, on the reverse strand, counting down.
TCGGTGCTGCGGAGGTCGGGCAAGCTCCCCGAAGCGGAGGCTTCCCACCGCGAGGCGCTGGCGATCGGGAGGACGGTACTGGGGCCGGTGCACCCGAAGCTCGCCCGGCAGATCAACAACCTCGCGGTCGTCCTGAACGACCAGGGTCGATGGGCGGAAGCCGAGGCGCGAGCGCCCGAGGCCCTCGGCATCCACCGCCAGCTCGATGGCACGGAACAACCGGACATCGCGCTGCAGCTGAGCAACCTGGGTTCGATACTGCGGGCACGAGGGGACTACGCAGGGGCGATCGCGGCGGCACGGCAAAGCCTCGAGATGCGCCGCAAGCTCTTCGGTCCGGATCACGAGCAGGTGGCGATGAGTCTCGGCAGCGTCGGGGATCTCCTCGAGCAGGAGGGGGATCTCTCGGGCGCGCGTTCGCTGTACGAGGAAGCGCTGCGCATCGAGCGGAAGGTCCTCGGCAACGAGCACCCGCGCGCGGCCACCGAGCTGGCCCACCTGGCGGACCTGTCCCTCGCCCAGGGCGACCTCGAGAGGGCCGACTCGCTCGCGCGCGAGGCCATGGAGATTCGCCGGAAGGCGTTGGGCGAGGACCACGCCGATTTCGGCGCGGCCCTCATGACCCTGGGTTCGATCCGCCTGGCGATGGGCCGGGGTGAGGAGGCCGAAGAGCTGCTTCGCCGGGGCCTCGCGACCCTGACGAACGCCCTTCCGGCCGGCCACTGGCGAATCGCGGAAGCCGAGAGCCGGCTCGGTGCCTGCCTGGGCGAGCGTCGCAAGACGCGCGAAGCCGAGCCCTTGCTTGTCCGTGGCCATGAGGGCCTCCTCCGCGGACGTGGAGCGCGCGCCGCCAGGACCGTGGATGCCCTCAAGAGGCTCGTCGCGTTCTACGAAAGCCAAGGCGACGAGGCGGCCGCGGCGGGCTACCGCGCCCAGCTGCCCCGCTGATCAGAAGGCAACTTCCCTCGGTTCCGACGCAAAGCGTACGCGTGACGCAATTCGTTCGCGCTCGGGCGGCTGGCACACCGTGTGCTCGCTACCCGCGGGGGCGGGTCGGAAGGAGCCTGCCGAAAGGTGACCGCTCTGGCCGCGATTGCTCGCGTTAGGAGTGGAGAGCCAGAGCGGCACTCGCAGCGCCGCACCCTCTCGAGGAGCGATCGCGATGCAAAGGCCTTCGGTCGTGTCTACGGGCTTCTTCTGGTCGCTGATTCTCTGCGGCGCGGTCCAGGCCGCGGCGCTCATTGACGACGACAGGCCTGGCTCGGCGTCTCCAGGCCCCGCAGTGGAGTTCCTCGTAGCCCCGGCGCACCAGACCGGACTGGCGCCGTATGAAGCCAAGCTCGCCGACATGGATGGGGACGGGGACCTGGACGTCGTCACGGTCGATCTCCAGGACCAGGAGGCGGGGACGGTGTCCGTTGCCCTCAACGACGGGAGCGCCGGATTTGCAGCGCCGGTGTCGTACCCCGTCGGAGCCGGAGCGGCCTGGCTCGCGGTCGGCGATCTGAACCAGGACGGAAGGCCCGACGTCGCCGTCAGCAATTCGCAGGCGCAGGACTCGGCCGCCGTCACGGTCTACCTGAACGGCGGCAACGGAACGCTCGTTTCCCCCCAGACGCTCCCCGCGCCGGCCGCCACGCTGCCGCAGGGGATCGCGATCGGGGACTGGAACGGAGACGGAAAGCCCGACGTCGCCGTAGCGCTGATGATGCTCTCGCAGGTCAAGGTCTTCTGGGGCAACGGGAGCGGGGGCTTCCCGTCCAGCACCGCGGTCACGATGTCCCCCGCCACGGCGCCACGGGATCTGGCCACGGCGGACTTCGACGCCGACGGCCACCCCGATCTGCTCGTGACCGACGTGGACGGCGCGCGCGTCCTCTACGGGACGGGTTCGACGTTCACGGTCGGCCCCTACCTCGACAACTTCGTGGAGGGCGGCTGTGATCACGCCGTCACCGGCGACTTCGACGGAGACGGGTACGTCGATTTCGTCACCACGGGACGGTCCCTGACGCTGTTTCGGAACGACGGAACCGGGCACGGCTGGAACCGCGGGCTCTCCGCGGTGGGGGAGAACCCGGTGGGAGTCGCCTCCGGCGACCTCGACGGCGACGGCAACCTCGACGTCGCAGCCGCGCTGTACCTGGGGGGCGCCGTCTCGGTCTATTACGGCGACGGCGCGGGCCACTTTCCGGTGCGCCGGGACTGGGGTGTCGGCCTCGCTCCCAACCATCTCGCGATCGGAGACGTGAACGGCGACTCGAAGGCCGATGTCGTGGCCCCCAGCAGCCAGCTGAGCCAGACGGACTTCCAGGTCCTCCTGAACGCCGGCGACCGGACGTTTCTCGCCCGGCGGGACTTCGACGTGATCGGCGATGCCTATGGAGTCGCCGTCGCCGACTTCGACCGGGACGGCAACCGCGACGTGCTCGTCGCCGTCGCCCAGTCCAATAACGACAACCTGAAGCTGATCCGCGGCCAGAGCGACGGGACGATGCGGGATCCGGTGCTGGTGGAGGCTTTCGGGAACAACTCGCCGACCAACGTCATCGCCGCCGACTTCAACGAGGACGGCTGGATGGATGCCGCCGCGAGCATCTTCAGCCCGGGCAACGCCATGCGTGTCTGGCTGAACGACACCCACGGCCTGCTGCTGCCGAGCGTCGCCTATGAAGCAGGGGGCAACCCCGGCAGCCTGGCCGCGGGAGACCTCGACGGAGACGGGCATCTCGACGTGGTCGTGGTCAACTCGGCGATGACCGACAACACGATCTCGGTCTTCATCGGGTTCGGCAACGGGGCGTTCGCCGCCGGATACCGGCTGCCCACGCTGCTCGCTCCGAGCGATGTGGCGATCGCCGACTTCGACCGGGACCGGGACCTCGACGTCCTCGTCACGCACTACGGCGCCCCTGCGATCCTCATCTTCGTCAACGACGGGAACGGGGGCCTGACCGCCACGGCGCTCGGCCTCGGCGTCGCGCAGTCCACTCCCAACGTGGCGGATCTCGACGGGGACGCGTGGCCTGACGTGGCGCTGACCACCGGCGTGGCCAGCGTCCTCATCAACAATCGGACCGGTGGATTCACCCTCCAGCAGGGAACGGCGAACGCGTCGGGAGGCGTCTGCATCGCCGACTTCGACCTCGACGGCGACACGGACATGGTCGCGGCCGACTTCAACCGCAGCCTGGCCTCGGTGCTCCTGAACGATGGGGCGGCCCATTTCGAGCTGGGCGCGCTGGTGCCCACCGGATACCAGACCGGCCGCTGCACGGGGGCGGACTTCGGGCACGACGCCTTGCCCGAGATCGTCACCGCGAACTCCCGAGCGGGGTCGATCAGCTTCGTGACCAACACCACCTGGACCGCCCCCGTCTCGGCGAGCATCCTCCAGGGGACGCTGCTCGCGGGCGGGGTCGGCGAGACGAAGGTGAGCGACGACGCCTACCTGGCGGTCCGGAACGATCCGTTCGTGCGCCGGCCGAAGTCGCCGCTGACCGTATCGTTCGCCGCCGTTGCGCCACTCTTCACTCCCGCCTCCATCGTGTTCACGCTCGAGGCGAAGGCGACGGAGGCCGGCCTGGTCCAGCGGATCGACGTTTTCGACTGGATCGCGGACTCGTGGGTCGAAGTCGACGCCCGCCCGTCCTCGCTGGAGGACCAGGTCGTCGACGTCGTTCTCACCGACCCGGCCCGGTTCGTCCAGCCCGGTGCGCGGACGATGGCGGCTCGAATACGGGTGGACGCGAGCGGGCCGTTCGGGACCAAGACCTGGGCCAGCTCCATCGACAGGGTGGCCTGGACCGTGCGCTGACGCTCACGGCATGCAGTCGCTCCCGGGCGGCATCAGCTGGACGACCAGGGGCGAGCCCGCATCCACATCACCCGTCGGCGAGCCCGCCGCGCCGTAGTCCGTGCCGTTGTGCATCACGCGCAGCGCGCTGACGGCCGTGGCCGACGCGCAGGCCTGTACGCGCGCGGTCACGTACTGCCCGGGCGTGAGGGTATAGGGTCCGCTCCCGAGGTCGATCGGTGCGCCGGCGCTTGTCTGCAGGGCCGCCAGCGACCAGCCCTCGCCCAGGCCCGTGGGCGGCGAGAGCAGGCTGACCGAGGCCGGGCTCGTGTTGTCGATCCGTATGGACACCTCGGTGCACGGATCGGTCCCGAGCGGCGGGAAGCACGCCGGGGCGGGGCTCGCGGAGAGCTGGCCGGCCGTGCCGATACCGGCCAGAGTGATGTAGTCGCCGCATCCGCGCGCACCGGGCACGAGGGCCGAACGTGGTCCGGCCTGACGCGGCGTGAACGTCGCCCGGAACTGGCAGACCTCGGCGTCCTCCAGGACGAGCAGGCCTTCGGGGGTCAAATCGCAACCCAGGAACGGCCCGAGCACGAAGTCGTCGGGATGGGGGCTGGTGGCGTGGATGGAGGGCGGGTTGAGGCAGAGGCGGCCTTCCCCCGAGTTCGTGATCCGGACGTCCCGAACGACCGGGCTGCCGACCGGCGCCGATCCGAAGTCCACCCGGTACGGCGCGCCCGGGTCGGTGGGCGACACCTCCAAGATGGGCACGACGCCTTCGGGGTTGCCACAGTCCTCGCCGCACATGCAGAGGTCGAGCTCCGGGCCCGACTCGTTCGCGAGGCCCGGGGTGTCCCAGGAAATGAGCTCCTCGGTCGCCCGCAGGTCCGGCTCCCCGATCACGCACCAGGGGCCCGCGCCGTAGACCGCGCGGAACGCCTCGTCGCCGGAGCGCTCCTCGAGAATGCGCCTCAGGTAGCGGAGCCACTGTCGCCGTGCCACGTCCGGATTTTCAAGGGGTTCCGCGACGATCAGGGGCTCGGCGCCCGCGAACTCCATCAGGTTGTCGGTCGAGATCTCGGACCGCGTCCCGTCGGTGACCGACTGGATCGTCGCGCTGCAGTTGTAGCGGTAGCGGTCCAGGACGATGCCGGAGCTGTCCAGGGTGCAGGACGGGAGGGGCAGGACCAGCGCCAGCATCGCCAGCACGGCCCACCCGCACGGCCTCCGATCCTCCGTGCCGACTTCCTTCGGTGCCTTCATCGACTTTCCTCCCGCAAGCACGCGCCGCGCTGCGCGCACGTCAGAACGCTCTCACCTGGGCGGTCGCGAGCCGGGTGTTGCCCGCGGAATCGGTGCCCTTGTACGTGATCGTGTAGATCCTCGGCTTTCCCTTGGGGGCCAGCCGGCCGTAGAGCGAGAAGCTCAGGTCGTACGTGCCGATCGAGGCACCGCTGATGTCGGTGTCGTCGAACGTGGGGGAGTTGGAGGCGATCTTGTACAGCTTGAGCAGGACCGTGCCGCCGCAGGCGTCGGTGGCCGTGACGGTCGCCTGTATGGCGTGCCACTGGAGATCGGCCGGGAACTGTGACGGCGTGACGGTCACCGCGACGACGGGCGGCTCGTCGATCACCGTGAGGGTGGAGTTGGCGGTCCCGATCAGGCCCCCGTCGTCCTGGAACCGGAACGTGACCGCCCGCGCGACGCCGTCGGCCGGGAAGAAGGTGGTGCCCGTGATGTTCGTGCTCCCCAGGCGCGGCGTGAGCCGCGTCGGCGAAGGGTCCGCCAGGTCCACCGCGGAACCACCGTCGACGAACGTGCGCACGGCCGTGGACGTGTTGGGCGTCGCACCGCCCGCCTGCGAGCAGCCCACGGTCGTGGACGGCGGAGGCGTGACGACGGGCGGACTCGTGTCCACCACGCGGAAGCTGCACTGGGCGGCGGCGGTCGCGCCGGAGAGGTCCATCGTCAGCAGCTCCAGCCGATGCGTCGGTCCCCATTCGAACGTCACCGGATCCGTCCGATAGCCCGTCCCGATGAGCTCGCGCGGGCCGCCGCTGCGTGAGAGCAGCCAGCGGTCGCTCAGCAGGTCGGCACCGCTCGGACCGCCCGGCGGGCCGTCCGGGTCGCCGCTGCTCGAGCGCAGCCGCGCGACCAGGCCTCCGGGCGAGTTCGCCTCCGCGACCCATCCCAGGTTGGGGTGGAGGACCGCGGGGCAGCCGATGCCCTGCGGTGCGGCCGGCGTCTCGAACTGGAGGCCGGCGACCGGCGGGCGGTTGGTGAAGCGGCCCGTGGACCGGAACCGGATCGCGTACGGTTCCGCTTCCCCCTCCACGGTGCCGCTGAAGGTGGCGTCGAGCTCGACGCGGTTCGCCACCGGGTCGTGCACGACCTGCACCGGTGCGGAATTGGACGCCTCGTCCAGCCGCAGCGTCGCCGGCCCGCAGGCGCCGCTGGCCAGGCGCTCCTCCGCCGAGAAGCCCGAGACCCTCACGGCCCCGGTCGGGAAGTGCAGCTCGTTGCCGCTCATCCAACCCTCGCCCAGGCCCGCCGCACCCAGGGCGGCGCAGCGCAGGCGGAGCGTTTCGGAGAACAAGCCGAGGAAACCCGCGTGCACGTCCACCTCGGCGTCGTCCAGGACGACCCGCAGCGACGCGAGCGTCGCCTGCCCCGCCGAGTTGATCTGGTACGCGGCCTCGAACCGCCCCGAAAAGCGCGTGTCCCCGCAGCAGCTCGCCCCGGAGATGGTGGCGTAGCCGTCGCCGCGCACCTCGTACTGGCGCGGCGGATCGAGCGGCGGGGCGGCCATGGCGGTGACCCCGCCGAGCAGGGCCGGGACCAGGGCAAAGACTCGGAGCCGGGCCCGCGGGCCGGACGTTGTGAGCATGCTTCTCCCCCTCTGCGTCGATCGGGCCCCTGGAGGGCGTCGTGACGAAGGGTGTGGCGCCGTAGCGCCGCGATTCGTTACAGAGGGCGGGGGGGTGGGGGTGGGTCTTCTGCGAGCCGGACGGCTGGCCGTGCGGGACCGGCTACGTGCTGATGTTCACGCGCGCGGCAAGGCGGGAGCCGCCTGGCCTCGAACGCCAGGGGCTCCCGCCTCTTCCGTCTGCCTTCTAGAACGTCAGGCGCGTCACGAGCTGCAGCGTCCTCGGAGTGGCCACACCGGTGATCGTCCCGAAGCCGTTCGGTCGGACCAGGTTGCCGTTCGCATCGTAGGGGAGGTTCGTGATGGTGCGATCGGTCAGGCTCGCGAAGTTCACCGTGTTGTTGACGCTCGGGTTCACGCCCTGGCCCGCATACTGCGTGTGGTTGAGGGCGTTGAACATGTCGAGCCGCACCTCCAGGCGCGCCCGGTTGACGATGAACGACTTCGAGATGGACAGGTCGAGGTTGTTGATGGGCGGGTTCCAGAGGAAGAAGCGCGCCGACTCCGCGCCGTCACTGCCCGGCTGGGGCGGCGCGAAGCACTCGGGGTGCGCGATCTGCCGGTAGGGGTCGCTGCTCCAGCCCCGGCCCGGGTCGCAGGTCACGACCACGCGCGCGTTCGGGTTGCCGTCGTTGCCGGTCAGGTTGGCCGCGCCGACGCCCGGAATCTGGAAGTTGACGGGGTACGGACGGCCGCTCACCCAGCGGTAGATCCCCGAGACCTGCCAGTCGTTCGCGATGGCGCCGAGCGCGCCGCTCGCCACCTTGGGCGTCTGGTAGATGAAGTTGAACGTGAAGTTGTGCGGTCGGTCGTAGTTGGCGTACGAGTAGTCGACCCGGCGGACCTCTTCCTCGCTCGCGTTGGGCAGCCCGGCGGTGAAGTCGTCGTTGGCGGTCGTGAGGGTCTTGCTCCAGACGTAGAAGGCCGAGAGCATGAGCCCCTTCTCGAAGCGCCGGGTCAGGCCCGTCTGCAGCGCGTGGTAGTTGGCGATGCCGGTGTAGCCCCACATACGGATGTTCCCGTAGCCAGGGTAGGGACGCAGCAGGTCGTTGGGCAGCGCGGAACCGCCCGGCGTCGCGCTGGGCGCGAGCGTCGGGTCCTGGTTCTGCGGCAGGAAGCGGGCCCCGCGCGGCACGGCGTTGATCTGCTCCTGCCGCAGCAGGTCCTTGGAGTCGGAGCCCACGTAGGCGATGTCGAAGATCATGTTGCTCCAGATCTTCTGCTGCACCCCGACGTTCCATTGCGTGACCTTCGGAGGCGTGAAATCGAAGGCCGACGGGTTGAGGCTGAGCACCGGGTTCGGGTCGCTGCTGGCGCCGCCCGGGCGGACGTCCTGGAGCTGGCCCCAGGTGAGCGTCGACACGAGGACGCCGGGAGCGTTGGCGATCATGTCGAACACCTGGTTGCCCTGCGGACGGTCGTAGAAGATCCCGGCGCCCCCGCGGACGATCGTCTCGCCCTTGCCCGAGATGTCGTACGTGAAGCCCAGGCGGGGCGAGATCCGGAACGCGCTGCCGTCCTGCAGCTCGTCCTCGATGCCTTGGCCGGCCTGGAACGCGCCGTTGAAGCGGTTCGAATCCGGGGTCAGGCGCCCGATGAAGCGGCTCTCCACCGTGTTGGCCGTGGTCGGGGCCCCGCCGCCGGCCAGGATGCGCGGGTCGATGGCGCGCCGGGCCGAGCCGGAGCACGGCGCGGGCACGCCCACGCACACGGGGACGTACAGCCTGGCCGCGGATGCCGGGTCGAAGCGGTCGGGCAGGAAGTTGGAAGCCTGCAGCGTCGTGTCCCACTGGGGAGTCAGGTGGTAGAAGCGGACGCCGTAGTCCAGGGTCAGGCGGCGATTGACCTTCCAGTTGTCCTGGCCATACCACTCGATGTTCTTGTAGCGCCACTCCGGCAGCGCGTACTTCGAGGCCTGGGTGTAGGTCCGGAACACGCCCGTGGCGGCATTCGCATAGCTGAAACCGGTGTCGAATGGGTTGGCGCCGTCGTCGATGAAGTCCACCTGGCTGTTGAAGCTCGCGAAGATGCTCTGGGGCTTGAAGCTGCGCTGGTAGTACGCGCCGAACTTGGCGGCGTGCGAGCCCCAGATCTTCGTCAGGTTGGCGATCACGTCCCAGGTGACGTTCTGGTTGGTGAAGGGGCCGCGGTCCGTCTGGTAGAAGCCGGCGTTCCCCGTGCGCCCCCCACGGAAGCGGAAGTCCGGGATGTAGTCGGACTGCACGGCATCGGGGAAGAGGTACGGGAAGTTGGTGAGGCCGGCTGCCTCGCGGAACAGTCCGTCGTTCTGGATCGCGAAGTCGAGCGAGTTCGACGCCCGGCCCACCTGCACCTCGAGCGATGTCGTCGGGTTGATGATGCCGGTGGTCGAGACCATGAAGTTGCGGCCCGGGTTCAGGAACAGGACGGGCATCGGCAGGTGGTCGCTGCCGTTGCCGGCCCATGTCGTCCCGTAGGCCTGCAGGGTCTCCACGTTGGCGTTCATGTAGCGGCCGGTGATGCGCCAGCTGGGCGAGGCCTGGTAATCCAGCCGCAGCAGGTCCTCTCGTCGCGGCGACTCGTTGGGGTCCTGGCTCCTGAAGTTCAGACCGGTGCGCTCCGAGAAGTTCGGCGACGGGTAGACGTTGAGCGCGGCCAGTCCCGGCCCGTACAGGCGGTTCTGCGGGATCCGGCCCAGCACGCCGCCGTCCTGGAAGCACCCGCGCGAGTCTTGCGGGCCACAGGGCAGGCCGCTCCTCCAGTCACGGATGTAGGGGAACGGGTTGCCGCTCGAGTCCACGCTCTGCGAGAAGTCGCCTTGACGCTCGAGCGCGGTCGGCACGCGCGCTTGCCGCTCCGTCGCCGGATCGGTGCGGCGCTGGAACTCCTGGCTCCAGAAGAAGAACAGCTTCGTCTTGTCCTCGTTGAACGTGCCGGGGATGTAGATGGGACCCCCCAGCGAATAGCCGTAGTCGTTGCGAGAGGTCTTGGGTGGCTCGATCTCCGGCACCGCGCGCTTGTTCGTCCACGAGTTCGCGTTCCAGTCCGAGCGCCGGCCGTACCAGTAGCCCGACCCGTGGAACTCCTGCGTGCCGCTCTTGGTCACGACCTGCACCTGCGCGCCGACCGCTCGGCCGTACTCCGCCTGGTAGGAGTTCGTGAGGATCTTGAACTCGGCCACGGCGTCGATGTTCGTCGTGACCATGTTGCCGCCGTTGTCGCCGGTGTCGAGGTTGGACACGCCGTCGATCGAGAAGTTGTTGGAGTTGGGCCGCTGGCCGTTGGCGGTGAAGTTCGAGGCCTGGGTGATCTCGTTGCCAGCGCCGTTGTTCTGCTGCGCGATGCCCGGCACCAGGTTCGCGAAGTTGAAGAGCGAGCGGCCGTTGTTCGCGATGTTCTCGAGCGCTTCGCTTTCCAGCGTGAACGACCGCTCGCCGCTCTCCACCTGCAGCTCGCTGACGCGGCTGGTGACGCTGATGCTCTCGCTGACGCCACCGATTTCGAGCGCGATCGTGCCGGCGGAGAGGCGGTCCGCGGCGTTCACGACCACGTTGGTGCGCTCGGCGGTCTTGAACCCCTGCATCGTGACTCGCAGGATGTATGTGTCGGGCCGCACGGTCGCGAACACGAAGCGTCCTTCCGCGTCGGTGGTCACCGACAGGACGTTCGCCTGGGTGCGGCTCGTCAGCGTGACGGTGGCACCGGGCAGCGCGCCACCGACGCTGTCCTGGACGTTGCCCGCCACCCTGGCGCTGTTCGTTTGGGCGTGTACGTTAACGGTCGCGGCGCACAAAAAAGCCGCCATGGCCGTGACGATCGCCCGCTTCAGGCATCCGCCGAAGGGCATCTCGATTCTCCCCCTCACGCCCTCGCGGGCGTGAATAGTCCCAGAATGGGTGAAACTTGAGTGGCTTATAGGGTTCAAGAAGCAGGATGTCAACAATTATGTTTATGAGCCCCATTCATGGATCGTATTGGATGCCCCGCGAGGCGCATGCCTGCAGGTCGAAACCGTCGGTGACCGTCCGCGGGCGGCTGCTCGGCGCCTTGCTGGCGACCCTCGGCCTGTCCGTCGCCCCGCCGTCGCTTGACGCCCGGGACGAGGCCCGACCGGCGCTCGGAACCGAGCGGGCCCGCTTGATGCGCGCCATCCGCGAAGCGGGCGACCTGCTCGCTCG
>JAICEW010000081.1 GCA_025923995.1 Vicinamibacteria bacterium | reverse complement strand
CGCTCCCGGCGAGCTTTCGCGAGATCCGCAAGGCGCTGGACTGGCTGCCCTGCACCAGCGAGGTCATCTTCGTCGACGACGTGAGCCGCGACCGCACGCCGGAGATCATCCGGAAGCTGGTGGCGGACCATCCCGGGCGCGTGCGCGCGATCTTCCACGAGACGAACCGGGGACGGGGCGCCACCGTCAACGACGGCTTCCGCGCGTCGCGGGCGGAGATCGTCGGCTTCCTCGACGTGGACCTCGAGGTGCACGCGCGCTACATCCCCTCGCTGGTGGCGGCCATCGAGGAGGGGGCCGACGTGGCCACCGTCCGGCGCATCTACGCGTTCCAGGCGCGCTCGCTGGACCGCTACTTCATGAGCCGCGGCTACTCGCTGCTGATGCGCCGGCTGCTCGGCGTGCCGCTGCTCGACACCGAGACCGGCTTCAAGTTCTTCCGGCGGGAGAGGCTCCTGCCCGTGCTGGACGCGATCCACGACCCGGGCTGGTTCTGGGACACGGAGTTCATGGTGCGCGCCCACCTGCGCGGGCTGCGCATCGCGGAGATCCCCGGCGCGTACGTGCGCCGCGACGACAAGACCTCGACCGTGCGCGGCCTGCGCGACTCGTGGACGTACTTCCGCAAGCTGCTGGCCTTCCGCAAGGAGATGAAGCAGCTCCGGTGAAGGCCCTGGCTGAGATCGGCTGGCGCAAGGCCCTTCGCTTCGGCTGGTTCACCCTCGCCATGGTGCCGTACCGCATGGCGCTCGTGCCCCAGCTGCGCGCGCCGTGGCTGCGCCTGCTGGGCGCGACCATCGGACGGCGCGCGATCCTCCACGACGTGCGCTTCTTCAACCTCTACCGGCGCGGGCTGGCGGGCCTGAGCATCGGGAACGAGTGCTTCGTCGGCGACGAGTGCCTCTTCGACCTGGCGGAGGCGATCACGCTCGAGGACCAGGTGACGCTCGCCGAGAGGGTGCTGGTGCTCACGCACACCAACGTCGGGTACGACGACCATCCCCTGCAGGCGCACTTCCCGGCCCTGCAGGCGCCGGTGGTGCTGGAGCGCGGCTGCTTCGTGGGCGCGGGCGTCACCATCCTGCCCGGGCTGCGCCTGGGCCGCGAGTGCTTCGTGGCCGCCGGCAGCGTGGTGACCCAGGACGTCCCGCCGCGCACCGTGGTGGCCGGAGTGCCCGCGCGGCCGCTGCGCACGCTGGACGCGTGACCGGCTCGGCGACCTCCGCGCCGGCCGGGGATCGACGCGACTGGGCGATCGCGGCGGCGGCGGCGGCGCTCGTGTCCTTCCTGCCGTTCGCCCGCGGCGCCCTCTCCGGGCGCAGCTTCTTCTTCCGCGACCTCTCGCGCCAGTTCTTCCCGCTGCGCCTCTATGCGCTGGAGGGCCTGCGGCGCGGCGAGCTGCGCTTCTGGAACCCTCTCGACAACGAAGGCGTCCCCCTCTCGCTGATGCCCGCCGGCTATCCGCTCGAGCTGCTGCAGGCGTTGTGGCCCACGCCGGCCGGCATCACGCTGGTGATGGCGCTGCACTTCCCCCTGGCCGCGGTGGGCTTCGTCCTGCTGGCCCGCTCGCTGGGCCTGCGACCGGTGGCCGCCGCGGGCGGCGCGCTGGTGTACGCGCTCTCGGGCTTCTCGCTGGCCACCGTGAGCCTCTACGTCTACGCGCACGCGATCGCGTGGATCCCGTTCGTCGCCTGGGCACTGCTGCGGGCCGCCGAGGGGGACCGTCGATGGATGGGCGGCGCCGCGGTGCTCGTCGGGACCGCGCTCAGCACGACCGGGGTCGAGCTGGTCGCACAGGGGGTGCTGCTGCCGGCCGTGCTGTGCCTGCGCCGGCGCGACCCGCGGCCGCCGCTGCGCATCGCGGCCGCCTCCGCGCTGGGGCTCGCCCTGGCGGCGCCGGTGCTGACCGCGCTGGGCAGCGCGACGATCGGCACCGCGCGGGCGGCCGGCTTCCCCACCAACGCGGTGCTCAACCAGTCGGTCCACCCGTTCACGTTCCTGCAGGTCGTCGTCGCCGACCTGTACGGCAAGCTCTCGAACGTCGCGAACGAGTGGTGGGGGGTCAACTTCTTCGAGAACGGCTTCCCCTACATCGTGAGCCTCTACCTGGGGGCCGGCGCCCTCGCGCTGGCCGCGGCCGGGCTGGCCGGCCGGCGGAGCGACCGCGTGCCGCTCCTGCTCCTGGGCGCGCTGGCGGTCTGGGTCTGCCTGGGCCGCTGGGGCGGATGGGCGCCGCTGGTGGAGGCCCTGCCGCCCACGTGGCGCGCCTTCCGCTTCCCCACCAAGGCGTTCTTCACGATCGCGACCGTCGTCGCTCTCCTGGCGGCCTTCGGCCTCGACGCGCTGGCCGAGGGCCAGCGGCGGGCCCGGCGCGTCCTGATCGCGGCCGCGCTGGGCGCGGCCGGCCTGCTGACCATCGCCCCCGCGCTGCCCATGCTCGTTCCGCGAGGCACCGCGTGGTTCCTCGCGCACTTCTTCCCGCCCGCGCTCTCGCCGGCCGGGCGCGCGGCCCGGCTCGACCACATGCTGGGCGACGCCGCCGTCGGCGGCCTCCTCGCGCTGGCGGTGGGCGCGGTCGCCGCCGTGGCCGCGACCGGACGCGCGAGCGGATCCCGCTGCGCGGCCGCCGCCGCGGGGCTGGTCGCCGCCGACCTGCTGCGCGCGGGCGCGGGCCTCAACCCCATGGTCGACGCCTCCTTCTTCCGCGTCGCGCCGGAGGTCCTGCGGATCATGGAGGCGGCGCGGCCGGTGCGCCTCCACGCCTGCGATCCGATGCGCAGCCGCGCGTACTGGAGCGCGCGGGGCCAGCGCCCCGCGAGCCACGAGGTCCTCACGTTCGCGGCCATGCGCGACAGCCTGGTCCCCCACTACAACGTGGGCGCGCACGTCGCGACCGCGCTCGGCGAGGATACGACCGGACTCGTGCCCCTGGGCCGGACCCTGCGCGGCCTCTCGTGCCAGAAGCTCGACGCGCTGCTCCCGCGCCTGCGCGAGGGCGCCGTCACCCACGTGGCCAGCCTCGATCCGCTCGAGTCCGCGGAGCTCGTGCCCGTGGCCGCGCACACGTCCCCCGCGATCGCGCCGGCCGCGGTCCACGTCTACGCGCTGCGCGACCCGCTTCCCCGCCTGTCGCTCCTGGGATCGACGGGCACGGTCGTCCCGATCGAGGAGCGGACGGACGCGCTCACGCTGTCGGTCGAGTCCACGGTCGACTCCGAGCTGCTGGTGCGCGACGGCTACGGTGCGGGCTGGCGCGCGACGCTGGACGGACGTCCGGTCGCGATCGCGGAGCACGAGGGGCGCCATCGCCGCGTGTCGGTGCCGGCCGGCACGCACCGCCTGGAGATGCGCTACCGTCCGCCGGGCTTCTCCGCGTCGCTGGTCGTCTCGGCCCTGGCGGCCGGCGCGGTCGTGTGGCTGGCGCGCCGCCGCAGCCCCAGCTTCTCGAGCGCCAGCAGCGCGACGAACATCGGGTTGTAGACGAGGTACCGGTGCCAGAGCCGTCGCGGCTCCTGCACCAGGCGGAAGAGCCACTCCAGCCCAGCCGCCTGCATCGCGCGCGGGGCCTGCGCGACGCGTCCGGTGTGGAAGTCGAACGCGGCGCCGACCCCGATGAGCACGCGGGCCTCGAGCGTGGCGCGGTGCGTCGCCATCCACAGCTCCTGCCGCGGACAGCCCAGGCCCACCCAGACGATGTCGGGCCTGGCGGCGTTGATCGCGGCCACCGCTTCGGGGGCGACCTGCCGACCGTCGAGGCCGAACGCAGGCGAATGCGTGCCCGCCGTCCGCAGGCCCGGGAACCGGGCCGAGAGCGCCGCGGCCAGCGCCTCGGCCACGCCGGGGGCGCCGCCGAAGTAGAAGCTGGAAGCGCCGCTGCGCGCGGCGCGCGCGCACAGCTCGAGCATGAGGTCCGGCCCGTACACGCGCCCGGTGCCGGCGTGGCCGGCCCGCCGGCCCAGCCACACGAGCGGCATGCCGTCCGCGACCGTGAGCCCCGCACCGTCGTAGGCCGCGCGCACGTCCGGGTCGCGCCGCGCCTCCATGACCCCGTGCACGTTCGCGTGGCAGACGTAGGAGCGGGTCCCGGCCGCGATCCAGCACTCGATGCGGTCGGCGGCGGCGGCCAGGTCCAGCGCGTCGACGCGAACGCCCAGCACGTCGAAGCGGACTCGCGGGGCCGATGCGCCGGACGCTGTCGATGTGGACACGGGCCAGGCGGAACCATATCATGCCGGTCCGGAGCCGACAGGCTTCGTCCCGCACCGAGTGCACCTCCTCTTCACCCTCACCGCCTATCCCCCTGCCATCGGCGGCGCGCAGCTCCTCATGCACCGCCTCGCGTCCGAGCTCGTCGCGCGGCACGAGGTGCGCGTGGTCACGCAGTGGGACGAGCGCCGGACGGACTGGCTGCTGGGCACCACGGTGCGCGCGCCGTCCCAGCCGCGCTCCTACGAGGTCGACGGGGTCCCGGTGGAGCGCCTGGGCCTGCCGCTCGCCACCCGTGTCCGGCTGCTCCCGTGGGTCGCGGCGTACTACGCGCTGCAGGGCCCCGCGCTGCGACGCATCGCCGACGTCCTGGCCGAGCCGCTCGACCGCTGGGCCCGCACCGCGAGCCTCGTCCACAACTGCCGCATCGGGCGCGAGGGCCTGACCGCCGCGTCACTGGCGCTGGCGCGCCGTCACGACGTCCCCTTCGTGCTGACGCCGGTGCACCACCCCCGCTGGGGCGGCTTCCTGCACCGGCACTACCAGCACATGTACCGCCAGGCCGACGCGCTCATCGCCCTGACGCCCGCCGAGGCGGACGTGCTGGCCGGGCTGGGCGTCGATCGCCGCCGCGTCCACGTGACCGGCATGGGCCCCGTGCTCGCGCCGGCGAGCGACGCCGCCCGTTTCCGGTCCGCGCACGGCCTGGGCGACGATCCGCTCGTGCTGTTCCTCGGCCAGAAGTACGCCTACAAGGGGCTGGCGCCGCTGCTCGCATCCGCGCCCGAGGTCTGGGCCCGCGTGCCGCGCGCGCGGTTCGCGTTCCTGGGGCCGCGCACGCGCCACTCGCGAAGGCTGTTCACGGGGTTCCGCGACGAGAGGGTGCTCGAGCTCGACACCGTCTCGCTGCAGGAGAAGACCGACGCGCTGGCCGCGTGCGACGTGCTGTGCCTGCCCTCGACGCAGGAGAGCTTCGGCGGCGTCTGCGCGGAGGCGTGGTCCATGGGCCGGCCCGTGATCGTGGCGGACATCCCGGCGCTGCGTGCCGTGGTCGCGGACGGCGTCGACGGCTTCGTGGTGCCGCCGGAGCCCGGCGCGCTCGCCGCCAGCATCGGCCGCGTCCTGTCCGACTCCGCCCTCGCCGCCGCGCTGGGCGCGGCGGGACGCCGCAAGGTGGAGGAGCGCTACAGCTGGCCGACGCTGGCGCGGCTGACCGAAGAGGTCTACCGCGCGCTCGGCGCACGCTAGAGCCGGGCCGCGCGACCGTCGGCGCTATCATTCGGGCGACATGGGCACGGGCAGCGACTACCGGCGCGACCTGGTCGACCGCTACGCCAGCACGCACGCGGCCCACTTCGTGGAGCGGGACGCGGAGTGGTACCGCTCGCGCGCGCGGTTCTTCCACCACCGCCTGCACGCGTTCCTTCCCGCCGACAAGGGCGCGCCCATCCTGGACGCCGCCTGCGGCGCGGGCGAGGCCCTCCACTACCTGCGCGAGCGCGGGTACACGAGCGTGCTGGGCATCGACCTGTCGGAGGAGCAGCTCGCGCAGGCCCGCGCGGCCGGCCTCCCGAACGTGCGCCGGCAGGACCTCTTCGAGCACCTCGAGGAGGGCCCGGCGCGCTACGACCTGATCCTCGCCAGCCACGTGATGGAGCACCTGCCCAAGCCGCAGGTGCCCGTGTGCCTGCGCCAGATGGCCCGGGCCCTGCGTCCCGGCGGGCGGATCGTGGTCCTCACGCCGAACGCGGGCTCGCCGCTCGGACTGCCGTACAGCCTGGGCGACTTCACGCACGAGGTCCACTTCACCGCGATGAGCCTCGCGCAGGTGGCGGCCCTGGCCGACCTCGCGATCGTCCACCTGGGCGGGATCGCTCCCGACCCGGCGGGTCTGCGCGGCCGCGTGCGGCGCGCGGTGTGGGACCTGGCGATGGGGCCGGCCCTGCGCGCGGTCCTGGGGGACCGGCGGATGCGCTACGGCGCCGTCATGGAGCCCGAGCTGATCGGCGTGTTCGCGTCACCGGCCGGCTGACCCTCGCGCGCGGCCCGCCGTCCGGGGCCGACCGCCAGCACGAGGCACTCGACCGCCGTCGCCGCCACCAGCGACCACAGCGCGCCGCGCAGGCCCCACGTCGCGACCGCGGGCCAGCCCAGGCCCAGGAGGGCCACCGCGCCAGCGGTCTTCGACCAGAGGATCGCGTCGGGTCGATGTCGCGCGCGCAGGACGGTGGAGAGCGCGAGCGCCAGCCCCCACAGGACCGCGCTGGCGGCGAGCGGGGGCACGGCCCATCCCAGCGTCGCGTACAACGAGGTCCCGTAGAGCGCGCGCAGGAGCCACGGACCGCCCACCCACAGCACACCCGCGTAGGCCGCGGACGCGAGCAGCGCGAGCCACACCAGGCGGCGCGCGCTCTGCTCGAACGCCGCGCCGTCGGACGACGACGCCTGCCGCGCCAGCCGCGGCAGGACCAGCAGGGTGTGCGCGGCCGCCAGCGCCTGCTGGAGCGGCAGCACCAGGTTCTGCAGCGCACGGAACGAGCCGGCGGCGACCAGGCCGGCGACCGCCGCGAGCAACGGCACGTACGCGAGGGCGTAGATGCCGTTGGCGACCGCGGTCGGCAGCACCCATCGTCCGTAGGGCCAGTGGTCGCGCAGCAGCTCGCGCCAGGACGGCCGCGCGCCGCCGCCAGGCGCGAGGCCCTTCCAGGCGATCCCGAACCCGACCAGCGAAGCCGCCGCCATCAGGACGAACGCGAGGAACGCGCCGGGCGCCGAGCCGCGCAGGCCCATCCACGCCAGCGGTCCGAGCAGGGCGGCCGCGTAGGCGGCGCTGGCCCCGGCCGCGTGCCAAGAGCTGGCCTGCAGGTAGCACGCGCTGCGCGCCAGCCAGAAGAGCAGCGAGAACGGGAACGCGAGCGCCAGGCCCAGGCCGGCCGCACGCAGCGAGCCCGGCGGCACCACGGTCGCGGCCACGGCGGCCAGGAGGACGGACACGGGAACCGTGAGGACGAAGTGCAGGCGCACGAGCCCGGAGACGTAGCCGGACGCGGGATCGCGCCGCGCGCCCCGCACGCTCATGGGCTCGAGGACCAGCGCGCCGTGGAAGCCGGCCAGCAGGAGGAACGCGTTGAACGCCACGGAGAACGACCCGTAGGCCGAGGGCTCCAGCCAGCGCGCCAGCAGGAGGTTCATCAGGAAGTTCGCGCCCGAGAAGAGGCCCTGGTCGGCCAGCGTGCCGAGCAGCGCCCCCGCCCAGCGGCGGGCCCGCGCCGGGACCGCTGCGCTCATTCGGGGAGGTGGCGCCTCAACGCGCTCCCCGCCGGCTCAGCAGCGCGGGAATGGTCCGCAGCAGGATCGCGAGGTCGAGTCCGAGCGACCAGTGGTCGACGTACGCGAGGTCGAGCGACATCCACTCCTGGAAGCCCACCTCGTTGCGTCCGCCCACCTGCCACAGGCACGTGATCCCGGGCTTCATGCTGAGCCGGCGCCGATGGCTGCCGGTCAGCTCGCGCGTCTCCAGGACGGGCAGGGGGCGCGGGCCCACCAGGCTCATGTGGCCCAGCAGCACGTTCACCAGCTGCGGCAGCTCGTCGAGGCTCGTGCGGCGGAGCCAGGCGCCGACCGGCGTGACGCGCGGGTCGCGGGCGATCTTGAAGACCGGGCCGTCCATCTCGTTGGCCGCGAGCAGCGCGTCCCGCTCCCCCTCCGCCCCCAGGCGCATGGTGCGGAACTTCATCATGCGGAAGGGATGGCCGTTGAGCCCGCCGCGCTCCTGCACGAAGAAGACGGGACCGCGCGACGTAAGCCTCACCGCGGCCGCGGCCAGGACGAGGAGCGGCAGCGCGAGCACGAGCCCCAAGGCGGCGCCGATGCGGTCCAGGATGGCCTTGACCAGCAGCGCGGGACGGTCGGGCTCCGACCGCTCGTAGGAAAGGTAGACGCTGCGGCCGATCAGCTCCGCCCGCGGCGGGCTCAGTCCGTGATCGAGCCGTTCCACCGCGACGAGCGCCGGCACGCCGACGTCGTCGCTCACCGCGAGCAGCGCGGGCACCGCGTCGCGCGGCACGACCGGGCCCACCACCAGCTCGTCCACGCCGCCTTCCTGCAGGCGCTCCCGCAGCGCCGCCGGCGTCCAGTCCTCGAGCACCTCCACCTTCCGGCCGCGCAACAGCTCGATCTCGCCCGGCCGTCCGCCGCGCTTGAGCCCCAGGACGAGCGCGACGGCCCGTCCGTGCACGCGCTCCACCCAGCGCCCCTGCGGTATCTTCGCGACCGCGACCACCACGGTCGAGATGGCGAGGAAGGCCGCGATCAGCGACCGGTTGAGCGGCGCCTGCGCCGCCATGAGGATGAGCGCCAGCACCACCGCGCCCCAGGCCTGCGTCATCAGCAGGCGCCGCAGCCGCTCGAGGGGAGGGCCCGTGAGCGTCGTCACGTCGTGCAGCCCGTGGCGGTCGGCGCCCAGGGCCCACACCGGGAGGAAGACCAGCAGCAGGTGCGCGTACTCGTTCGCGGGGACCGTGGGCTTGAGGCCCGGAACCACGCCGACCAGCCGCTCGCGCACCCAGCCCGCCGCCAGCAGCGACGCGACGAGCAGCACCAGGTCCTGCAGCAGGATGATGCGCTTCCAGGCGCGCTCGCCCCTCATGGGCCCGGTGCGGCGGCCTGCGGCACGGCTCGAGCCGCGCCGGGAGCGTCCAGGAACTCCTGGAGCGGCACCAGGAACGGGCCGCCCTGCGCGTCCCATCCGAAGTACCAGGCGGAACGTCCGGAGAAGCGCCGCCGCCACAGCTCCACGTTCCGCGCGGGCTGCTCCCGCTGGTAGCGGAGGAAGAGGACGTCGTCGTCGAGCCGCGGCCCGTTGCACCGCGGGAAGTAGGCCCAGGTCAGCCCGGTCCAGGGCGGCGCCACCCCTTCGTGGAACACGAGCGCATCGCGCACGCCCTGGCGGGCGATGAGGCGCTCGACGGTCCTCTGCCCCGACGCCATCCGCGCGAGATCCGCGACCTTGGGCGGCACGAACAACGCGAGCGACACCAGGAACAGCGAGACCACGGCCGGCGCCCAGACGGCCGCGCCGCCCGTGCGCGGGCCCAGCCTCGTCTCGCCGCGCGCGAGGCGCACGAGGCCGCGCGCCGAGAGCGCGCACAGGATCGGCACGGCTTCGAAGAGGTAGAGGGGCCCCGCGCCGCCGACGCCGGCCTTGGGGGCGGCCAGACGATAGGCCAGCTCGCCCGCGAGGATTCCCCACAGCAGCCATGGCCTGGGCAGCCGTCCGGCCAGCAGGCACGGAGCCAGCGAGAGCGGCCATCCGAGCAGCCAGAAGTTCTCGCGCACGACCGCGGAAGCCACGGACATCGTGGCCATGGCGAAGCCGCCGCCCATCACGGCGCCGATGCCCTGTCCCGGGGCGTGCGCGGCCTGGTAGCCGCTCTGCAAGGCGGATCCCGTCTGCAGCTGGTTGACCAGGCCGATCGCCGCCACGCCCAGCGCCACCGGGACGGCGAAGCCCGCCAGCCGCGTCGCGCGGGCACGAGGCGAGGCCGAGGGCGCGAACAGCAGGTCCGCTGCCGCCGCGAGCGCGAACAGGGCGGCCGGCAACGGACGGACGAGGATCGCGAACCCGAAGCACGCGCCCGCCGCGATCAGCGCCGGCGCGGACGGCGAGGCGCCCGGATCGCGCGCCAGCAGGAGCGCGATCCCGCAAAGCAGCAGCAGCGCGCACGCGGGCTGCGAGAGGTACGTCGCCCCGGTGAACCACACCTGCGGCGAGAGCGCGAACAGGACGCAGGCGAGGCCCGCGGTCGCCTGGTCGAAGAGGCGCGACGCGACGCGGTGCAAAGGGAAGACGGTGAGGGCCGTCAGCAGCGGCACCAGCAGCGCCTCCAGGCCCACCGCCTGCCCGAGCGCGAGCAGCAGCGGATGGCCGATCGGGTACTTGCCGAAGCGGACCCGCTCGTCCATGGCCACGAACTGCTCGCGGAAGAACTCGAGGTCCGTGCCGGGGGACGGCGCGACGACATCGCCAGCGCGCAGCGTGCGCGCGATGAAACGGTACACGTGCTCGTCGTCCGTGGTCACCGCGTGGGCCAGCACGAGGCTCGAGAGACCCAGGGTGACCACGAGCACCGCCGCGGCGCACAGGCCGGCCAGGACGAGCGGCCGCTCCGCCAGCCGGGCCGCGCGCGCGAACGAGGCCGCGGACGGCAGCCGGTACAGCACACCCCACAGCAGCAGCGCCGAAACGCCGCCGAACAGCGCATAGAGCGCGTAGTGCGCGAGCTCCGCGGGCGGCAGGTGGTTCATGGCGCTGCCCTGCGGCACGCGGAAGCCCTGGTAGAAGGCGCGGCCGGCCGACTGGTAGCCCGCCACGACGAGCGCCAGCAGCGCGAGGCACAGCAAGCGGACGCGCTCCGGCTGGCTGCGTGATGTGTGGCTCATCCGCTCCTGGTCGAGGGCGAGCGTAGCCGCCGCGTCCCCACGCGGTCAACCGACGAAGGGCGCGGCGACGTCACGGCCCACCCTGTTGACTCGTCCACGGGCGGCCGCTACGATGGCGCGTACACGAGGGCCCCGATCGATTTGGCCATCGTCGCTATCATCCCGGCGCGGTTCGGTTCCACACGGTTGCCGGGGAAGCCTCTCTCGGACATCCACGGCCGGCCCATGATCCAGTGGGTGCACGACTGCGTGCGGCGCGCCCGGTGCGTCGACCGCATCCTGGTCGCGACCGAGGACGAGCGCATCGCGGACGCGGTGGCGCGCTTCGGCGGCGAGGCGGTCCTGACGTCGGCCGCGCACGCGACCGGCACCGACCGCCTGGCGGAAGCGGCGCGGCGCCTCGACGCGGAGATCATCGTCAACGTGCAGGGCGACGAGCCGATGCTGGACCCCGCGCTGGTGGACGCGGTGGTCGAGCCGCTGCTGGAGGACGCCTCCCTTCCGATGTCGACCATCTCGCTGCCCCTGCGCCAGGCGGAGGAGATGCTGTCGGCGAGCGTGGCCAAGGTCGTCGTGGACGCGCGCGGGCGCGCGCTCTACTTCTCGCGCAGCCCGATCCCGGTCGTGCGGGACGGCGGTCCCCCGGACCTGCGCGACGCCGCGCTGCGCGCCGTCTCTGCCGGCCTGGCCCGCAAGCATGTCGGCCTCTACGCGTACCGGCGCGAGGCGCTGCTGCGTCTCGCGGCGCTGCCCAAGGCGCCGCTGGAAACGGCGGAAGGGCTGGAGCAGCTGCGTGCGCTTCACCATGGCCTGGCCATCCAGGTCGTGCCCTGCGAGGGAGAATCGGGACGCGCGGTCGACACTCCGGAGGACCTGGAGGCCGTGCGCGACCTGCTCAAGGTCCAGGCGGATGCCGTGAGATGAGAAAGGAACGGGATTGGCGACCAAATACATCTTCGTGACGGGCGGCGTCGTGTCCTCGCTGGGCAAGGGCCTCGCCTCGGCGTCCATCGGATGCCTGCTGGAAGGACACGGTTACAAGGTCGCGATGATGAAGTGCGACCCCTACCTGAACGTGGACCCCGGCACCATGAGCCCCTACCAGCACGGCGAGGTCTACGTGACCGACGACGGCGCGGAGACGGACCTGGACCTGGGGCATTACGAGCGCTTCACCAGCTGCGTCACGTCGAAGGCCTCCAACATCACCACCGGCAAGATCTACGGATCCGTGATCGCCAAGGAGCGCCGGGGCGACTACCTGGGGCGCACCGTGCAGGTCATCCCGCACATCACGGACGAGATCAAGGCCAGCATCCGGGCGGTGGCCGCCTCGGGTGGCCAGGAAGCCGACGTGGTGATCGTCGAGATCGGCGGCACGGTCGGCGACATCGAGAGCCTGCCGTTCCTGGAGGCCGTGCGCCAGTTCCGCCAGGACGTGGGGCGCGACAACGCCATCTTCGTGCACCTGGCACTCGTGCCCTACATCGCGACCGCGCACGAGCTGAAGACCAAGCCCATGCAGCACAGCGTGCGCGAGCTGCGCGCCATCGGCATCCACCCCAACATCCTGCTCTGCCGCACCGACCGCTACCTGGCACCCGAGATCAAGGCCAAGCTGGCGCTGTTCTGCGACGTGCCGGAGGAGGCGGTCATCACCGCCAAGGACGTGGACTCGATCTACGACGTGCCGCTGGTGCTCTCGGGCGAGGGGCTGGACGGGATCGTGCTGAAGGAGCTGGGGCTCGACAGCCGGGGCCGCGAGATGGCGGCCTGGGAGCGGCTCGTCCACCGCATCAAGAACCCCAAGGGCGAGGTCACGATCGGCATCGTCGGCAAGTACGTCTCGTTCGAGGACTCGTACAAGAGCCTCAACGAGGCGCTCTCGCACGGCGGCTTCGCGAACGACGTGCGCGTGGTGCGCCGCTGGGTCGAGTCGGAAGAGCTGGAAGCCGGCAACGCCGATCGACTGCTGGCCGGCGTCGACGGCATCCTGGTGCCGGGCGGCTTCGGCACCCGGGGCACCGGCGGCATGGTGGCCGCGGCCGATTTCGCGCGGCGCAGCGGCAAGCCCTACTTCGGGATCTGCTACGGGTTCCAGTGGGCGGTGACGTCCTGGGCGCGCCACGTGTGCGGCCTGGCCGGTGCCAACTCGACCGAGGTGGACGAACAGGCCGAGCACAAGATCGTCTACAAGCTGCAGGACCTGCTGGGCGTCGAGGACATGGGCGGCACCATGCGCCTGGGCTCGTACGAGTGCCAGCTGGCGCCGGGATCGCGCGCCGCGCAGATCTACGGATCGCAGACGATCCACGAGCGGCATCGCCACCGCTTCGAGTTCAACCGCGAGTACGAGGGCTGCCTCAACCAGGGCGGCATGGTCATCACCGGCAAGACGCCCGACGGGAAGTTCGCGGAGATCGCGGAGGTGCCGGGCCACCCGTGGTACGTGGCCGTGCAGTTCCACCCGGAGTTCAAGAGCAAGCCGCTGTCGCCTCACCCGCTGTTCGCGGACTTCGTGCGGGCCAGCCTGGCCAACCGGCAGGGCGTGACCGCGCGCGCGAGCACGGGCGAAGTGCCGGTGGCGTCCTCTTGAAGGGCGGCGTCCGCCTGGGACGCCTCCGCCTCGGCGGGGGCGGCCCCCTCTTCCTGATCGCCGGCCCCTGCGTCATCGAGAGCGCGAAGCACCCGGGCCAGGTGGCCGCGCGCCTGCGCGACATCACCGGCGAGCTGGGCATCCCGCTCGTCTTCAAGGCCAGCTTCGACAAGGCCAACCGCTCCAGCGGCTCGTCGTACCGCGGCCTGGGCATGGAGCGAGGGCTCGAGATCCTGGCCAGCGTGAAGGCACGCCACGGCGTCCCCATCCTCACCGACGTGCACGACGTGTCCCAGGTGGGGCCGGTGGCCGAGGTGGCCGACGTGCTGCAGATCCCGGCGTTCCTCTGCCGCCAGACCGACCTCGTGCAGGAGGCCGCGCGCAGCGGCCGCGTCGTCAACATCAAGAAGGGCCAGTTCATGGCGCCGTGGGACATGAAGGGCGTCATGGAGAAGGCCGCCGCGACCGGCAACCGCGGCTTGATGGTGACGGAGCGCGGCGCCAGCTTCGGGTACAACAACCTGGTCGTGGACATGCGCTCCTTCCCCACGCTGCGCTCGTTCGGCTACCCGGTGGTGTTCGACATCACCCACAGCGTGCAGCGGCCCGGGGGCCTGGGGGACCGCTCGGGCGGCGAGGCGCACTTCATCGACACGCTGGGACCCGCGGGCGTCGCGGCCGGCGTGGACGGCGTCTTCATGGAGGTGCACGAGAACCCGGCGCGCGCGCTCTCGGACGGACCCAACGCGTACACGCTCTCGAAGCTGCCGAAGCTGCTCAAGCGGCTGCAGCGGGTGCACGAGGCGACGGGCGCGGAACCCGCTTCCTCGCGCCGGTGAGCGCCGAGGCGGGCGCGCCCCCGCCCCGGGACGCCCGCGCCGCTGCCTGGATTGCGCTCGCGCTGTGCGTCGTGGCGGCGGCGCCCTACCTGCACGCGGCGCTCGAGCCGCCGCCCGGCCGCACGTTCGCGGGCACCTTCCACTGGATCGACGACTTCTCCAACTACGTCTCGTACGCCCAGCAGGCCGAGACGGGCCGCTTCGTCTTCGAGGACAAGCTCGCGACGCGGCCGCAGCGGCCGGCGCTCGTGAACCTGGAGTGGTGGCTCGTGGGCCGCCTCTCCTCGCTGCTCGGGCGCCGTCCGTTCCTCGCCTATCGCCTCGTGGCGGCCCTCGCCACCTTCGCGCTCGTGTTCGCGGTGTTCACCTGGCTGCGCGGCCTGGGCGTGCCCACGACCCACCGGCCCGCGGCCGCCGTGCTGGTCTGCGTGGCGGGCGGTCTCGGGGGCCTGCTGTTCGAGCTCACCGACCGGCCCGTGCAGCGTTGTCCCGATCTCGCGATCGGCTTCCATCCGTTCCTGTCCATCCTCGCGCAGCCGCACTGGACCGCCTCCCTCGCGCTCCTGCTCTGGGCCCTGTGGTGGGTCTTCCGGGCACGCCGCCCCGCCGAGCACGCCCTGGCCCTCGCGCTGGGCACGGCCCTGGCGCTCGTGCGTCCCTACGACGTCGCGCTGCTCCTGGGGGCGCGCGGCCTCGCCGTCCTGCTGGCGAACCGCCCTTCGGCCTGGGTGAAACGGCTGCTGCCGCTGGCCGGACTGCTGCCCGTGCTCGCCTACCTGGCCTGGGTCTTCCGACAGGGCTACGGAGCCTTCTCGAGCGACGCGTACGCCGCGATCCCCCTCCCTCCGCTGGACCTCCTGTGGGCGCTGGGCCCGGCGGCCCTGGGGCTGCTGGCGGGGCTGCGGCTGCGTACGGCCGCCCGGCGCGCGGCCGCGATCCACCTGGCCGCCTGGACCGCGCTCGGGCTCGTGATGCTCCTGGTGCGCCCGGTGTCGTTCAGCCTGCAGTTCGGCGTGGGGCTGGGCGTGCCGCTGCTCCTGCTGTCGGCCCGCGCGCTCGCGCGCTTCCGGCCCGCGCTGACGGCGCTGGCGGCGGTCGCGCTCGCCACCTCCGCGGCCGTGGCCTACCGCATCGTCTGGCGCCCGGAGCCGAGCTGGTTCCCTCCCGCCGAGCGGCGCGGGGCCGCCGTCGCACTGCGCGAGGCGTGCCGTGACGGAGGGCTCGTCCTGTCGCCCGCGGACATCGGCCTCGACGTGATCGCGTTCACGTCCTGCCGGGCCTACGTGTCGCACCCGGCGGCGACCGGGTTCGCGGACCGCCAGCGCGAGACCCGCTGGTTCTACGGTCCCGCGGAGGTGGCGCAGCGGGCCGAGTGGCTCGACCGGCGCTGCGTCACGCACCTGGTGCTGCCGGGCGATGCCGGCGAGGCGGCGGCGGCCTGGGCTGGCCCGCACTCCGCCTTCCGCCGGACGGCGCTCGTCTCGGGACGCTCCGCCGCGCTCGGCCTCTACGCGCGGCCGCGGCCCCCCTCGTGCCCCTGAAGGCGCCGCCTTGGTGGCGCGCGCGCACATCGGCTATCGTGTCCCGGAGATGACACGGGACACGGCGCGTCGCGTCCTCGAGATCGAGGCGCGCGCGATCCTCGACCTGCTGCCGCGCGTCGGCGAGGCGTTCGATCGCGCGGTCGACACGCTGCTCGCCTGCACCGGACGCGTCGTCGTCACCGGCATGGGCAAGAGCGGCATCATCGGGCAGAAGTTCTCCGCCACGCTGGCCTCCACCGGCAGCCCCTCCATCTACCTGCATCCCGCCGAGGCCATCCACGGCGACCTGGGCCGCGTGGTCAAGGGCGACGCGGTCGTCGCCTTGTCGTCGAGCGGCGACACGGAGGAGATCCTCGCGCTCGTGCCCTCCATCCGGCGGCTGGGCGCGCCCTTCATCGCGCTCACCGGCAACCCCCGCTCGCCGCTCGCACAGGCGGCGGACGTGCACCTCGACGTGTCGATCACGCAGGAGGCGTGCCCGCTCGGCCTGGCTCCGACGGCGTCCTCCACCGCCGCCCTGGCCATGGGCGACGCGCTGGCCATGACGCTGCTCGAGCGCCGCGGCTTCACCGTGGACGACTTCGCTGTCCTGCACCCCGGCGGCCGCCTGGGCCGGCGCCTGCTGCGCGTGGAGGAGCGCATGCACGCGGCGCCCCACCTGCCGCAGGTCTCGCCGCAGACGCCCATGAAGGACGTGCTGTTCGAGATGACGCGGTACCGGCTGGGGATGACCACGGTCGTGGACGACGGGGGGCGGCTGGTGGGCATGATCTCGGACGGCGACCTGCGCCGCCAGATGGAGCGCCACGGGTACACGCTGCTCGACCGGCGCGCCGGCGAGTGCATGACCGAGCGTCCCCTGACCATCGGGCGCGGGCAGCTGGCCTCGGCCGCGCTCGCGATCATGGAGGAGCGGAAGATCACCTCATTGCCCGTGGTCGACGCCGCGGGCCGGCTCGAGGGCGTCCTCCATCTGCACGACCTCTGGGAGGGCGAGGCCAGGTGACCCTGGACGGAGGGCGCGTGCGCCCGGCCGTCCTCCTCTGGGTGGTCCTGGCGCCGCTGGCCACCCTGCCCTACCTGCTGGCGATCTCGCGGCCTCCGCCCGCCCGCGCCTTCTCGGGCGCCTTCTTCTTCCAGGACGACTACCAGCAGTACCTGTCCTTCGTGGAGCAGGCCTCGCGTGGCGCGACGCTGTTCGTGAACAAGTACGATCCGCGACCCCACGAGCCGTTCCTCTTGAACCTGACGTGGTGGGCGAGCGGAGTGCTGGCACGTCCGCTGGGCCACGACCCCCGCCTGGGCAGCCTGGTGCTGGGTGCGGCCGCGCTGCTGGGGCTGCTGCTCGCCGCCGAGCGCTTCCTCCGGCAGGGAGGCCTGTCCGGCGCGCCGCTCACATGGGCCCTGGCCCTGTTCGCCACGGGCGGTGGCCTGGGATGGCTGCGGACCTGGATGGGTGCGCCCCCCTCGCAGGTCCCCGACGTCGGGATGTGCATCTTTCCCTGGACCCTGGTCATCGGCGCCGGCGGGCATGGGCTGGTGGGGACGGCGCTCCTGCTGGCCGGGCTGGAGCGGTACCTCGCGTGGCGCGCGGGCGGCGCGCGCTGGCCGTGGATCGTCTGCGCCGCCCTTCTCGGCATCACGCGGCCGTGGGATCTCCTCGTCTTCGTGGCCGTCGTCGCCGGCTTCTCGGCGCGCGACCTCACCGCGGGCCGGATCGCACAGGCGCTGGCGCCGGCGCTGGAGCTCATCTGGCTCCTGCCCGTCGCGCTCTACAACGTGCTCGTGTGGTACGGGCACCCGGCGTTCAACGTCTACACCGGCGCGCAGAACGAAGTCCCGATGCCGCCCCTCGCGGAGTTCGCGGCGGCACTGGGTCCCGCCGCCCTGCTGGCGGTGATCGGGCGCGGGCCGGGGCGGGTCCTGCCCGCCGGACGCCTGGCGGCCTGGGGCACGGCGGCGGTCGCCACGGCCCTGCTGGTCGTGCGCCTGCCGTTCACCGCCCAGCTGGCGAACGCGCTGGGCGCCCTTCTCCTGTTGTGGGCGGGCCTGGCCCTGCCCGCGCGCGGCCTGCCGTGGGCCATGCTGGGGCTGTGCCCCACCTCGATCCTGCTGCTCTGGCAGATCTTCAACCCGCCGCCGGTCTGGTTCCCGCCGCAGGACTACGAGAGGGCGACGCTGCGGCTCGCCCGTGAATGCCGCGCTGGAGACATGGTGCTGGGGCCGGTCGATCCCAGCCTCATCATCGCGGGCCGCACGGCCTGCGGGGCGCTCCTCGGTCATCGCGTCGCCACGCCCGACCTGGAGCGCCGGATCGAGGAGGCACGGCGGTTCTATTCCGCCGACACGCCGACCGCCTGGCGGCGGCAGCTCCTGGAGCGGCTGGCGCCCGCGTTCGTCCTGCTGCCGCGGGGACGCGGGGAGTGGATCGGCGGCTCGGGATACACGCCGGTGGTGCTCCTTCCCTCGCTCGAGGTCTACCGGGCACCGGGCCGCGGCTGATACGATCTCTCGATGTCCACCTCCTGCCCACGCGCCCTGGAGAGAGCCGCTCCTTGAAGGACGAAGCACTCGCGGAACGCTGCCGTCGCCTGCGGCTCGTGCTGAGCGACGTGGACGGCGTGATGACGGACGGGACCATAGTCCTGCTCCCCGGCGGTCAGGAGGGCAAGTCCTTCCACATCCGGGACGGCCTGGGCGTCGTGATGGCGCACCGGGCGGGGCTCATGACCGGTGTGCTCTCCGCGCGGCGCTCGGAGGTGACGGCCCAGCGGGCGCAGGAGCTGGGCATGAAGGTCGTGCGCCAGGGCATGCGGGACAAGGCGGCGGAGCTGCGCGCCCTCCTCGAGGAGCTGTCGCTGCAGGCGCACGAGGTGGCCTACATCGGCGACGACGTCAACGACCTGCCCGTGATGGAGCTGGTGGGGCTCTCGGCCGCTCCCGCCGACGCGCCGCTCGAGGTGCGCGGCCAGGCCTTCATGGTGACCGACGCCGCGGGCGGCCGCGGCTGCCTGCGCGAGTTCCTGGAGGCGATCCTGCGCGCGCGGGGGGACTGGGACCGGGTGGTCGCGGGGGCGTGACCGACACCGCGATCCTGGCCGTCCTGCTGGCCGCCATCGCCGGGATCGCGGCCGGCCGCGCCTGGTCCGCAGCGCGCCGGCGCGGCGAGCTGCGCGACCGCCCCGGCTTCCGCAGCTCCGGGCACTACCTGCAGGGGCTGCACCACCTGGCCGCGGGCCAGGTGGAGCTGGCCATCAGCGAGCTGTCGAAGGTCGCCCGGGAGTCGCCGGAGGCGGTCGAGGTGCTGCAGGTGCTGGGCGACCTGCTCCGGCAGAGCGGGCAGGTGGAGCGCGCGCTGGCGCTGCGCCAGCAGGTGCTGCTCCGGCGCGACCTGACGCGCGCCGAGCGCGCGCACGCGCTGGCCGCGCTGGGCACCGACTACCGCAAGTCGGGCTTCCTGGACCGGGCGCTGCGCACCTTCCAGGAGGTGCTGGAGGCCGACCCGGGCAACCTGCACGCCCTGTCCGAGATCGGGAAGCTGCAGGAGGAGCAGCGCCAGTGGCCGGAGGCCTACGAGACGCGCACGCGCCTGGCGCGCCTGCGCAAGGCCGACGACAGCCTCGTGCTCGGCCACCTGCAGGCCGAGATGGGCCGCGAGGCCCTCCTCGCCGGCCGCGCCGACGAGGCCGAGCGCGCGTTCCGCACCGCGCTGTCCCTCGACCGCCGGGTCTTCCCCGCCCACCTCGGCCTGGCCGACCTGCTGCTGCCCCGCAACCCCGCGCAGGCGGCCGCGGTGCTGGAGGACGCGGTGCGCACCGACCCCGACCGCGCCTACCTCGCGTTCGACCGGCTCCTGCGCTGCCTCGACGCCGCCGCGGAGCCCTCGCGCTTCGTCGACCTGTGCGAGGGGCTCATCCGGCGCGACCCGCGCGACTGGCGCGCGCGGCTCGCGCTGGCGCGCATCCTGATCCGCGAGGAGCGCCACGAGGAGGCGGTGGGCCTGCTGCTCAGGGCGATGGAGGCCAACCCGCAGGCACTCGAGGTGCATCTGGAGACGTGGCGCGCGCTGCGCGCGCTGGGGGCTTCGGGGCCGGCCGTGGACCGCTACCTCGCGTCCGCCGAGGCGGCCGTGTTCTATCGCGACCCGCACCTGTGCCGGTCCTGCCGCTACCGCGCGGACGCGATGTTGTGGCGCTGCCCGCAGTGCCACGAGTGGGACACGTTCGTCGAGGAGCGGCTGGCGCCGGCGGCCGCGGCCCGCTAGAGCTCGCTCAGTCGAATCCGAGCGCCGCCAGCGCGGGAGGCTCCGCGGCGGGAGCCGGCGCCTCGCGCACGCGTGTCCCCAGCTCGACCGCCGCGCGGCCGGCCCTTTCGGGCGCCGGCGCCCCGGCCCAGCGCCGCGCCAGCGCGGCCCACCGGTCGGCGTCGAGGCGCGGGCACGCGGGGTCGAGCGCGTCCTGCAGCACGAGCGCCGCGACGCAGGCGCTCGCGATCGGCGGCGCCTCGGCGTGCGTCAGGCGCGCGAGCGACGCGGCCGCGGCCACCGTGTAGTCGGGGTCGCCGCCCGTCCGCGCGTGTGACCACAGCGCGACCGGGACCGCGAGCGCGTCCGGCGCGTGCGAGCCGCCCTTCATGGCGGCGCGATACCAGGGATCGCCCGCCGGCACCGGAGGCTCGAGCAGCCGCGCGATGCGCTCCATCTCCATGCCGCGGGCTTCGGCCACCTCGGCCAGCAGGCGGGCCGGCGTGAGGCCGCGCGGCCCCACCTGCGGCCCCAGGGCCAGCGCGGCGCCGGCACGCGCGCGTGAGACGCGAGGCGGCCCGGGCGGCGGGACCGCGATCGCCTTCAACGCGGACGTGACCGCATCCACGCCGGCGTCGGTCTGCGCGAACGGGCCCGACGTGTCCACCTCGAAGTGCGCGAAGGCCCGCTTGTCGCCGATCGGCATCTGGGCACGCAGCCGCGCGCGCGCGGCCGGCTCGTCGAGCCCGTCGCGGACCCGCAGGCGGCGCAGCTGCTCCTCGGGCGGACAGTGCACCACGATCAGGCGGTCGAAGCGGAGGTGCAAGCCGGCCTCGATCAGCAACGCGGCGTCCGTGACCAGCATCGTCGCGCCCTTCGCCTCCAGGGCCGCGGCGCGCCGCTCCTCCTCCTCGCGGATGCGCGGGTGCACGAGCGCGTTGAGGCGCGCGCGCGCCGCGGGCTCGGCGAAGACACGTGCGCCGAGAGCCGACCGGTCGATCGACCCGTCGGCTGCGCGGACGCCAGTCCCGAACTCGGCCAGCACGCCTTCGTAGGCGGCGCCGCCGGGGGCCATCACCTCG
>JAICEW010000080.1 GCA_025923995.1 Vicinamibacteria bacterium | reverse complement strand
TCGCCCTGCAGCTCCTGCACCGACGCCGTGTCGTAGGGCACCACGTTGCGCAGCTCGCTCAGGATCGCGGCCAGCACCTCCGGCAGCTCCAGCGTCGCCGAGAGGGCCTCGGTGGCGGCTCGCAGCGCCTGGGCCTGATCGCGCGCGGCGCGCTCGGTGGCGAAGAGCCTCTCGCTTCCGTACGCGATGGCCGCGACCTGCGCGAATCTCAGCAGCACCTCGTGGGCGCCGCTCGGGAACGCGCGTCCGCTGTCGACGTCGTGCGCCAGCGCGACGACGCCCACCACCTCCGTGCCCACGCGGACCGGGACCGCGAGCGTGCCGGCCGTCACCACCACGTCGTCACCGGCGCGCACCGCCTCCTCGAGAGCGGGCGGCGCGGCGTCCCGCCAGGCGCCGATCCCCGCGCGCGTCGGGGGCGTCCCGGGCGGCTCGATCGCGGCGACGCCGTGCGGCGCTCCCAGCACCCGCGCGGCCTGGCGGACGACGTCGAGCAGCACGTCGCCCAGCGGCCGGCGCACGCCGAGCCCGCGCAGCGTCTCGTCGAAGGCGGCCAGCCACTCGCGCGCGCCCTCGCCGGGCGCGCCCGGAACGGCTTCAGGGGATTGGTCGGCCAGGGGGCGCCTCCCGCGGGAGAGTGTAAACCGCGACGCGTGGGCGCGTGCGCCTATCGCGCGGACGCGGGGCGCATGTCGGCGGGCCGCAGGCCCAGGTCGAGCGGGGGCTCCCAGGCCACGCGGCTGCCGACCAGCACCGCCTCGTTCGGAACCACGAGCGGCACGTAGGACCGCAGCGTGGCCAGGCGCCCCAGCGCCCGGCGCAGGTTCTGCAGCCGGTGGAACGGAGTGGCGCTGTTGTTGGCGGAGTCGATCAGGCGGTCCACCTCGGCGTCGCGCAGCCCAGCGGAGTTGATGGCGCCCAGCCGCTCGCCCGGCGAGTACGCGAGCTGGTCCAGCGCATCGCCGGCGTCGCCCGCCTCGCAGGCGAAGCCCAGGAGGTGGAAGGACGACCGTCCGGCGTCGACCAGCGGGAAGAAGTCGCGCTTGTCGATCGCGTTCTGCCTCACGCGGATGCCCGCCTCCGCCAGCTGCGCGGCCACCGCGGCCAGCAGCTCGCGGTCGCGGGGGTAGCGGTTGTGCGTGCCGTCGAGCGGGACCTCGAGGCCGTCCGCGTGCCCCGCTTCGGCCAGCAGCCGCCGGGCGCCGGCGAGGTCGCGCCCGCGCGCGCGCAGCGTGGGATCGAATCCGGCCACGGCCGCGGGCACGAGCTGCGTCGCCACCTGGCCGTGGCCTCCCAGGGCCGAGGCGACCAGCGCCTCCCGGTCGAGGGCCAGCTCCACCGCTTCGCGCACGCGCGCGTCGTCGAACGGCGGGCGATCCACGCGCAGGGCGAGGAACATCACCGTCAGGCCCGGCCGCTCGACCGCGAGCACTCCCGGCCGCGTCCGCAGGTCGTCCAGCACCTCGAACGGCACGTGGTCGGCCAGGTCCGCATGCCCGCTCGTCACCAGGCTGACCCGCTTGCGGCCGTCCGGCTCGACCAGGAACAGCACCTCGGCGAACGGCGCGGCCGGCCCGCGGTAGTGGGGGTTGCGCGTGAGCAGGAACCCGCGGCCGCGCGTCCAGGACTCGACGCGGTAGGGCCCGGTGCCGACCATCGGCACCGGCCGCGCCGAGAGAGCGTCCTCGGGCAGCACGTATCCCCAGGGCAGCTTGGTCAGGAGGACCAGGTCGGGCGCGCGGGTCCTGATCCGCAGCGTGCGGTCGCCCTGCGGCTCCGCGGACTCGATCGAGTGCAGGTAGTCGCGGTTGGGCCAGCCGTGCCGGGCGGGAGCCAGCAGCGAGGCGGCCACGTCGCGGGCCCGGACCGGGCGTCCGTCCGAGAACCGCAGCCCTTCGCGCAGCTCGAACACGTAGGTCCGCTCGTCGGGGTTCTCCCAGCGCAGCGCGAGCGCGGGCTCGATCCGGTGCTCCGGGTCGCGGCTGGTCAGCCCCTCGAAGACGTTCGCGTTGACCAGCCAGGTGTACGCCTCGTTCGCGAGCGGCGGGTTGGGGAAGAAGCCCGTGACGTCGGCGCGCACCGCGAGCACGACGCGGTCGGTCCGCGGGCCGGTGGCCGGGCGGCAAGCCGCGGCCGCGGCGAGGACGACCGCGGCGGCCGCAGAGGCCCTGGGCAGTTTCACCGACCGCATGGTAACCGCGACCGGTGCGTTGGTGCGCCCGGCCGGCCCCCGGACTCGCTCGGAGTAATTGGGGGCCAGGGACCTCGGCAGAATCGAAAGGTGTATGGTGGATCGAGCGGGGTCGTCCGACCCCGGCGGCCAGAAACAGGAGGGCACGTGGCGCCAGAAGACAAAGACGACGACATGCCCGACTTCTCCGACGTGCAGAGCGGAGCCTCCACCACCGCCTCGGGCGCGGAGGTGTACGAGAGCTACGAGGTCAAGCCCGGCGACAGCCTCTCGAAGATCGCGAAGAACGTCTACGGCAAGGCCAGCGACTGGAAGCGGATCTTCGAGGCCAACCGCGACACCATCAAGGACCCCGACAAGATCTTTCCCGGGCAGAAGCTGAAGATCCCGTCGGCCAGCTGACCACGGCCCCGACCCGAGGAACGAGGAGGAAGCCATGAAGAGACTCTCGGCGAGCCTGCTGCCCGTGCTGCTCCTGACCACGGCCGCGTGCAAGAAGGCCGAAGCCCCGCCCCCGACGCCTGCTCCCACCCTGGCGGCGCCCACCACGACGCTGCCCGCGCCCGTCGGCGTGAAGTCCGTGACGCTGGGCAGCGCGATCGGTCCCGACAAGCGCGTGACCACGACCTCCGACGTGTTCACACCGA
Organism: Vicinamibacteria bacterium; assembly: GCA_025923995.1. Taxonomy (GTDB): domain Bacteria; phylum Acidobacteriota; class Vicinamibacteria; order Fen-336; family Fen-336; genus JAICEW01. The sequence continues at coordinate 18,589 of JAICEW010000080.1, read as the reverse complement.
AGGAGACGATCTACGCGGTGGTCGAGAGCGACGGCAGCGGCCCCGCGAAGCTGCGCGCGCTGTGGACGTTCGTGAAGGGCGACAAGACGGCCAAGGTGGACGAGACCGTCATCGAGTTCCCGTCCAGCGGACCGGCCATCAACGAGTTCCACGTGACCAAGCCGACCGGCTGGCCCAAGGGCGACTACAAGGTGGAGATCTTCCTGAACGACGGCGCCGCCCCGGCGATGGTCAAGACCTTCAAGGTGGGCTGAGGCCGTTCCCGCCGCGCGGCTCTCCCCTTGACAATCTACAGGAGAAGGCTATCTTCCCTGTAGATTGTCGAGAGGAGGCCGATGCCGACCGCTCCCAACGTCGACCTGCTGCAGGGCACGCTGGACCTGCTCGTCCTGCGCACCCTCCGCACCGGCCCCCAGCACGGCTGGGGGATCGCGCAGCGCATCCAGCAGATCTCCGAGGACGTGCTGCGGGTCAACCAGGGCTCGCTCTACCCCGCGCTGCACCGTCTCGAGCACGAGGGGTGGATCGAGGCCGAGTGGGGCAGCTCGGACAACAACCGGCGCGCGAAGTTCTACCGGCTGACCCGCGCGGGCGAGAAGCGACTGGGCGAGGAGACGGCGAGCTGGGAGCGGCTGTCGACCGCGGTCGCGCGCGTCCTGCGGATGGCCTGACGCGATGCGCGCCCTGGCCCGTGCCCGCCACTTCCTGCGCGCCCTGATCTCGCGCGGCCGCGTCGAGCGCGAGCTCGCGGACGAGCTGGCCCTGCACCTCGAGCTCGAGACCGAGAAGCGCCTGCGCGACGGCGGCCCGCCCGAGGAGGCGCGACGCCGGGCCGCGATCGCGTTCGGAGGCGTCGAGAGCGTGAAGGACGAGGTCCGCGAGTCCTGGGGCATCCGCTTCCTGGAGACGCTGGGCCAGGACCTCAAGTACGGCGCGCGCAGCCTGCGCCGGAACCCGGGCTTCACCGGCGTGGTCGCGCTCACGCTCGGGCTCGGCATCGGCGCCAACACCGCGGTCTTCAGCGTGGTGCGCGGCGTGCTGCTGCGCCCGCTCCCCTACGCGCGCGGGCAGGAGGTGGTGGCGCTGCACCAGCCCGCGCCGGAGTCGGGGATCGAGGACATCGGCTTCTCGGTCAAGGACGTCGCGGACTACGCCGCGCTGACGCCGAGCCTGGAGGACGTCGTCGAGTACCACTCGATGACGTTCACGCTCCTGGGCGGCCCGGAGCCGCAGCGGGTGCGGACCGGCGTGGTGTCCGCGGCGTTCTTCGACGTGCTGGGTGTTGCGCCCATGCTCGGACGCACGTTCCGCAAGGGCGAGGACGCGATGGGCGCGGAGGCGCTGCTCGTGCTGAGCCACTCCTACTGGCAGCAGCGGCTGGGCGGCGACCCCAACGTGGTCGGCCGACGCTTCGAGATGAACGACCGCGTGCACACGGTCGTCGGCGTCCTGCCGCCGCTGCCCGGTTATCCCGACGAGAACGACGTCTACATGCCCGCGTCGGCCTGCCCGTTCCGCACCCAGCCGCGGATCCTCGAGGACAGGCGGCAGCGCGGCTACCAGGCCTTCGCGCGAGTGAAGGCGGGCGTTCCGCTCGAGCGCGCGCGCGCCGACGTGGCCACGGTCGTCGAGCGGCTCAAGAGCGAGTACCCCGACGCCTACCCGCAGGGCCTCGCGCCCACCGCCACTCTCGTCTCCGTGCGCGAGGAGATGGTGCGCTCGGCCCGTCCCACGCTGCTGGTCCTGCTGGGCACGGTCGCGCTCGTCCTGCTCATCGCCTGCGCGAACGTGGCCAACCTGACGCTGGCCCGCCTGTCCGATCGCGGACGGGAGATGGGCGTGCGGGCCGCGCTGGGCGCGGGGCGCGTCCGCCTGCTGCGCCAGCTGCTGACCGAGAGCACGCTGCTCGCCGCGCTCGGCGGCGTCCTGGGGCTGGCCATCGCCTTCCTGACCCGCGGCGCGCTCGTGCAGTTCGCGGCGCGCTTCACGCCCCGAGCCGACGAGGTGCGCGTCGACGGCGCGGTGCTCGCGTTCTCGCTGCTGGCCACGGTGCTGACGGGCCTGCTGGTGGGCTCGCTGCCGGGGCTGCCCGCGTTCGAGAAGCTGGCCCGCGCGCTGGCCGGCGACGGGCGCACGACCGCGGGCCGGTCGCGGCAGCGCGTGCGGTCGGTGCTGGCCGTCTCGCAGCTGGCGCTGTCCTTCATGCTGCTGATCGGCGCCGCGCTGATGCTCAAGAGCTTCGCGAACCTGCAGAAGGTGGACCCGGGATTCCGGCCCGACCGCGTCCTGACGATGCGGATCGACCTCAACTGGTCGAAGTACGTGAACCCCGAGCGCCGCGTCGACCGCCAGCGCGTCCTGCAGGTCTTCGAGCCCCTCTGGGAGCGCGTCCGCGGCGTGCCGGGCGTCGTCACCGCCGCGACCGGCCTGACCTTCCCCCTCAACAGCGCGTTCTCCAACAACGGCTCGTTCATGATCGAAGGCATCCACCAGGCCGATCAGGCGCTCCCCCGCGCCGACTACCACGCCGCCAGCGCGCACTACTTCGAGACGCTGGGCGTGCCGATCCTGCGCGGTCGCGCCTTCGACGAGCACGACCGGGACGGCGCGGAGCAGGTCGCGATCGTCAGCCAGGGGCTCGCCCGCCGCTACTGGGCCGGGGATCCGGTCGGCCAGCGGATCTCGGGGGACCGCGGCCAGACCTGGGCCCGCATCGTGGGCATCGCGGGGGACGTCCGCCAGACGGCGCTGGCGGCGGAGCCCCCGGACATCATCTACTACTCGTTCGGCCAGTTCCCCGGCTACGCGTCCACGCTGTTCGTGCGGAGCAGCGGCGATCCGGTCGCGCTGGCCGACCGGATCACCGCCGAGATCCGTGGGCTCGATCCGCAGGCCGCCGTCACGAACGTGCAGACGCTCGAGACCATCCGGCACGACGCGCTCGCGTCCCCCCGCCTCACCGCGTTCCTGCTGGGCCTCTTCGCGTTCGTCGCGCTCGCCATCAGCGCGGCCGGCCTGGCGGGCGTGCTCGCGTACACGGTGAGCCAGCGCACGCGCGAGATCGGCATCCGCATGGCCCTCGGCGCCCAGCCGGGGAGCGTGCTGCGCATGCTGATGGGCCAGGGGCTCGCGTCCGTGGTGATCGGCCTGCTGATCGGGCTGGTGGGCGCGCTCGGCCTCTCGCAGCTCGTGTCCGGGCTCCTCTTCGGCGTGGCCCCCACCGACCCGTGGTGCTTCGCCGGCTCGGCGATCGTGCTGGTCGCGGTCGCGCTGGTCGCGTCCTTCCTCCCCGCGCGGCGCGCGACGGGGATCGATCCCATCCTCGCGCTCAGAACGGAGTAGCCATGCGACGACGAGAGATCCTGGTCGGCGGCGCGGCCGCCGCCGCGGCGGCCTGCGCCTTCCGGACGTCCGCGGCCGACCAGCCGGCGGCGAAGCTGGTGCCGCCGGAGAAGGGCAAGATCCCGGTCGCCTTCTGCATCTCGAACCAGGCGACGATGATCGACTTCACGGGTCCGTGGGAGGTGTTCCAGGACTGCCACGTGCACGGCCGTGGCGCGACCATGGACGAGATGATGCCGTTCCAGCTCTTCACCGTGGCGGAGACGGCCGATCCCGTGCGGGTCACGGGCGGCATGCAGGTGATCCCGGACTACACCATCGACAACGCGCCCCCGCCGCGCGTCATCGTGGTGCCCGCGCACCGCTCGACGCCGCGGTCGCGCGAGTGGATCGTGAAGGCCAGCGACACGGCGGACCTCACGATGTCGGTCTGCACGGGCGCGTTCGTGCTGGCCAACGCCGGGCTGCTGAAGGGCCTGGCCGCCACCACGCACCACGACTTCTTCGACGAGTTCGAGAAGAGCTTCCCGGACGTGACGCTGCGCCGCGGGCTGCGCTTCGTCGAGAGCGGGCGGATCGCGACCGCGGGCGGCCTCACCTCCGGCATCGACCTCGCGCTGCGCGTGGTCGAGCGCTACTTCGGGCGGGAGGTGGCGCAGACGACCGCGACCTACATGGAGTACCAGAGCACCGGCTGGCGGGTGTAGGACCGACGCGCGGTACGCTACTTGGCTTTGGCCTTCTTCGCGGCCTCGGCCTCGAGCTGCGCCCGCTTCCTCTTGCCGGCCACCCAGCCCTCGTTTCGAGCGATACCTGACGCCTTGTCGTCGGTCCAGCCTTGCGTCAACCCGGCGGCGTCACGCTTGCCCTTGAGGCCACGCTCGAAGCCCTCGGTCCTGGCCTTCTTGTTCTTCGGCATCGGCTCCTGTCCTGCGCGGAGGATGTAGAACGCTCGACTTTGCCACATCCTTCCACAACGACCTGGCTTCGTCAGCAGAACGCTGAGAGATAACGACTCGGCCGGCGACGCGCGGCCTTCGGCTATGCTCCGCCCGATGATCGGCCTCCTGAAGCCGGCTCCCTTCGCCCCGCCGCTGCCGGCAGGGCAGGTGGACGCCGCGTACAAGCGCCACCGCCACCAGGTCTTCGTCGGGATCTTCGCAGGGTACGCAGCGTACTACCTCGTCCGCAACAACCTGGCCCTCGCCATCCCCGACATCCTGAAGGCTCACCCGGAGCATTCGAAGGCGGCGCTGGGCACCGCGCTCACCGGCCTCTCGATCGCGTACGGCCTCTCGAAGTTCCTGATGGGCTCGATCTCGGACCGCAGCAACCCGAAGTACTTCCTGCCGTTGGGTCTCCTGCTGTCCTGCGTGGTCATGGCCGTGTGCGGGCTGTTCAAGGCCGTCTACACGTCGCTCTTCGTGCTGGTCGTGCTGCAGACGCTGAACGGCTGGGTGCAGGGGATGGGCTGGCCGCCCTGCGGCAAGACCATGGTCCACTGGTTCAGCACGAAGGAGCGCGGCCTCACCGTCTCCGTCTGGAACGTGGCGCACAACGTGGGCGGAGCGCTGGTGGCCACGTTCGCCCTCGTGGGCGTGACGCTGTTCCACGACTGGGGCGCCAAGTTCTACTTCAACGCCCTCATCGCGGCCGTCGTGGCCGTCTTCGTCTTCTTCCTCCTGCACGACACGCCCCAGTCGCGCGGCCTGCCCCCGGTCGAGCAGTACAAGAACGACTACCCGCCGGGCTACTCGGAGGCCCACGAGACGACGCTCGGCTTCCGCGAGATCTTCTTCACCTACGTGCTGCCCAACCGGTACCTGTGGGCGATCGCGATCGCCAACGCGTTCTGCTACTTCGTGCGCTACGGCGTCGTGAACTGGATCCCGACCTACCTGGAGACGGCGAAGGGCTTCTCGTTCAAGCAGTCGAGCGTGGCCTGGTCGCTCTACGAGTACGCCGCCATACCGGGCACGATCGCCTGCGGCTGGATCTCGGACCGGTGGTTCAAGGGCCGGCGCGCGCCCGCGACCATCCTGTTCATGGGGCTCACGCTGGTCGCGGTCGTCGTCTACTGGCTCAACATGAAGGGCCCCATCGCCATCGACTACGCCGCGCTCATCGCGATAGGATTCCTCGTCTACGGGCCCATCATGATCATCGGGCTCCAGGCGCTCGACCTCGTGCCCAAGAAGGCCGCCGGCACCGCGGCCGGCTTCACCGGTTTCTTCGGCTACGTCTTCGGCTCCGCCGTGGCCGGCACCGGCGTGGGCTGGATCGCGGACCACTGGGGCTGGGGAGGCGTCTTCACCACGATGGTGGCCTGCTGCCTGCTGACGATCCTCTTCAGCGCGTTCACGCTCGGGCACCGGGCGCAGAGCGCCGGGAGGAAGACGCCATGAAGCGCGCGGACTCGGCGAAGCGGCTGGCCCACCGTCGGGAGCCGTGGGACATCGCGGTCGTTGGGGGTGGCGCGACGGGGGTCGGCGTGGCGGTCGACGCGGCCGCGCGCGGCTACTCGGTCGTGCTGTTCGAGCAGAGCGACTTCGGGAAGGGCACCTCCAGCCGGTCCACCAAGCTCGTGCACGGCGGCGTCCGCTACCTGCAGCAGGGCAACATCTCGCTGGTGCTCGACGCCCTGAAGGAGCGCGGGCTGCTCCTGCGCAACGCCCCCCACATCGTGCGCGACCTGCAGTTCGTGGTGCCCAACTACCAGTGGTGGGAGGCGCCGTTCTACGGCCTCGGGCTCAAGGTCTACGACGTGCTCGCCGGCCGCTACGGCTTCGGGCGCTCCGAGCTGCTCTCCCGCGACGAGGTGCTGGCGCGCATCCCCACCCTGGAGCAGGACGGCCTGCGCGGGGGCGTCAAGTACCACGACGGGCAGTTCGACGACAGCCGGCTGCTCGTCAACCTCGCCCAGACCGCGGACGAGCAGGGCGCGTGCCTGCTCAACTACGCGCGCGTCGAGCGCCTGCGCAAGGACGAGGGCGGCTACGTGAACGGCCTCTCGGTCCGCGACGAGGAGACCGGCGCCGTGCACGAGGTGGGCGCGCGCTGCGTCGTGAACGCCACGGGTCCCTTCTCGGACGAGGTGCGCCGGCTCGACGACCCCGCCGCCTCGGCGACGATCGCGCCCAGCCAGGGCGTGCACCTGGTGCTGCCCAAGGAGTTCCTGCCCGGCGACACGGCCATCATGGTCCCGCACACGCGAGACGGCCGCGTGATGTTCGCCATCCCCTGGCACGGCCACGTGGTGGTGGGCACCACCGACACCCCGATCGAGGACGTGTCGCTGGAGCCCGTGCCCCTTCCCCACGAGGTGGACTTCATCCTGGAGACGGCGAGCGGCTACCTGGAGCGCCCCCCCGGCCGCGGCGACATCCTGAGCGTGTTCACCGGCATCCGGCCGCTGGCGCGGGAGGGCGCGGAGACCGGCACCGCCACGCTCTCGCGCGACCACCGGATCCAGATCGCGGGCTCGGGACTCCTGACGATCAACGGCGGGAAGTGGACCACCTACCGGCGCATGGCGGAGGACTGCGTGGACCATGCGGCCGTCCTGGCGCACCTCGAGGAGCGGCCCTGCACGACGCGCGAGCTGAAGATCCACGGGTACGACGCCCGGGCGGACCGCTTCGGGGACCTGGCGGTGTACGGCGCCGACGCCGAGCGCCTGGCCGCGCTCGCGCAGGAGCGCCCCGAGCTGGCGGTCCCGCTCCATCCCGCGCTGCCGATCTGCGGGGCCCAGGTGGTCTGGGCGGCCCGGCACGAGATGGCGCGGACCGTGGACGACGTGCTGGCGCGGCGGACGCGGGCCCTCTGCCTCAACGCGAAGGCCGCCCTGGCCATGGCTCCGGCCGCGGCCCGGCTGCTGGCGGCGGAGCTGGGACGCGACGAGGCGTGGCAGCGCGCCCAGGTCGAGGAGTTCGCCCGCATCGCCCGCCACTACGTCCCGGCCTGACCGCAGGCCAACGATTGCTTGCGCGCATGCCTCCGATCGGGATTAGACTTGGAACGTTGCAAACCAGGCAGTGCCACCGTTTCGTCACGGCGACGTCGCCGACGTCCGTCACAAGGAGGCCTCGGAGGTGACCATGAGGAGCCGTATCGCCGTCCTGCTGGCCGCGCTCTCCGCGCTGGCCGTTCCCGCCGCTGCGCAGTTCGAGACCGCGTCGCTGCTGGGCAGCGTGCGCGACAAGTCGGGGGCCGTGGTGCCCGGCGCGACCGTCACGCTCCTCAACGTCGAGACGGGCCTGAGCCAGCAGCAGGTCTCGGACGCCGCGGGCAACTACGAGTTCTTCAACGTCCGCATCGGCACCTACCGGGTGACCGGCGAGCTGTCCGGGTTCACGACCGCCGCCGCCGACCAGGTGAGGGTCACCGTCGGCGCCCGCCAGCGCGTGGACCTGGTGCTGTCGCCCGGCTCGGTCTCGGAGGAGGTGGTGGTGACCGCGGAGGTCAGCACCCTGGAGAAGGACTCGAGCCAGCGCGGCCAGGTCATCACGCACGACCAGGCGGTCGCCCTGCCGCTCAACGGCCGCGAGTACTCGGCCCTCGCCCTGCTCACGACCGGCGTGCGGCTGTCCGCCCTCAACACGGGCAGCGCCTCCACCGTGCGCGAGGGCTCGTTCAACGTGAACGGCCTGCGGAGCACCTTCAACAACTTCCTCCTCGACGGCATCGACAACAACGCGTACGGCACCAGCAACCAGGGCTTCTCGAACCAGGTCATGCAGCCGCCGCCGGACGCGGTGGAGCAGTTCAAGGTCGTGACCAACAACATGAGCGCCGAGTTCGGGCGCGCGGGCGGGGCCACCATCAACGTGGCCTATCAGAGCGGCACCAACCGCTTCCGCGGCGCCGCCTGGGAGTTCTTCCGCGACACCAGCCTCAACGCCACCGGCTTCTTCAAGCCGCTGGGCGGCGAGAAGCCGCCGCTGCGTCGCAACCAGTTCGGGTTCGTCCTGGGCGGGCCCATCGTGAAGAACAAGGCGTTCTTCTTCGTCGACTACGAGGGCTATCGCCAGACCCGCGAGCAGGTGGCTTTCTTCACGGTCCCGACGCCCGCCCAGCGCTCCGGCGTCTTCACCGTCCCCGTACGCAACCCGCTGACCGGCGTCACCTACCCGGCCGGCACGCCCGTCCCGATGACGTCGTTCGCGTCGCAGGTGATGCGTGACCTCCCCAACCCCACCAACGCATCCGCCGCCAACAACTACCAGATCCTCCAGGCCTTCGTGAACAACAACAACAAGTACAGCGCGAAGGTCGACTACCAGTTCGACCCGTCGCTGCGCGCCTTCGCGCGCTTCGGGTACCGCGACGTCGACATCTCCGACCAGTCTCCGCTCCCGCTGCCGTCCGGCGGCGCCGGCAACGGGTTCACGTACGTGACGAGCAAGCAGTTCGCGACGGGCCTCACCTGGGCGCGCGAGCGCCAGCTCCTCGAGTTCCGCTTCGCCTGGTCGAACACGAACGCGGGCAAGAACCCGCCCGCGCTGGGCACGCCTGGCGCGCAGGAGGCGTACGGGATCACGGGCCTGCCCACCGATCCGCGCGTGGCCGGAGGCCTGCCCACGCAGCTGATCGGCGGCTATGCCGACCTCGGGCGGCAGGCCACCAACCCGCAGTGGCAGTTCCCCACCGTGTGGAACCCCAAGGTGAACTACACGCGCGGCATGGGCCGCCACTCGCTGAAGGTCGGCCTCGAGTACCAGCACGTGCAGACCGAAGTGCAGGACGTGAACCCGCTGTACGGCCGCGACGAGTACGCGGGCCGCTTCAGCCGCCCCACGGGCTCCACCAGCACGGACAACCAGTACAACCTGGCCGATTTCATGTTCGGCCTGCGCAGCCGGTACGCGCTCACGAACTTCTTCATCGCGAACCTGCGCCAGAACCTGTACTTCGCGTACGTGCAGGACGACTTCCGCGTGAACGACAAGCTGACGCTCAACCTGGGCCTGCGCTACGAGTACGGCTCGCCCCAGTGGGAGAAGGACAACCAGCTCACCAACTTCGACCCGGCGACACGCACCATGGTGCGCGCGACCGACGGCGACCGGTCCCTGGTCGATCCGGACAAGAACAACTTCGGGCCGCGGCTGGGCTTCGCCTACGCGATCGACCCCAAGACGGTCGTACGGGGCGGCTACGGCATCGCGTACATCCACTTCCACCGCGCCGGCGGCGGCAACGTGCTCCCCATCAACGGGCCGCAGGTGATCACCGCGGTCGTGTCGCAGGCGAACCCCGCCGACCCCGCCTTCCGCCGGACCGAGCAGGGCTATCCCGCCGACCTGACCGACCCCAGCCGCTTCAACCCGCTGCTGGCGAACGTCACCTACATGCCGCGCGACAACAAGACCACGTCGGTCCAGAGCTGGTTCGGGTCGGTGCAGCGCGAGCTGATCGACAACGTGGTGCTCGACCTGGCCTACGTCGGCAACCACTCGAAGGATGCGCTGCTGTTCGCGAACTACAACCAGGCGACGCCCAACAACGCGGCCGGCACCATCCCGCTGCAGGCGCGCCGGCCGATCCCGACCTTCGGCGACATCACCTACGCCTTCAACGGCGGCTTCTCCAACTACAAGAGCTTCCAGGTGCGGCTGGAGGGGCGGCGGGGCAGCGTGACCTTCCTCAGCGCGCTGACGCTCTCCAAGGCGACCGACAACGGCGCCGGCACGCTGGAGAACCCGAACGGGAACTTCCCCGCCCCGCAGGACTACTACAACCTGGCGGCCGAAGAGGCGCTCTCCGCGTACGACCAGCCGTGGAACAGCACGACCAGCGTGGTCTGGGACCTGCCGTTCTTCAAGAGCAACCGCTGGCTGGGGGGCTGGCAGCTGGCCGCGATCAACAACATGTGGGCGGGCGAGGCGATCACGTTCCAGTACAACCCCGCCGCCGCCTTCCAGGTCTCGGGCATCACGCAGGACTTCCGCGGCGCCAACAACTACCGCCCCAACGTCACGTGCGACCCGGTGCTGCCGTCGGGCCAGCGGACGCCGGCCGCGTACTTCAACACCGCGTGCGTCCAGGTGCCCACGGACCCCAGCCAGCCGTTCGGCAACGCCGAGCGCAACGCGGTCCGGGGCGACTCGATCTACCAGCTCGACCTGGCGCTGTCGAAGTGGTTCAGCGTCTGGCGCGATGCGCGCCTCGAGTTCCGCGTCGAGGCGTTCAACGTGCTCAACAAGACGAACTTCCGCGCGGCGAACGGGAACCGCAGCACGGCCGCGTTCGGAACCATCACCGCGACCTACGACCCGCGGCAGATCCAGCTGGGGGCGAAGCTGGTGTTCTGATCAGCCGACGTGGATGCGCGGACGGTCCAGGGGGTTGGGGATCGTCTTGCGCAGGACCTCTCGCGTGACGGGGGCCGTGTCGCCTTCGCCCAGCGCCAGGTACTTGAGCACGTAGGTCACCGGGTTCCCCTCGGTCCACCCGAAGTAGGCGTGGGGGATGCGCCGGGTACGGTCGCGCAGGTTGATGAGCAGCGCCGCGATGGCGTTGGGCACCGCCGCGCTCGTGCAGCGCAGGATGCGATGGCGTCCCACCTCCACGCCGTCCACGTGCAGCTCGCCGGTGAACTCCGAGGCGTCGGCGGGGCCGACCTCGAGGAACACCACCGGCTCGCCCTGGTCGAGGCTGTGGTCGTCCCGCGCCTGCACCTCCTTCTTGTCGTACTCCTCGACGGTGTGCTTGTCGGGGCGATGGGCGATGATGCGGACGTCGTGCGGAGCCATCGCGTCGATGAAGGCCTCGGCCCGTGCGCTGAGGCTGACCTTGGAGATGCGCAGCTCGGTCGACCGTATCACCCGCGAGGCCAGCGAGGCCGCCACGATGGACACCACGAAGATGGAGGCGATCCGGATGCCCTCCGGCCGGTGCCGGACGTTCTCGTACAGCGTGAACGCGAACACGACGGTCATCAGCAGGTAGGCGATGCGGCCGCGCGTGTTCCACTGCGCGATCGTCACCGCCACCGACGCGGACGTCATCAGGAAGAGCACGCCGGTCGCGTACGCGCCGCCCTGCGCGTCCACGTCGGCCCGGAAGATCGCCGTCACCAGGAAGGCGACGAGCGTGAACACCACCACCAGCGGACGCGTCGCGCGGGCCCACTCGGGCGCCATCCCGTAGGGGGGCAGGTACCGCGGCACCAGGTTCAGCAGCCCCGCCATGGCGGACGAGCCCGCGAACCAGAGGATGACGATGGTGCTGACGTCGTAGAGAGTGCCGAAGCCCTCGCCCAGGAAGAGATGCGCCAGGTAGGCGAGCGCGCGGCCGTTGGCCTCGCCTCCCTTCTGGAACTCGTGGGCCGGGATGAGCAGCGTGGTCACGATCGAGCTGCCCACCAGGAAGAAGCTCATGATCACGGCCGCCGCCAGGAGCAGCTTCTTCGCGTTGCGGATCCGGCCCTGTGGGCGCTTCGGGTCGTCTCCCGCGTCGCCGCGAAGCAGCGGCATCACGGCCACGCCCGTCTCGAATCCGGAAAGGCCCAGCGCCAGCTTGGGGAACAGGATGACGGCCACGCCCAGCATCCCCCAGGGGCTCCCGTACGACGCGAAGAGCGCGGTCCTCCACTGCGGGAACGCGTCCACGTGGTGGGCGAAGAGCTGGTAGAAGGCGACGCCCAGCAGGATCACGTTGAGGCTCAGGTAGAGGGCGACGATCACGACCGCCAGCCCGATGGCCTCGCGGAACCCGCGCAGGAACACGGCCCCCAGGATGGTGAGCAGGAAGAGGGTGAGCGCCACCGGGTGGTCGAACGCGTGCGGCACCAGCGGGTTCTCGATGATGTGCGCCGTCGCGTCCGCGGCCGACAGGGTGATCGTGATGATGAAGTCGGTGAGCGCGAACCCCAGCAGGATCAGGACGAACACCTTGCCCCGCCAGCGCGGCAGCAGCTCCTCCAGCATCGCGATCGAGCCCTGGCCGTGGGGGCTGTAGTCCGCGACCTTGCGGTAGACGGGCAGCGCGACCAGGAGCGTCACCGCCACCAGCACCAGCGTCGCGATCGGCGAGAGCACGCCGGCGGCCAGGAAGGCGATGCCGGGCTGGTATCCCAGGGTGGAGAAGTAGTCGACGCCCGTGAGGCACATGACCTGCCACCACGGGTACGTGTGGTGCGGATGATGCGCGCTCGCGGGATCGAGCTCGTCGCCGAGGAACCACCGGCCGAGGCCGCGCCATCCGGACGAGGTCGGCCCGCCCGCATCCTCGGGCACGCTCTTCTCGGGGGCGTCAGGGACGACGGACATGCGCTCCTCTACCCTCGCTTCAGGCGAGCCGGGCGTCAAGCAGGTCGCCGGGGACGGCCGATTCTACGGGAAACGGCATTCCGCTGCAGGCCTCAACGCAGCCCCTCCACCACGTACAGGTCCGACAGCGTACGCCGGTAGCTGTAGGCGTAGGCCTTGAGGTCCGGCGTCAGCACCACCGGCGAGATGCGGACGACGCCGGCGGGATCGGACGGCATCAGGCTTTTCACGGCCGTGCGCGCGCCGGTCGCAAGCTCCATCCGGAAGATGCGGGCCGGCATCACGGTCGCGTCGTAGGCGAACAGGGCCTTCCCCCCCGGCGCGATGTGAATCGGCACCTCGCCGACGGACATCCCTGCGATCGGGGCTCCCTTGCCGCCCGCGAGCGGGTAGGCCCACGCCCGTTGCTCGGCCCCGACGGCCGCCACGAAGCTCCCGTCGGGCGAGACGGCGGGCGCCTGCGGCGCCTCGATGTCGTCCGCCGAGATCGGCCGCGGCGCCTCCTGGCCCGCGACGTCCTGCACGTAGAGCCGCGGGCCCTGCCCGGCCGCGCGGGCGACCACCACGACGTGCCGGCCGTCGGGAAGGAACGCCGCCTGCTGGTAGCTGAGCCCATCCCTCTCCAGCCGCCTCTCCTGCCCCGCGCCGACCGGGACCATCCGCAGCTCCGGAGGGTGCGCGAACGCCTTGCCCGAGAGCACCCAGGCGCGGTCGGGCGAGATCGCCATCGCGATGCCGTCGCCCAGGCGCACCGCGGGCGAGCCGTCGGTGCGGCGCACGTAGCAGCTCGAGAGCGGCCCGCCCCCGTCCGCCGTCTCGTCGAACGCCAGCAGCGAGCCGTCGTCCGCGATGGCGCGCGTCACCGTCCAGTCGAGCTGCGAGAAGTCTCGCTCGCTGGACTCGCCGCGCCGCAGCACCATCTGGCCCGCCCGCCACATGTCCTGCGAGAGCAGCGCGCGCCCCTGGCGCGACACGTCGGCCAGCGTGTGCAGGCCGATCTGGACGGAGACGGAGCGCTGCGCGCCCTCGAGGGACACGGCCCCGATGCCGAGACGCCGCCGCGTGTACCAGACCTCGCCGCCGCCCGGCGACCAGGCCAGCCCCAGCAGCCCGCGCAGCTCGCCCGTGAGCGCCTTGCGCCGGCCCGCGCGGTCGACGACGGCCAGCTCGCCGGTGGCGTTGCCCCACAGCGGATGGTCGATGAACGCGACCCGCTGACCGTCCGGTGAGACACGCGGATGGCTGATCCAGCCGCCCGACTCGTGGAGCAGCGTGCCGATCGGGTACTCGAGCCGGCTCTTGCCGCCCCCGGTCCGCACCACCGCCAGCTCGGAGCCGTCGGGAGACCAGTCGGCCCATTCGACGCCTTCGGCCCGCTCGCGGGGCGTGCCGCCGGCGAGCGCGACCTCGGCCAGCGTGCCGCGCGTCACGTAGTGGTGGAGACGCCGCGGCCGCAGGAGCACCGCCATCTGCGCGCGGGAGGACACCGCGAGCAGGTGCGCGTCGCGCAGGCCGAGCGACCGCGACTCCGGCCCCTCGACGCTCGTGGAGAAGATCTCGGCCGGTCCCCCGTCCCACTCGGCGCCGTACACGACCGTCTGGCCGTCCGGCGCGAAGCGCATGCCGTTGAGCGTCCCGCGGCGGAAGGTGAGCCGCGTGAACGACAGCTCCGCGGCCGGGGTCGCGGGACGCAGCGCCGCCGCCACCACCCAGCCCAGGGCGGCCCCTCCCGCCAGCAGGGCCAGCGCGGCGGCGGGCAGGCGCAGTCGCCGCGCGAAGTGCGCCGGCGAGTGCGAGAGCGTCGTCGCGCTGGAGCCCCCGATCGACTCCAGGTGGAACGCGAGGTCCCGCGCCGTCTGGAAGCGCAGCAGCGGGTCCTTCTCCAGGCAGTGGCGGACGATGCGGAGCAGCGCCGGCGAGACCGAGGCGTCGGTGGCGGTGAGCTCGGGCGGCTCCCCCGTCAGGACCGCCATCAGGGTGTCGGCCGCGGTATCCCCCTTGAACGCGCGGCGGCCGGACAGCATCTCGTAGAGCACCGCGCCGAACGAGAAGATGTCCGACCGCGCGTCGACGGGCTTGCCGCGCGCCTGCTCGGGCGACATGTACGCGAGCGTTCCCATCACCGTGCCCGGCTGGGTGCCGGCCGTGGGCGCGTTCTGCGGGTCCTCCTCGAACGTCGTGACCTTGGCCAGGCCGAAGTCGAGGATCTTGACCTGGCCGTCCCGCGTCAGGAACACGTTCTCGGGCTTGAGGTCGCGGTGGATGATGCCCTGCTCGTGCGCGGCGGCCAGCCCCTTCGCGATCTCGCGCGCGATCTCCACGCTGCGACGCGCGCCCAGCGGGCCGCGCGTGAGCCGCTGGCGGAGCGACTCCCCGTGGAGCAGCTCCGTGGCCGCGTAGCAGGTGGTGCCGTCGCGGCTGAACTCGTAGATGCCGAGGATGTTGGGATGCGTCAGCGCCGCGACCGCTCGGGCCTCGCGCTCGAAGCGGTCGAGCATGGCCGGGTCACCCGACAGGCGCGCGGACAGCACCTTGATGGCGACGTCGCGGTCGAGCCGCTCGTCGCGCGCGCGGTAGACCTCGCCCATGCCGCCCGCGCCCAGGGGCTCCAGGATGCGGTAGTGGCCCAGCTGAGCGCCCGCCGTGTAGGTCATCGTGCCAAGAGAGCGGCCTATTGTAGGTCGTGCGCGGGCGACCCGCCCGAGCCCCCACGACGGACCAGCGGCGGTGGCCGTGGCACCTGCCTTGCACCATCCCTCACGAAGCGCCTGAGCGGGCGCGCGGCATCCAGACCCATCCGGACGACTTCGGGAGCGTTCGAACATGACGACGACATACGTGGACATGAGGGAGAGGCAGGCCGGCGGCTACCCGGGCGAGGGCAGCGCGCTGGTACGGGATGAAGGGCGCGCGATGCTCGGGTACGAGTCCGCGCCGAATCGGACCAACGGCGCGGGCCGGCTGGCGCAGGGGCTGGGCTGGTTCAGCGTCGGCCTGGGCCTCGCGGAGCTGGCGAGTCCGGGGACCGTCGCGCGCCTGATCGGGGTGCGGGACGGGAGCCGGACGCGGATCGTGGTCCGCTCCATGGGAGCGCGCGAGTTCGCCACCGGCCTCGCGATCCTGACGGGGACGCGGCCGACGGGCTGGATGTGGGCCCGGGTGGCGGGCGATGCGGTGAACCTGGCCCTGCTGGGACAGGCCGCCCGATCCCCCCGTACGGACAGGACAAGGGTCGCGGCCGCCGCCGCGGCGGTGCTCGGGGTCGCGGCCCTGGACGTGCTGAGCGGGCGCAAGCTCGGCCAGCAGTCGGGCACCCTCGCGCGCAGCGCCCACCTGGACGCCGCCATCACGATCAACCGCGGCCCGGACGAGGTGTACCGCTTTTGGCGCGACCTGCAGAACATGCCGCGCTTCATGGAGCACCTGGAATCCGTACACGCGACCGGCGAGCGGACGTCACGCTGGACGGCGAAGCCCATCGCGGGCGTGTCCCTGTCCTGGGACGCCGAGATCCGCGAGGACCTGCCGGGCGAAAGGATCAGCTGGCGCTCCGTGGGCGGCGACCTCGAGCACTGGGGATCGGTCCGCTTCACCGCCGCGCCCGGGGGTCGCGGCACCGAGGTTCGCCTGAACGCCGGCTACCTGCCCCCGGGCGGCGTCCTCGGCGCGGCCCTGGGCTCCCTGCTCGGCACGCTGACGGAGACGAAGCTCTCGAACGACCTCCGGCGGCTCAAGCAGCTGATCGAGACGGGCGAGGTCGTCCAGTCCGACGCGAGCGTCCACACGCTCCCCCACCCGGCGCAGCCCTCGGCGGGAGGTGAGGCATGAAGGCCGTCTGCTGGGAAGGCAAGCGGACGGTGCGGGTGGAGGACGTCCCCGACCCCCGCATCCTGAACGCGCAGGACGCGATCGTGCGCGTGACCTCGACGGCCATCTGCGGCTCGGACCTCCATCTCTACAACGGCTTCGTCCCCTCGATGGCGAAGGGCGACATCCTCGGCCACGAGTTCATGGGCGAGGTGGTCGAGGTGGGCCCCGGCGTGCGGCGGCTGAAGGTGGGTGACCGCGTCGTCGTGCCGTTCCCCATCGCCTGCGGCGCCTGCTGGACGTGCCAGCAGCAGATGTTCTCGCTGTGCGAGAACACCAACCCCAACGCGTGGATGGCCGAGGCGCTGTGGGGCCACTCGACCTCCGGGATGTTCGGCTACTCCCACCTGACCGGCGGCTACGCCGGCGGCCAGGCGCAGTACGCCCGCGTGCCCTTCGCCGACGTGGGCCCGATCAAGATCGATGACGGGCTCCCGGACGAGAAGGTGCTGTTCCTCTCCGACATCCTGCCCACGGGATACATGGGCGCCGAGATGTGCGACATCAAGCCCGGCCAGGTCGTCGCCGTCTGGGGCTGCGGGCCGGTGGGCCAGTTCGCGATCGCGTCCGCCTACCTCCTCGGCGCCGAGCGCGTGATCGCGATCGACCGGTTCCCCTACCGGCTGCGGATGGCCCGCGAGAAGGCGAAGGCGGAGACGATCAACTACGAGGAGGTGGACAGCGTCCGGGACGTCCTGTGGGACATGACGGCGGGACGCGGGCCGGACGCCTGCATCGACGCCGTGGGCCTGGAGGCCCACGGCTCCCCGCTGATGTACGCGTACGACCGCACGAAGCAGGCGCTGATGCTCGAGAGCGACCGGCCGCTGGCCCTGCGCGAGGCCATCATGGCCTGCCGCAACGGCGGCGTCGTCTCGGTGATCGGCGTCTACGGCGGCTTCATCGACAAGTTCCCCATGGGCTCGCTCATGAACCGGTCGCTCACGATCCGGACGGGCCAGACACACGTGCATCGGTACCTGAAGCCGTTGCTGGAGCGGATCAAGAACGGCGAGATCGACCCCAGCTTCGTCATCACGCACCGCCTGCCGCTCGAGGAGGCCCCGCGCGGCTACGAGATCTTCCGCAAGAAGGAGGAGGACTGCGAGAAGGTCGTGCTCAAGGCGTCGTAGCCCCCGCGCCGCCCGGCGTCCTCGACGCCGGGCGGCACCTGCCCTTCCTCCCAAGAACAAAGAAAGAAGCGTAACGCCCCCCCTCTCCGTGGCGCCCAACCTTCCGACACTGCTCGGAGGTACCTGTGGACCGCTCGATCCCTGCCCTGCTGTTCCTGGCCCTGGCCGCGGCGGGGGCCCCGCCCGCGCACGCGGCCAGCGCCTCGAGCCTCGTCCAGAAGGCCAGGGCGGCGGTGGAGCGGGGCGACGTCGATCCCGCTCGCGACCTGGCGCCGCTGGTGGCGGCGCTGCGCACGGCCCGCGGCGGTTCCCTGGACACGCTGATCGACGGCGTCGAGGAGCTGGGCGCGTACGACGGACCGAGCCCCGCGTCGGTCAAGGCGTACCTGCAGCAGGAGGCGCCGCCCGCGCTCATCGAGGTCGCGCGCGGCAAGGCGGACTGGACGATCCGGGGGGACGCGCTCATGGCCCTGCGGTCCCTGAACGCGTCCGACGAGCTCCTGGACCGCGCGGCGGCGGTGGCGGCCGCGGACACCACGAAGGAGGCCCGCTACATCCAGTCCCGCGGCGAGTTGCTGCTCGACTGGAAGCGGTCCCGCCCGCAGCCGGCGGCGGGGACGACGCAGCCGGTCGACCCGGTGCGCGAGCGCAAGGCGCTGGCCTTCCTCCGCTCGCGCGGGCTCCGCGTGTCGCTGGACCAGCTCCAGACCTCGGCCCGCGAAGGCCGGGCGGACGAGGTCGAAGCGCTGCTGGACGCGGGACTGAGCCCCAACCAGCGGGGCCTCGTCGGCAGCGCGCTCGATTCCGCCGCCGGCATGGGCTGCGCGCTGTCCGAGGGCAGCGTGGACGGCCGCGTGGCCACGCTCCGCGTCCTCATCGCGCGCGGGGCGGACGTGAAGGCGAAGGACCCGCTCGGCAACCACGTCCTGCTCACGAGCACGCAGCACTGCGCGCTCCCCGTCGTGCGCGTGCTGG
>JAICEW010000079.1 GCA_025923995.1 Vicinamibacteria bacterium | reverse complement strand
GCGGACGAGCTGGAGCAGGCGCTCGACGACGACGTCGGCGACGACCTGCTGCGCCTCATGTTCATCGCGTGCCATCCCGTGCTCCCGACCGAGGCGCGGGTCGCGCTGACGCTCCGGCTGCTCGGGGGTCTCACCACGGACGAGATCGCGCGCGCGTTCCTGGTGCCCGAGTCGACCGTCGCCCAGCGCATCGTCCGGGCCAAGCGCACGCTGTCGGATCAGCACGTGCCGTTCGAGGTGCCTCGCGGCGAGGACCGGGCCGCGCGGCTGTCGTCGGTGCTGGAGGCCATCTACCTCGTGTTCAACGAGGGCTACTCCGCGACGGCCGGCGACGACTGGATGCGCCCGGCCCTGTGCGACGACGCGCTGCGGCTGGGGCGGGTGCTGGCCGAGCTGGCCCCCAGCGAGCCCGAGGTGCACGGGCTGGTGTCGCTGATGGAGATCCAGGCCTCGCGCGCCGCCGCGCGGGTGGGGCCCGCGGGCGAGCCCATCCTGCTCATGGAGCAGGACCGCGCGCGCTGGGACCAGCTCCTCATCCGCCGCGGCCTGGCCGCGCTGGAGCGCGCCGAGGCGCTGGGCGGCGCGCTCGGCCCGTACGCGCTGCAGGCCGCGATCGCCGCCTGCCACGCGCGGGCGCGCACCGCCGAGGACACGGACTGGCGGCGCATCGCCTCGCTCTACGACGCCCTCGCCCGCCTCACGCCGTCCCCGGTGGTGGAGGTGAACCGCGCCGTCGCGGTGTCGCGTGCCTTCGGGGCCGAGGCCGGCCTGGCCCTGGTCGATGCGCTGGCGGGCGAGCCGTCGCTCCGGGGCTACCACCTGCTCCCCGCGGTGCGCGGCGACCTGCTCGCGCGGCTCGAGCGGTTCGACGAGGCGCGCGCGGAGTTCGAGCGCGCGGCCGCGCTCACCCGCAACCGGCGCGAGCGCACGCTGCTGCTGGAGCGCGCCGCCGCCTGCACGCGCGGCTCCGCGGCGCCCTGAGACGCGGCTACCGGTCCAGGCCCTTCGCGTAGTCCGCGGGCGAGCGCCCCACCAGGCGCTTGAAGTCGCGGATGAAGTGGGCCTGGTCGGCGTACCCGAGGTCCAGCGCCAGGTCGGCCCAGTCCACGAACCGGCCGGCGGCGACCCGCTCGGCCGCGTCGAGCAGCCGGTAGCGCTGGATGACCCACTTGGGGCTCACGCCGACGTACTCGCCGAAGACGCGCTGCAGCCGGCGCAGGCCCGTCCCGAACTCCCGCGCGAGCCGCTCGACGCGCGTGATCGCGCGCTCGTCGGCGACGCGCGCGGCCACGCGGCCGGCCAGCGCCATGTCCTCGTCGGCGCGCGCCTCGAAGCCGCGGAGGAACGCCTCCACGACGGCGATCGCGCCGCGGTCGTCGTCGTGCGACAGGACGCGCTCGCACAGGCCCGCCGCGCCGGGACCGAACACCTCGCCGAGCGGTAGACGGCGGTCCGTGAACGTGGACACGGGCGCGAGGACGAACGGCCGGAAGCCGCCGGGCCGGAACTTCGTGCCCAGCACGCGCCCGCGTCCCTCCAGCACGCGCGAGAACTTCGTCCGCATCACCCCGACCAGCTCGGCACGGCCGCCCGACTCCAGCACCATGTGGACCGAGGGATGCGGCACCGTCTCGGCCACGAGCGGCTCCGCCAGGTCCCAGCGCACGACCCAGTAGTGCTCGACGAAGGGCGCGAGGTCGGAGGACGGCCAGAAGCGCGCGAGCCCGTCGCGCGCCTGCTCCGCCCGCCGGTTCAGGATGCCGCGCGGCGGGTCGTGCTTGACGCGGACGTTGTCGCGTTCGTTCAATCCGGGCCTCGACCGCCTACGCTACCATCGGCCCTCTCGGGGATCGCTCCCGAGGAGAGGAGTCAACGCCATGAGACGATCGCTCGCCCTGCTGGCCGTCGCCGTCGCGGGCCTGGCGCCCGGGGCGGGGGCGCAGCCGCCCGCGGCGGCGCCGCTCACGAAAGGGAAGCCCATGACCCGACACGCCGCCGGGACGTTCGAGGTGAAGATGCAGCCGCTGCCGGACGACGAGAAGGTGCCGGGCGTGAAGGTGGTGCGCCTGGCCTGGGAGAAGCAGTGGCAGGGCGACCTGGAAGCCACGAGCAAGGGCGAGATGATGGCGACCAACGCCGGGGACAAGGGGTCGGGCGCCTACGTCGCGGTGGAGCAGGTGACGGGCCGGCTGCAGGGGCGCGCCGGCTCCTTCACCGCGGTGCACAAGGGGACGATGGAAGGCGGCGCGTTCGAGCTGCAGATCGACGTCGTGCCCGGCTCCGCCACCGGGCAGCTCACCGGCCTCTCGGGCCGCGTCCGGATCACGATCGCCGACGGCAAGCACTCCTACGACATCGACTACGCGCTGCCCGACTGATCAGCTGGCGCGCGTCTCCTCCCGGTGGCGCCCGCGCTCGCGGGCGACGCAGTCGGGACAGATGCCGTGGCTGAAGTCCGCGTCCGAGCGCTCGTGGATGAACGTCTCGACCTGGTTCCAGTAGCCCTGGTCGTCGCGGATCTTCTTGCACCAGGCGCAGATGGGCAGCAGGCCGCTCAGCACCTTCACGTCCGCCCGCGCGCGGCTCCCCCCCTGGCGCAGCCTCACGATCCACACCAGCGAGGCCACGACCACGAGCCCGAGCCCGACGACCGCCCACAGCGCCCGCTCCAGCGTCCACCAGCGGCCGCGCTTGAGCAGGACCACGTCGCGCGCGGAGTCGGCCGCGATGCGGAAGCCGTGCACGCGGTTGTCCGTGCCCGACTGGACGAGGCAGAGCCCCGTCACGCGCACGTGGCTCCCGGAGGCGAGGCCCGTGGGATAGCCGCGCTCCACGTGGACCGGGAAGGTGTGATCGCCCGAGCGCAACAACAGCCAGGCGCCTCCGCGCTCGGGAGCGTGGTCGACCACGATGCCCTCGATCCGCACCGGCAGCGAGTCGTGGTCCCCGGTGAGGGCGCCGTTCGCGTCGATGCGCGCGGGCTCCGGCGGCGGGCCCTGCCGGAGCAGGCGAGCGGTGGCGTTCCGGAGGACGGGCGAGTACTCGCCGCGCTCCGGGAAGCCCACGATGTCGAGCACGTCGCCCGTCGTGAGCCGGGACGGCGCCGTGTCCAGCTCGACGCGCAGCCCTCCGCTCTCGTCACGCACGTATACCGACCCGCCGGGTCCCTGCGCCGTGACCGCGCCCTGCACGCGGACGCGATGCCCGGTGACGCCGTCGGGGTCGAACTGGAAGAGCCGGCCGACCGGGTGGACGGGCTGGTCGAACGGATCGGGCGGAGCCGCGTTGACGACCTGCACGTGCTCGAAGCCGGGCGTGAGGATCTGGATGTCCACGATCTGGCGCTTGCGCGTGAAGGCCGTCGCGGCGGCGCCGCGGACGCGGACGAGCGCGTCCACCAGTCGTTCCGGAGGCGGCGTCTCCTCCGACGCGTGCACGATCACCCGGAAGGTGTGCCCTCCCGCGTCCGCGAGCGTCAGCGCGAAGAGCCGCTCCGCACCGCCGCTGCCCGGCACGGTCTCGGTGCGGCGCACGAGCCCCTCGACCTCCACCCACAGGCTGTCGGACGCCCCCTGCAGGAGCTCGTGGAGCGTGCGCCGCGTCGGGGCGGGGAGGCTCGCGCGTCCCTCGACGCGGACCTTTGGCTCCAGCACCAGCGGCGCGAACATGCCCGGTCCGCTCACGCCCTCGACCACGACGCGATCGCCCGCATCGAGGTCGAGTCCCGACGCGACCTCGACGTAGATCCCACCGGTCGCGTCCTGCACGAAGAGGGGGTTCCAGCCTGGGAAGCGGTGGTGGTAGGTGACGACGGCGTGCAGGCGGACGGGACGGCGGTCGGCGGCTTCTCGAGCGGAGAGACGGCGGACCTGGCGCACCTCGGTGAGCAGGGGTGCCTCGGCCGGCAATGCGGCACTCGCGGCCACGGCCAGAGCGAGTCCGAGCGATGCCCCCATCCGCTCACCTCGAACGGCGCCACGAGAGGGAGGACTGCGCGCGAGGAGTCTAGCAGGAACCGCGCGCACTGGGCGGGCCGCGCGAGCCATTCCGCAATTCGTCCGGCTGTGTAGGCTTTTCACGGGCTTGTAGTTCCTGCCATTGGCGGCGCACGCCACCGAGGATCTTGAACCGCGTAAGTCCGCGCCACCAAAGGGACGGTGGAGGTCGCCTCGCGGCACGTCCGTTGCTCAGGGAGGCTCCAAACGTGAGCGGTCCGTGTACCGAGTCACGAGTGGAGGCGGGCCATGTCCTTGACGCACGACTTGACGGCGCTCGTCGATCCCGACGTTCCCATCCCAGCTCTTTCGCCTTCCGTGCTGGGCCGCTACGAGATCGAGTCCGAGATCGGCCAGGGCGCGATGGGCATCGTCTACCGGGCCCTCGATCCCGTCCTCGAGCGGCCGGTCGCGCTCAAGGTCATCCGCCTTCCGTACGCGATGCCGGTGGCCGACCGCCGACAGGCCGAGCAGCGCTTCCTGCGCGAGGCGAGCCTGGCCGCGAGCATCTCCCACCCCAACAGCGTCGTCGTCCACGACTTCGGGCGAGACGAGGAGACGGGGCTTCCCTTCATCGCGTTCGAGTACCTTCAGGGCCGTCCGCTGACCGAGATCCTCTCGAGGGGTCCCCGGCCCGGCTGGCGCGAGGCGCTGCGCCTCACGTCGCGGCTCGCGGGCGCGCTGCACCAGGCGCACGGAGCCGGCGTGATCCACCGCGACGTCAAGCCGGGCAACGTGATGGTGCTGGAGTCGGGCGAGCCCAAGCTCCTGGACTTCGGCATCGCGCGCGTGTCGACGGCGCCTCTGACCGGCATCGGTGACACCTGGGGCACGCCGGCCTACATGTCGCCCGAGCAGGTCACGGGCGGAGCGCTCGACGCGCGCAGCGACCTGTTCTCCCTGGGCTCCCTCTGCTTCGAGCTGCTGACCGGCCGCCAGGCGTTCGCGGGAGACAACGTGCCGCAGATCGTCTCCCGCATCGCGTTCGGCGAGACGCCTCGTCCGTCGACGCAGGACCCGGCGCTGTCGCGTGACGTCGACCTCCTGGTGGCCCGTGCGCTCGCAAAGCACCCGGCGAACCGCTACGCGACCGGCCTCGAGCTGGCCGAGGACATCCAGGACATCCTCGACGGCCGGCCCCTGCGCGAGCGGCCGGGGCTCGCGAGCCCTTCGGAGGCGAGCAGCGAGTGGTCCGTGCTCCCGGTGCCGCCGGCCACGCCCTCGCCCGCACCTCGGCGTGCGCTGCACGCCTGGACGGCGGCCCTCGCGGGCGGAGTGGCCGCGGTGGTGGCGACCGCCCTCTGGATGGCGCAAACGCCGGGCACGCCCTCCGCCCCGGCCGCCGGGGTTCCCACGGGTACGGCGCTGGCGGCGGCGTTCGTTCCGGCGCCGCTCGTGGGCTTCAGCGCGCCCGCGCCGGCCCCCACGCCCGCGCCCGCCCGCGTGGCGCTGACGGTCGAGCATCGTTTCGAGCGCGGCCGGCTGCGCGTCTTCGTGGACGACGCGCTCGCCCTCGACCGGCGCCTCACGGGCCGGTCCACGCGTCACCTGCTGCTCCTGAAGCGCCAGACCGGCACGCTGGGCGACGTGGTCGAGGTGCCGCCGGGATCGCGTGTCCTGCGGTTCGAGGTCGAGGGCGACGGGCAGCGCCGCAGCGGCCGCGTGCGCGCGTCCTTCCGCCCCGACCAGACCCGCCTGCTGCGCCTGAAGGCGGGCAAGCGCGTCGACCTCGAATGGCAGTCCTGACGCCGCGGCGCTGACGTCGTAGAATCCGGGCCCTGTGCGCCCGCTCCTCGCGGCCCTGGCGGCCGTCGTCCTCACGCCCGGCATGAGCCCCACCCGCACGCCCATCGTCATCGGCCACCGCGGCGCCAGCGGCGACCGGCCCGAGCACACGCTCGAGTCCTACCGCGTCGCCATCGAGCAGGGCGCGGACTTCATCGAGCCCGACCTGGTCTCGACCCGCGACGGCGTGCTGGTCGCGCGGCACGAGAACGAGATCTCGGGCACGACCGACGTCGCGTCGCGTCCGGAGTTCGCGAGCCGGCGCGTCACCAAGGCGATCGACGGGAGCCCGGTCACGGGCTGGTTCACCGAGGACTTCACGCTGGCCGAGATCAAGACGCTGCGGGCCAGGGAGCGCCTGCCGCAGGTGCGCGGCACCGCGTACGACGGGCGGTTCGAGGTGCCGACCCTGCGGGAGGTCCTGGACCTGGTGAAGGAGACGAAGGGCCGGCGCATCGGCGTGTATCCCGAGACCAAGCACCCGTCCTACTTCGACGGTATCGGCCTCTCGCTCGAGGAGCCGCTGGTCAAGGCTCTCGGCGAGGCGGGCCTGCGCGAACGCGAGGACCCGGTGTTCATCCAGTCGTTCGAGGTGGCCAACCTGAAGGACCTCTCGCGGCGGACGCGGGTGCGGCTGGTCCAGCTCATCGACGCCAGCGGGCGTCCCTACGACTTCACGGTCCGCGGCGACACCCGCACCTACGCGGACCTGGTGACGCCGGCCGGCCTGCGCGAGATCGCGACCTACGCGCAGGGCATCGGGGTGAACAAGAACCTCGTCCGTCCGAGAGACGCCCAGGACCGGCTGCTGCCCGCGACGTCGGTCGTCCGCGACGCGCACCGGGAGGGCCTGCTCGTCCACGCGTGGACGTTCCGCGCCGAGAACTTCTTCCTTCCCGCCGAGTTCCGCACCGGAGCCGCCCCTCAGGAACGGGGGGACATGGCCGCCGAGGTGCGCGCCTTCCTGGCCGAAGGGCTGGACGGCTTCTTCACCGATCACCCCGGCGCCGGGGTCGCCGGGCGGAACGCCGCCAAACCCTCGCGGTAGCCCGAAAAACCTGAGTCGTTTTCCCCGCGCCCTGCGCGTCTCTTCTGGAAGGCGGTCCGGCCACGCCCGATCACCGCCGTCCCCCGGAGGCTGAATGCGGACTCGTGTGCGGGCGCTCGCGCTCCCGGCCGTCGCGGCCCTGGTTCTCACCTGCTCGGACGCCGCGGCCCAGCCCTACGACGTGTCCTGGTGGACGGTCGACGGCGGGGGCGGCAGCTCCTCCGGCGGTCCCTACGTCCTCACCGGCACCGCCGGCCAGCCCGACGCGGGCGGTCCCTTCGCCGGCAGCCCCTACGGCCTGCACTCCGGCTTCTGGGCGTTCTCCGCCGCCGGCGCCATCGGCCCCGAGGCCGACCTGGGCGTGACCAAGACCGACGGCCAGGCCTCGTCGGTGCCGGGCCAGACCGTGACCTACACGATCGTGGCCAGCAACGCGGGGCCCTCGGCCGTCACCGCCGCCACCGTGTCCGACACGCCGCCCGCCTCCCTCACCGGCGTCACCTGGACCTGCGCGGCCTCCGCGGGGTCGTCCTGTCCCGCGTCCGGCTCCGGTGCCATCTCCGCCAGCGTGAACCTGCTGGTGAACGGCGCCGCCACCTTCACGCTGACCGCCACCATCGCGCCGGACGCGACGGGTACGCTCTCGAACTCGGCGTCCATCAGCGCGCCGGCCGGCATCCTCGACCCCGCCTCGCTCAACAACTCCGCCACCGACGTCAACACCCTGACGCCGCTGGCCGACCTGGCGCTCGGCCTGTCCGACTCGCCGGACCCCGTGGGCCAGGGCGCCTCGCTCGTCTACACGCTGGCGGTCCAGAACGCGGGGCCGTCCACCTCGCCCTCGATGACCCTCACCAGCACCCTGCCCGCGCAGGTGACGTTCGTCTCCTCGACGCCGGGCTCCCCGACCTGCATGCACCTGGCGGGCGTGGTCACCTGCACCCTGGCCTCGTCGCTGGCGCCCAACGCCAGCACCACCGTCGCGCTGCAGGTGACGGTGAGCCCCACCGCGAGCGGCACGCTCAGCAACACCGCGACCGTGTCCGGCGGAGCCACCGACCCCATCGCCGCCAACAACGCGGACGTGGAGACGACGCTGGTGGTGGCCCGGTCGGACGGCGAGCTGCGGCACGGGACCCGCGAGCGCTTCGACCTGGCGGCCCTGCCCGGTCCCATCGCGGACGAGGACCGCTTCCGCATGCGCCAGGAGCCGTTCGCCTCGTACGAGGTGATCGTGGACGAGGCCTCGGGCGACATCGGCGCCGGTGACGGACCCGTGCTGGAGCGCGTGGACGTGACCGGCACGTCCGTCCTGCAGTCGGCGCAGCCGGCCGGCTCCGGCCCCAGCCGCAGCCTGCGCTGGGAGAACAGCACGTCGCAGGCGGTGGAGGACCAGACCATCCGCGTGCGCAGCGCCTCGTGCACCACGGACTGCGGAGCCGACGACGGCTACCGCATCCGGGCCTACGAGACGACGTACTCCGTGCCGCGGTTCAACAACGCGGGCAGCCAGATCACGGTGCTGCTGCTGCAGAACACGGGCGTTTCCACGGCCACCGGGCACGTCTACTTCTGGAGCCCGGCCGGGTCGCTGCTGGCGACGCGGGACGTCTCGCTGGCGCCGAAGCAGGTGCTGGTCCTCAACACCACCACCGTCCCGGGCCTCGTGGGACAGAGCGGGACCATGACCATCAGCCACGACGGTCCACACGGCACGCTCGCGGGCAAGACGGTGGCGCTCGAGCCCGCCACCGGCTTCAGCTTCGACTCGCCCATGGAAGTGAAGCGGTGACGCGCATCCTCGCGGGAGCGCTGGCCGCCTGCCTGACGGTGGCGGCTTCCGCCGGTGCGCAGCCGGTCGGGACCGCCTTCACGTACCAGGGCCGGCTGACGGATGCCGGGAACCCCGCGGACGGCGCATACGACCTGCAGCTCGCGCTGTTCGACGCGGCCAGCGGCGGCGCGCAGGTGGGAGCCACGCTCACGCGCGCCGACGTCGTCGTGGCGAGCGGGCTGTTCACCGTCTCGCTCGACTTCGGCGCCGTCTTCGTCGGCAGCAAGCGCTGGCTCGAGCTCCGCGTGCGGCCCGGCGCGAGCACCGGCACCTACACCACGCTCGACGGGCGGCAGGAGCTGACGCCTTCACCCAGCGCCGCGTTCTCGTCCGTCACGCCCTGGACGGGCGTCAGCAGCAAGCCGGCCGGCTTCGCGGACGACGTCGACAACGACAGCGGCGGCACGGTCACCGGAATCACGGCCGGAGCGGGCCTGACCGGCGGGACGGTGACGACCAGCGGGACGTTTGCGGTCAACTTCGGAGGCGGCGGGTCCCAGGACTTCGTGGCGCGCGCCGATCACGACCACTTGAGCCAGACCTGGGTCGGCTCGGCGTTCCGTGGCCTGGACGTGCGCACGTTCATGAACAGCGGCACCGGCGTCTTCGGCATGGCGACGGTCACCGCAGGCACGGGCGTGGGCGTCGGCGGGCAGTCGGATGCCACGGCGGGAACGGGCGTCAGCGGTTCCGCGACCGCCTTCAGCGGGGTCACGAGGGGCGTGCGGGGCGACTCCGCGTCCACGGAAGGCGTCGGTGTCTTCGGCGTGTCGACGCCGACGACCGGCACCGGTGTCGGCGTCTGGGGTCGCGGCAGCGCAGCCAGTGGATTCGGCGGCTACTTCGAGAACGCGAGCGGCGGGCCCGCGATCGGGTTGAGCGCGGGCGGCATCCGTTTCAACGACGGGACGACGCAGACGAGCGCCGCGCTCG
This sequence comes from Vicinamibacteria bacterium, assembly GCA_025923995.1. Classification (GTDB taxonomy): domain Bacteria; phylum Acidobacteriota; class Vicinamibacteria; order Fen-336; family Fen-336; genus JAICEW01. The sequence continues at coordinate 11,900 of JAICEW010000079.1, read as the reverse complement.
GCGACATCACGGGCGTCACCGCGGGAACGGGCCTCGCCGGCGGCGGCGCCTCGGGCGCCGTGACGCTGAGCGTGAACCCCGCCGTCACCCAGTCGCGCGTGTCGGGCACCTGCCCGCCCGGCGAGTCGATCCGGACGGTCAACGAGAACGGCACCGTGGTCTGCGAGGTCGACAACGACAGCGGCGGGGACATCACGGCCGTGACCGCCGGGACCGGACTGACCGGCGGCGGAACGACAGGGAGCGTCACGCTCACCGTCGACACGGCGGTCACGCAGTCCCGGGTCAGCGGCACCTGCGCGGCGGGCCAGTCCATCCGCACCGTGAACCAGAACGGGACGGTGGTGTGCGAGGCCGACGACGTGGGATGGACGCTGGCCGGCAACGCCGGCACCAACCCCGCTGTGGACTTCGTCGGGACCACCGACGACGTGCCGCTCGAGCTCCGGGTGAACAACCAGCGGGCGCTGCGGATGGAGCGTCTGACGACGGTGGGGCCCTTCAACACCTACACGGGCCAGAACACGCTCGGTGGCGACTCCGGCAACTCGATCACGGCCGGCGCGACCGCGGCCACGATCGCGGGAGGAGGCGGCCTGCTCCACCCCTCCTTCCCGCGGCCCAACCGCGTGACCGACGTGGGCGGAACGGTGGGAGGGGGCTGGAACAACCAGGCGGGTGACGCCAACAGCAGCGTCACCGACCAGTACTTCACCACGGTCGCCGGCGGCGACACCAACATGGCGACGAGGCAATGGGCGACGGTGGGCGGGGGCCTGGGCAATTCGGCCGAGGGCCCCAGCGCCGTCGTGGCTGGAGGGCGGAGCAACCGCGCCACCGGCTTCAGCGCCGCCATCCTCGGGGGGCAGAGCAACCAGGCGCCGGGCCAGATGGCGGTGATTGGAGGCGGAGAGGGCAACCGGGCGACCGGCTTCAACTCGATGGTCCTGGGCGGCGTCGGCAGCACCGCCAGCGGCGACTACTCCGCCGTGGTCGCGGGCTGGGGAACGGTGTCGGGCGGCGCGTACAGCATGGCCGCCGGACGACTGGCGACGGTTCGCAACGCCACCCAGACCGGCGACCCCGACGGGGACGAGGGCACGTTCGTGTGGGCCGACTCGGTCGAGCAACAGTTCCTGTCCACCGGCCCCAACCAGTTCCTGATCCGTGCGGGAGGCGGCGTGGGGATCAACACCAACACGCCCACGCCGGGCGGCCTGTCGATCGCGAACCCCGGCAAGCTCGCGTTCGGCCTGACCCCGCGCCAGGTCATCGACCTCAACAGCCCTGCGTACGGCATCGGCGTCCAGGGAGGCGTCGTGTACTCCCGCACCGAGCCGCCGGGAGGGATGTTCGCCTGGTACATGGGCGGTTCACACAGTGACACGCAGCTCGATCCGGGACCCGGCGGCGTCCGCAACATGCGGCTCGACGGCGGCGGGAACCTGTTCGTCCGCGGCAGCTTCTTTCCGGGTGGAGCGGACTTCGCGGAGCTGCTGCCCGCCGAAGCCGGCCTCGAGCCAGGCGACGTGCTCGCCATCGGGCCCGATGGTGAGCTCACACGAACGACCGAGCCGTACCAGGACACTCTCGCTGGCGTGTACTCGACGAAGCCGGGGCTGGTCGGCGGAGGCGCCGACGGCGAGAGCACCGAGGGCAAGGTCCCGCTGGCGGTCGCCGGTGTCGTCCCCGTGAAGGTGACCGACGAGGGCGGACCCATCGCGCCCGGGGACGCGCTCACCTCGTCCTCCACCCCTGGGCACGCGATGAAGGCGGCCAAGGTCCGCGTGGGCGGCATCGCGTTCTTTCCGAGCGGCGTCGTGATCGGAAAGGCGCTCGACCCCCTCCATTCCGCGACCGGAGTCGTCCGGGCGTTGGTCGTCCTGCAGTAGGAGCCCTTCGATGCGAACGATCGCGATCGCGATCCTCATGGTCGGTACGCCTGCGCTCGTGAGCGCGCAGCCCGTGGGCACGGCCTTCACCTACCAGGGCCGGCTGACCGACGCGGGCAATCCCGCAAGCGGTGCGTACGACCTGCAGCTCGCGCTGTTCGACGCCGCGACCGGCGGGGCGCAGGTCGGCTCGACCTTGACGCGCGACGACGTCGCGGTGACGAACGGCCTGTTCACCGTCACGGTCGACTTCGGGTCCGTGTTCGCCGGCAGCAAGCGCTGGCTCGAGATCCGCGTCCGGCCCGGGGCCTCGACCGGCGCCTACACGACGCTCGCGGGACGACAGGAGCTGACGCCGTCACCGAACGCGAGCTTCAGCCTCACGACGCCCTGGACCGGTGTTTCCGGAAAGCCGCCCGGCTTCGCCGACGACGTCGACAACGACAGCGGCGGCGACATCACGGGCGTGACGGCGGGCACGGGCCTCACCGGAGGCGGCACGACGGGCGCCGTCACCGTGAGCGCGAACCTGGCCGGGAGCGGATCCGCCACCACCATCGCCCGCAGCGACCACGACCACTTCGCGCAGGGCTGGAGCGGCTCCAGCGCGAGCGGCCTCACGGTGACGAACGCGGCCGGCGCGGCCCTGCGCGGCCTGTCCACCGCGACCGGCGCTACTCCCGGCGTCTTCGGCTCGGGCCAGTCGTCGATCGGCGTCGGCATCCACGGCCAGGCGCTCGCGACGACGGGGGCGACCCGCGGCGTGCTCGGCGAGTCGGCTTCGCTGAACGGGGCCGGCGTCTACGGAACCAACGCGTCCGGCGGCTCCGCGATCATCGGGCGAACGACCGCGACGGCCGGCGGCAACGCCGTCATGGGCATCACGGAGGGTGCGGGCGGGTTCGGCGTGACCGGGGTCGCGCTCACGTCAGGCCGCGGCGTCTACGGCAGCGTCCAGACCACGAGCGGCACGGGCTCCGGTGTCCACGGCTTCGCCATGTCGCCCCAAGCCACCGCCGGCTTCTTCGAGAACATCGGCGGCGGGCCGGCGATCGTGCTTGCCGGCGGCGACATCCTGTTCTCGGACGGAAGCTCGCAGAGCACCGCCGCGCTCGGCGACGTCACAGGCGTCAGCGCGGGCTCCGGCTTGACCGGCGGCGGCACGTCGGGAGACCTCACGCTCGCCGTGGACCTGCAGGGCAGCGGGACCGCGACCACGGTCTCGCGCAGCGACCACGATCACCTCACCCAGGCGTGGGTCGGCGCCGCGCCCGGCTTCCAGACCCTGCGCGTGACGAACACGTCCACCGGCGGATTCAGCGACGGCATCTGGGGCCAGGGTCAGGGCCTCGGCATGGGGCGCGGCGTCGTCGGGTACGCATCCGGCGCGACCGGCGAGAACTTCGGCGTGTGGGGCCAGGCCGACTCGACTTCCGGCCGCGGCGTGTTCGGGATCGCGGTCGCCGGCTCAGGCCCCACGTACGGCACGTACGGGCAGAGCGACTCGACGGTGGGGCGCGGCGTGTTCGGGCGGGCCACGGCGACGACCGGCGTCAACTACGGCGTGTACGGCGAGAACGCTTCGACGTCGGGGGGAAGCGCGGGCGTCTTCGGCAGGGCCCTGGGCACCGGCCCCGTCAGCGGGATCGAAGGACGCGCGAACACCTCGGTCGGCAACGCCATCTACGGCCAGAACGAGTCGACCGCGGGCGGCATCGGCATCGCGGCACGCGGGGTCGTCGCCCTTTACGGCGAGGGGACCACGTTCAGCGGCACCGGCGTGTTCGGCCTCGCGCCGCAGGTGGGCGGCAACACGGTCGGAGTGCGCGCGCAGACCGATTCGCAGACGGGCAAGGGCCTGTGGGCGATCGCGACCAACGGGAACGGCACCAACTACGCCTTGTACGCCGAGAATCCCCAGTCCACCAGCGGCTACGCAGGCTACTTCACGGGCCTGCCGGGATTCGGCCGCGTCCACGTCACCGGCACGCTGAGCAAGGGGATGGGCTCGTTCAAGATCGACCACCCGCTCGATCCCGAGAACAAGTACCTGTACCACTCGTTCGTCGAGTCGCCCGACATGATGAACATCTACAACGGCAACGTGGTGACCGACGCGGACGGTTACGCCACGGTCGAGCTGCCCGACTGGTTCGAGGCCTTGAACCGCGACTTCCGCTACCAGCTCACGGTCGTGGACGAGGCCGACACGGCCGGCTTCGTGCAGGCCAAGGTCGTGCGCAAGGTCGCGGACAACCGGTTCACCCTCCGGACCAGCGCCCCGCGCGTCGAGGTGAGCTGGCAGGTCACGGGCATCCGGCACGACGCGATCGCCGAGAGGCACCGCATCCCGGTCGAGGAGGACAAGCCGGAGGCGGAGCGCGGCCAGTACCTCTACCCCGTCGAGCATGGCCAGCCCGCCGAGAAGGGCGTGGACTGGGAGAGGTCGGTGACGGCGCTCCAGCGCCGCGAGGCGACCCGCGTGCCACAAGGAAACAACCCCTGACCCAGCCGTTTCTCCCGCCGTTTGCGCGTCTCTTGGCGGGACCCTGCTGCCTCACGCCAGGGCCCCCCGGGAGGGACGATGCGACGAGCCAGCGACCGCGGGATCCGTGAAACGGGTCGTGACCGACGGCCAGGCCTGTGGGTCGGCCTGTTCTGCCTGCTGGCCGCGGGCGCCCTCCAGGCGCAGCCCGTCGGCACGACGTTCACCTACCAGGGCCGGCTGACCGACGCGGGCAACCCCGCGAGCGGCGCGTACGACCTGGAGCTCGCGCTGTTCGACGCCGCCGGCGGCGGCACGCAGGTCGGCTCGACGCTCACGCGCGACGACGTCGTCGTCACGAATGGCCTGTTCACGGTCAACCTCGACTTCGGCGCGGTCTTCTCCGGCTCGAGGCGGTGGCTCGAGCTGCGCGTGCGCCCCGGCGCCAGCACGGGCGCCTACACGACCCTCGGCGGGCGCCAGGAGCTGACGCCGTCGCCGAACGCGGTCTTCTCCTCGGCCGCACCCTGGGGCGGCATCTCCGGCAAGCCGGCCGGCTTCGCGGACGACACGGACAACGACGCGCTCGGGGCCCTGACCTGCGCCAACGGACAGGTGGCCAAGCGCGTCGGCGGCGTGTGGGCCTGCGGGGACGACAACGACGCGGGGGGCGACATCACGGCCGTGACGGCCGGCGCCGGCCTCACCGGCGGCGGCACCGCCGGCAGCGTGACGGTCAGCGCGAACCTGGCCGGCAGCGGCTCCGCCAACACGCTCGCACGGAGCGACCACGATCACTTCTCGCAGTCGTGGACCGGCACGACCGCGAACGGCCTGACGATCACCAATTCGGGCGGCACCGCGGTGCACGGCGTGACGACGGCGACGAATCCCTCTTACGGCATCTGGGGCGAGACCTCGTCTTCGGTCGGGTACGGCGTCTACGGCAGCGTGACCTCCACCGCGGCCGGGACGTTCCCGATGGGGGTCCTCGGTGCGGCCGTCCACGGCATCGGCGTCTTCGGCTTCTCGCAGGACGGGACGGGCGTGTCCGGCTTCAGCAACGCCACGTCGGGCTTCAGCACGGGAGTCGGCGGCTCGAGCCAATCGCCCGACGGAGTCGGCATGTACGGCCAGGCGTACGCCACGAACGGGTTCGCGATCGGCGTGCGCGGCGACACGTTCTCGCAGGGCGGCATCGCGGTGTGGGGCTACGCGACCTCCACCGCCGCCGCCGGCACTCCCACGGGCGTCGAGGGACGAACGGACTCCCCGGTCGGGACCGGCGTGCACGGGTTCGCCGCGGCGGGGACCGGTGCGAGCGTCGGCGTCCGGGCGGTGTCCCTGTCGACGGAGGGCGTCGGCCTCCACGGCCTGGTCACCTCCACGACCGGTTTCGTGCGCGGCGTCTTCGGCGAGTCCTCGTCCTCCGCCGGCGCGGGCGTGTACGGGTCCAACGCCGCCGTCGGCGGAACCGGGATACTGGGCGGCTCCGGCGCCACCACCGGCAGCGGCGTCGGGGTGCGGGCGGTCACGAACGGGCCCACGGGCACGGCTGTCTTCGCGAGCGCGCAGGGACCCAACCAGGGGCAGAACTACGGTGTGTGGGGCGAGAGCGGCTCGTTGGCCGGCACGGGCGTGCACGGGCAGGCGTGGTCCACGGCCGGCGCCGCGACCGGCGTCTGGGGCCGCAGCTACGCCACGGGTGGCAACGGCGTGATCGGCCAGGCCATGGCGACCACGGGACAGGCCTGGGGCGTGTTGGGCACGAGCCCCTCGACGGCGGGCGTCGGCGTGTTCGGAGCCTCGACTCCCACCTCGGCCGCGTCCACCGGCGTGGGCGTCTGGGGCCGCGGCAACGCCACCGGCGGGTACGGCGGCTACTTCGAGAACTCGAGCGGCGGGCCGGCCCTCGGCGTGAGCGCGGGCGGCATCCGGTTCTCGGACGGCACGACGCAGACGACGGCGGCCGTCTCCAGCGCCGGCGACATCACGGCGGTCAACGCGGGCTCGGGGCTCTCCGGCGGCGGCACGACCGGCGACGTGACGCTCTCCGTGAACACGGCCACCACCCAGGCGCGCGTCAGCGGGACGTGCCCCGCCGGCGAGTCCATCCGCGTCGTGAACCAGAACGGCACGGTGACTTGTGAGGTCGACGACAACAGCGGCGGCGACGTCACGGGCGTCACCGCGGGCAACGGCCTCACGGGGGGCGGCACGACGGGAGACGTCTCCCTCGCCGTGAGCTATGGCGGCAACGGCGCCTCGAACTTCGCTTCCCGTGCGGATCACGATCACACATTCCAGAGCTGGAGCCTGGCGGCGGGCGGCGCTCCGGTCCTCCGCGTCATCAACAGCGTCCCCAGCGGGTTCGGCTTCACGGACGGCCTATGGGGCCAGAGCAACTCCGCCACCCAGGCCCGCGGCGTCGTGGGCTACGCGACGGCGACGACCGGATCGAACTACGGCGTGTGGGGACAGTCCGACTCGCCTGCGGGATACGGCGGCTACTTCGTCGGCAACGCACACGTGACCGGGACGCTGAGCAAGGGCGGTGGCGCGTTCAAGATCGACCATCCTCTCGACCCGGAGAACAAGTACCTGTACCACTCGTTCGTCGAGTCGCCCGACATGAAGAACATCTACGACGGCGTCGTCACCACCGACGCCGAGGGGTTCGCGACCGTCGAGCTGCCCGACTGGTTCCAGGCCTTGAACCGCGACTTCCGCTACCAGCTCACCGTCATCGGACGCTTCGCCCAGGCGATCGTCGCGAAGGAGGCCGAGGACAACCGGTTCACCATCCAGACGAGCGTCCCCGGCGTGAAGGTCTCGTGGCAGGTGACGGGCATCCGCCACGATCCGTTCGCGGAGAAGCACCGCATCCCGGTCGAGGAGGACAAGTCGCCCGAGGAACGCGGGACCTACCTCCACCCCAGAGAGCAGGGGCAGGCTTCCGAGCGGGGTCTCCACCACCGTCTTGGCCCGGCCCACCGAGGAGCGCGATGAGCATTCGGATGCTCGGCCTCTTGAAGGCGGCGCGTGACGCGACACCTGCGGAAGCGGCCCGCCTCAGGCGCGGTCGGCGACAGGCGCCTTCCGCAGGCGGCGGAAGAGCCACGCCTTGGCCAGGCTCCACTCGCGCTTGGCCGCCGCGTGCGAGACGCCCATGACCTCCGCGGCCTCCTCGTGCGAGAGGCCGCCGAAGAACCGCAGCTCCACCATGCGCGCCTGCTCCGGGTCGCGCTCGGCCAGGGCGTCGAGCGCGGCGTCGAGCGCCAGCAGGTCCACCTCGCGCGGCTCGGCCGAGGCCAGCGCCTCGGTCAGCTCGACGCGCAGGCCGCCCTCGGCCCGCTTGGCCGCATGGCGCGCCCGGGCATGGTCGACCAGCACGCGCCGCATGGCCTGGGAGGCCACGCCGAAGAAGTGCGAGCTGTTGCGCCAGGAGGTGCGCTGCCCCACCAGCCGCAGGTAGGCCTCGTGCACGAGGGCCGTGGGCCGCAGGGTGTGGCCGCGGTTCTCCCGCCGCAGGAGCGCGACCGCGCGCCGGTGCAGCTCGTTGTAGACGAGGCGCGCCAGCTCCTCGCGGGCGGCGCCGTCTCCTTCACTCCACGAGTGCAGGAGCCGCGTGATGTCGCCGGGATGGGACGGGTCGCCTTCCTGGGCAGTCACCGTTCCCACACAGCGTAAGGACCGGTACGGCGGGCGTCAAGGCTCGTGCCGCCAGTTGCCTGGCAAGCTTCGTGCAGCGTCCCCTCCGTCGGCCGCACGCGATAGACTCGGCCGGAGGAGCGAAACAGAGATGAAGACGACACGACTGCTTTTCGGAGCGGTGGTCCTGCTGGCGGCCGCGGCACCTCGTACGGCGCTGGCCGCACGCGACTTCAGCCGCGGCAACATCGAGGCCATCGACTGGAGCGTCAACCAGATCGCGATCCGGACGGCCCAGGGGGGCACCCTGACGTACCTGGTGTCCCCGAGCGCCTCGGTGAAGTTCACGGACTGCCCGGAGTGCTTTCCCAACCCCGGCCTGCGCGACCTGGCCCCGCCGATGTACGTCCACTTCCAGTTCGAGGACAGGGACGTGGACGAGATCGTCAGCTTCGACGTGAAGGAGATCGGCAGCGCCCCGCGGCGCGTATCGGCCGGACGGCCGGTGGCGCCGGTGGCGCCACTGCCCGGCGGCGGCAGCGCCCAGGACCTGAAGGTCAAGATCCTGACCATGGACGAGCGCCGCGGGACCTTCACCGCCGACGTCGCCGGCCGGCGGCAGACCTTCCGCGCGGCCGCCGCCGGTGACCTGCGCGACTTCCGCGAGGGCGACCTGGCGGTCATCACGGTCGAGCGGCGGGGGTCGGAGGACCTGGTGACCCGCATGCAGGCGGCGGGACGGACGGGCCGCGTCACCACGATCGACAAGGGCCGCGGCGAGGTCGGGATCGAGGTGAACGGCCGCGAGCGGTTCTATCGCGTCGAGAACAGCCGCATGCTCGAGCGCGTGAAGGAAGGCGACCGGGTCACGTTCGACGTCGAGAACCGCAACGGGCGTGAGGTGGTCACCACCCTCGAGCGCTGAGTCGCGGCCGGGCTTGGACGGCGGCCGCTTCCGCGACCGCCGTCCCTCACCTTATTTGGTCCGGGGCTCCATGGGCGTGTCGAAGGCGTAGCCCGTCGACGGCTCCACCGCGACCGCCTTGCCCGAGAGGCTCCCGTATCGCCCGCCGTGCGTGACCGTGATGGTCCCGCCCTGGTTGGCCAGGCCGGGCACCGTGTTCCCGATGACGGTGGCCGTCTGCCGCGGCTGGAGGTTGAAGGTCGAGCTGGCCAGCAGCGTTCCGTTGGGGCTCCAGAACCAGATGGTCCCCGGGACCACGTCGCTCGAGGAGTTCTGGATGACCACGACCGTGTTCTGGCCCGCCTGGTTGAACCGCGGGATGGTGTAGGTCGTGTCGTACACGCGCAGGCGGTAGCGATCGTCCGCGCCGCACGCCGATCCGCAGGCCCCCGACCCCACGCGCAGGAACTGGTTGGACACCGCGCTACCGCTCGTGTTCTGCCAGCGCAGGCTCCGGCTCGCACCCAGACCCGACACCGGCACCGAGCTCTGCAGGACCGTGACGGTGTCGGGACCGACGCGGTCCAGCCGGAGCCCGGGAACGAGGTCGCCCGAGGCCTCGTCGAGGATCACCTCGTACGAGGAGCGGGGCTGCTGGAGCAGGTTCAGGTACTCGGTGGTGGGCGCGGCTCCGGCCGCGGCCAGGTGGAGCCTGAGGGCCGATCCGTGCGCGGCCTCGAGCAGGGGCTCGTCGTTGGCGATGGTGACGAGGCCCTGGCCGTCGGCGATGGTGGCCCCTACCGGGGAGCTCAGGTTCACCGCGAAGGTCTCGGGCGGCTCGAGCGTGTTGTCGCCGTTGATGGTGACGGGGATGATGCCCGACCCCGCCGCGGGGATGGTCAGCACGCCGGACCCGGCGACGTAGTCGGCGGGGCTGGTCGCGGTGCCGTTCGCGGTCGCCCAGTTGACGACGATGGGAACCGTCGCCAGCGGCGCCACGCTCACGGCCACGCTGGCCACGGTGGCCCCAACGTCGCCCTCCATGACCGTCACGTCGCCCACCTGCAGCGTGGGCGCTCCGGTCGTGCACGCCCCGCCCGAGCCGCCGATCGCCTGCGAGATCTGCTGCAGCAGCACGGTCTCCTGCGCCGTCGGGTACTTCATGCCGACGCAGGGCACGACCGTGTTGCCCAGCGTGTTGGCCGCGTAGTGCGTGACCTCCGCGTACGCGGGGATGGGGTTTCGCGGCGAGGTCGAGACGTCGTCGTTCTCGGCCGTGGGAAGGATGTTGCCGTCGAAGTACACGTCGCCGGGGTGGGTGGAGGCGTTGAACTCGATGGCGTCGTCGGCATCGCCGCCGGGCAGGCCGGGGACGAAGTGGTAGTAGTTGTCCTCGAAGTTGATGGTCGGCTGGTAGCCGGGGTCGGTCGGCAGCGAGAGGCCCCGGCCGCCGCCGCCGAACCAGCCCCAGCCGTAGACGACGTTGTTCACGATGTCGATCTGCCGATTGTCGTAGCGCATGCGCGGCTGGCGCTCGTTCAGGCGCGCGTAGACGTTGTGGTGGATCGAGACCCGCTCGCGGTCGGGCGGCGTCTCCAGGCTGAAGTGATGGCCCTGCTCCGAGTCCATGGTCAGGTTCCAGGAGATGGTCACGTCGCTGACCGTGCCGTAGATGTCGTAGTTGCCGTCACCCGCGCCCACCAGCGTGTTGTGGTCCAGGATCACCCGCCGGATGGGGTTGATGGAGCCGTCCAGCTCCATGAGGTCGTCGGCCCCGCTGGGCTCGCCGCGCAGGCGGAGGTGCCGGATGATGATGTCGCTCACCGGCCCGGAGGAGCTGCCCGGCTCCACCGAGAAGCGGATGTTCGGCGAGAAGACGGTGATGCCGGGCGGCGGTGCGGTCTCCCCGTCGATCGTGAGGTACGAGCGCTGGATGAGCAGCGTGCTCGTGAGCGTGATGGTCCCTCCGACTGAGAACACGATGTGGCGGCAGCTGCCCGACACCGCGTCGCGGAGCGTGCCCGGCCCGCTGTTGGCGAGGCTGGTCACGTTGTAGGTTGCGGGGGGACCGGAGGGGCAATCGTCGGCTCCCTGCGTCACGGAGCCGAATCCTTCGTATGCGCTAGCAGCGGGGGCGACGGCAACGGCCAGTAGGAGGGCGCCGAGGCTTCGCTTCATCAGATGTGGTCACTCTTTCATTCGCACCTTCGACCAAGTGTCGCGGAGCGTCACGATGCGGTTCCAGACCGGGAGTGCGGGCGTGGAATCGGGATCGACGCAGAAATAGCCGAGTCGTTCGAACTGGACGCGCGTGCCGGCGGGCTCTCCCGCGAGTGCCTGCTCGAGCCAGCAGCCGGCCAGGATCTCTTCGGAACGGTCCGAGAGGTCGGCCAGCAGGTCGCCGCCGGCCCCCGGATCGGGCCGGGTGAACAGCTGGTCGTAGAGGCGCACCTCGCCCTTGACCGCATGGGCGGCCGACACCCAGTGCAGCGTGGCCTTGGGCGAGCGCCCGTCGGGCGCCGCGCCGCCGCTCGTCTGCGGGTCGTACGTGCAGCGCAGCTCGACCACTTCCCCGCTCGCGTCCTTCACCACCTCGTGGCAGGTCACGAAGTAGGCCCCGCGCAGGCGCACCTCGCGGCCGGGCGCCAGGCGGAAGAACTTCTTCGGCGGGTCCAGCATGAAGTCGTCGCGCTCGATCCACAGCTCGCGCGAGAAGGCGACCGGGCGCGTGCCGGCCGCGGCGTCCTCGGGGTTGTTCACCACGTCGAAGGACTCGACCTGCCCCTCGGGATAGTTGGTGAGGACCACCTTGAGCGGCCGCAGCACGGCCATGCGGCGCGGCGACGTCCTGTTGAGCACGGTGCGCACGCAGTACTCGAGCGCCGCGTACTCCACGACGCTCTCCCGCTTGGCCACGCCGACCATCTTCGCGAAGTCGCGCAGCGCCTCGGGCGGGAAGCCGCGGCGC
>JAICEW010000078.1 GCA_025923995.1 Vicinamibacteria bacterium | reverse complement strand
CAGCACGGCGCCGCCCGCCTCCAGGTCGTGGACCTCTCCGTCGGGCCGCAGCACGAACGGGTAGAAGTGCCCCGCGTTGACGTAGTCGAGCGTGCGCCCGGTGGCGTCGAACACGCCGAAGAAGAGGCTCGCGAACAGGCCCGCCGGCGTGACCTCCCAGAACATCCGGTTGATGCGGCTCACCAGCTCCGACCACGAGTCCCCGCCCGTCTGCAGGTGCGAGCGCACGGACGCCTTGAGCGTCGCCGCCAGCAGGGCGGCCGGCACGCCCTTGCCCATCACGTCGCCCACGGCCAGGGCCAGGCCCTGGGACCCGAGGGGCACGAAGTCGTAGTAGTCGCCGCCGATCTCGCGGAACGGCATGTACTCGCGGGCCAGGTCCAGGCGCACGTGCTCGACCGGCGGTGGCAGCAGGCTGCGCTGGATGCCCCCCGCCAGGCGCAGGTCCTCGGCCATGCGATGGGCGAGCGCGTCCATCTGGCGCCGCAGGTCCTCCATCTCCGCCTTCTGGCGCGCGATCTCGTCCAGGTAGCCGCGCATCCGGATTGCGCCCAGCACCCGCGCGCGCATCTCGGCCGGCGTGACCGGCCCCACGATCACCTCGTCGGCGCTCGCCGCCAGCGCCGAGGTCCGCCGGCCGGGAGGCGCGTCGCTCCAGGCCACGACGGCCGGCCGCGGGCGCGCGTTGCGCGCAGCGGCGAGCAACGCCTGCATGCGCGAGACCGGCAGGGCCGCGTCCACCAGCAGGACCTGGACGCCGCCCGCGCCCAGCAGGCCCCACGCCTCCTCGGGCGAGGCGGGAGAGAGGTCCAGGATGGAGCGGAGGTGCTCATGACCGTCGCCGCGCCCGCCCACCACGAGCGCGCGCGGCCGCGACAGGGGGGCCACCGCGGGGCGGCGGCGCGTCCTGCGGGTCCGGGGCGGCGCCGGCGCTTCGGTCAGCGGCATCCCGCGTCAGCTCGGGTCGACGAACTTGTATCCCGCCCCGTGCATGGTCAGGATGAAGCGGGGCTCGGATCCGCTGTCGCCGATCTTGGCGCGCAGCTTCGCGATGTGGGTGTCGACCGTGCGCGTCGAGGGATAGCTCTCGTAGCCCCAGACGTCCTCCAGCAGCTGGTCGCGCGACACCGTCTCGCCCTTGCGCTCGATCAGGTAGCGCAGCAGCTCGAACTCGCGGGGCGACATGTCCAGCGCCTCGCCGGCCCGGGTGGCCCGGTAGATCTCGAAGTCCAGCTCCACGTCCGCGAAGCGGTAGCGGGCCAGCCGGCGCTTGCTGCCCTCGGTCCGGCGCAGGATGGCGCGCACCCGGGCCAGCAGCTCCCGGATGGAGAACGGCTTGGTCACGTAGTCGTCCGCGCCCAGCTCCAGCCCCACCACCTTGTCGATCTCCTGGCCGCGAGCGGTCAGCATGATGATGGGCTTCTCGAACCCTTCTCCACGCAGGGTCTTGCACACCTCGAGGCCCGAGAGCTTGGGCATCATGATGTCGAGGATCATGAGGTCGGGCTTCTCGCTGCGCGCCTTGTCCAGGCCGGCCGCGCCGTCCGACGCCGTCACCACCTCGTAGCCCTCGAACTCGAAGTTGTCGCGCAGCCCGAGCACCATGTCGGGCTCGTCCTCCACGATCAGGATCTTCTGGCGGCGCTCGTCGCCTTCCCTGGCCGCGCCCGCCGGGTTCGTGCTCTTGCTCAATGCCACTCCTGTGCGGCGGGCTGCGCGGCCCCGCCGTCGCCCTCGATCCCGGAGGAGGGGGGACGGGGCGTCCGCACGTCCGCCTCCGCCGGCATCACCAGCGTGAAGGTGCTGCCCCTGCCCGGCGCGCTCTCCACCTCGACCGAGCCGCCGTGCGCGTCCATGATGTGCTGCACCAGCGACAGGCCCAGCCCGCTGCCCTTCGTCTCGTGCACCAGGCTGTCCTCCGCGCGGTAGAACTTCTCGAAGATCTTCTTCTGCTCGCTCTTGGCCACGCCGATGCCGTGGTCGGCGACGGACACCGTCACCTGGTCGTCCCCGCGGCGGGCCACCTCCAGCCGGAGGAACTTCTCGTCCCGGGTGTACTTGAGCGCGTTGTTCACCAGGTTCAGCAGGGCCTGGGCCAGCGCCTCCTTGTCCGCGGTCACGCGCGGCAGGTCGTCGTCGATGGCCACCTCGAGACGGAACCCCTGCTGCTCGATCTGGAACCGGTAGGCCTCGACCACGTCGGCCACGATCCGCCCCACGTCGGCCGAGGCCAGGCGGTACTCCTTGCGGCCGGCCTCGATGCGGGAGAAGTCGAGGATGTTGTTGATGAGCTGCGTGAGGCGCTGGCTCTCCTTGTTGATGACCCGGTAGTACTGCTGCGCCTTCTGCTCGCCCGGCACCCGTCCCAGCTCCAGCGTCTCGGCGAACAGGCGGATGAGCGCCAGCGGCGTCTTGAGCTCGTGGCTGACGTTGGCGACGAAGTCGCTCTTCAGGCGGGAGAGGTGCAGCTCACGCTTGACGTTGCTGTAGATCAGGTAGAGCCCCGCGCCCAGCATGAGGTCGATGAACCCGATGAGGCAGAGCGTCCAGGTCTTCCACCGGTTCACCTCCTGCTCGATCGAGGTGTCGCGGTAGCGCAGGAAGAGCTTGAGCCCCTTGAACGAGGGGGACTCCATCGTGCGCTTCACCTCGAACCGGCCGTCCGGCGTCGGTGCGTTCTCGTACACGACGGCGCCGTCCGGCTCCGTCACGCGCACCACCAGGGTCCCCTCGGGGTTGTTCCACTCGTGCTCGAAGTAGTCGCGGATCAGCTGCCCGTGCACGTACCCGCAGGCGAACTTGAACCGCAGGGTGCCTCGCGTCCCGTCCTCGCCGATCCAGGGGACGGAATCCTCCCCCTCGGTCGCGTCCAGGGACTCGAGCGCGGTCAGCAGCTCGCGCGGCAGCTCGCCGTTGCCCTTTCTCGCCTTCTCCACCTGGTGCCTCACGATCAGGAGCGAGGCGGGGCCCTCCAGGTGCAGCGACTCGAACTTGACCTCGCTCTCGCCGTGGGCCGCCAGGGCGGCACGCACCACCTCCGGACGACCGTCGACCAGCGTTTCGGTGCCCACGACGCGCGCGGCCTCGCGCGCCCGAGCCTGCGCGGTCCCCGAGAGCTCCTTGTCGATGTAGTAGATCTCGGCCTCCGCGCGCTTGATTTCGCTGAGCTTGCGTCCCGCGGCGAGGCGCTGGACGAAGTCGATCGCCACGTACGACAGCGCCAGCGAGGGCAGCAGCACGGCGCCGATGAAGATCGAGATCAGGCGCTGCTTCGGGTCGTCCTGGTAGATCTTCTGGGCGTCCGACATGGCGTCCCGGAGCGTACCACCGGCGCGGCGGGGGCCGATGTCACATCCTAAGCATCGGGGTCAAAAGCTGTTACCGGTAGCGCTCCCAGACCGCGACGGCAGCCGCCCGCGCGGCCAGCGCGGCCTGGGCGGCGAGGAGGGCCAGGGCCACGGTGCAGCCGCCCCGGCCTCGCCGCCAGAGCCAGGCGGTGCCGGCCGCCGCCGCCGTCGCCGCCGCGCCGCCCAGCGCATAGACCCAGCGGACGTCGAGAGGCGTCGCCAGCGCCAGGAGCAGGAGCACGCCGCCCGCGCCCCACCAGGCGAGCAGGTCGCGGTCCAGGCGATCGCGGGACGGGCGCGGCAGCCCGAGGAGCGCGAGGACCACGATCGGCAGACCCCACTGGCCCGCCACGCTCATCGCCTGCCGGACGATCGACGCGACGAAGCCCGCGCCCATCGGTCCTCCGCCTTCGCCGAGGCGCCCAAGCTGCGCCGACACCATCGGAGCGAAGGACGCGAAGTAGGCCCCGGCCAGGCCCAGGCCCACGACCAGCGCGGTGGCGCGCGTACGGTCGCGTCGCAGCTCGGGCCACTGCGCCCACGCCAGCCAGGGGCACAGGACGGCCAGGACGATGAACGCGGACAGGTGCGCGGTGGCGGCCAGGGCGAGCAGCAGCGCGCCCAGCACCCACGAGCCACGCGCCCCCCCCGCCCACCAGGCGAAGAAGAGCACGGTCAGGCCCTGCGCGAACGCGTTCGACAGGTTGCCGAACGAGAGCACGTCGATGGTCGTCGGGAGCAGCTGCAGCAGCACCACCGCGAGCGCGGCCCACGCGGGGCCGCGCGGGGCCAGCAGGGCGAACAGGCCCGCCGCGCCCGCGACGCCGGCCAGCGCCGCTCCCCAGCGGACGAGCACGATGGGGTCGATCCCGCTCCGCAGCAGGGGGACGAGCATCACGTAGAAGCTCACACCGTACGGGAAGCGGAACGGCGTCGCGTGCTGCGTCATGCTGGTCAGGAACAAGTCGCCCGCGGCCACGCGCGCGAGGTTGTTCGCATGGAACACGGCGTCGCTCACGACCATGAGCGGCGAGGCGCCCACCACGACCTGCACGATCGCGGCGGCGAGGAGGCCCACGAACGCCCACGGTCCCGCCGCGGCGCGCTTCCTCCAGAAGGCTCCCCACGCGCCGGACACGAGGGCGGCCACGCACAGCACGACGGCCAGCCGCGCTGCGTAGGGCGAGTACACGACGCCGGAGGGCCAGAGGACCACGCCCTGGACCGTGGTGACGGCGACGCCGGCGATCGCCGCCACCCAGGCCCGGCATCCCGCCAGCAGGGCCATGCCGGCCACGGCCAGCGCGGGCCCGAGGAACAGGACGATCAGGCCCGGCGTCGGCCCTCCCCGCGGGACGCGGATCGAGACGCGTTCGAGCTGCGCCCCGAGATGGCGGCCGTCCCCGGCCTGGAATCCATCGCTGCCCAGCTCGACCTCGCGCACGGGGTGCGGGCCCTCGGGCACGTCGAAGGACTCGGGACGGCCGCCTTCGAGCGTCCCGAGCACGACGCCGTCGGCCGACACCACGACCGGGCTGCGCTGTCCGCGCACCTGGACCTCGATGGTCGCCGGACCCGGGGGCAGGTTGCGGAAGGCGACCACCGCGCGTCCGCGCGTCCAGCGCAGCGGCTTCCCGCGCGGCGGGATCTCGCGCGCGTGCAGGCCGCTGACGAACGCGTCCTCGGTGCCGCGCGAGACGTCGGCGGACGGAGGGGGAGCCGTGAGCGCGACGGCCACGGCCGCGGCCGCGCCCAGCACCGCTGCGGCTCCCAGCGCGGCCAGGCGCGCGGTGTCGATGCCCTTCATGCGTGCGCGAGAGTCTACCAAGCTAGAATCCGGGGCGTGGCGAAGGACGAGGGGCAGCAGGTCATCAGCACCAACCGCAAGGCGCTGTTCCACTACGAGGTGCTGGAGCGGGCCGAGGCCGGCATCAGCCTGGTGGGGTCCGAGGTGAAGTCGATCCGCGAGGCGGGGCTCAACTTCCGCGACTCCTTCGTCGAGTTCCGCCGCGGCGAGCTGTGGCTCGTGGGGTGCCACATCGGGCCGTACAGCCACGGGAACATCCAGAACCACAGCGAGGGCCGGGACCGCAAGCTGCTGCTGCACAAGCGCGAGATCCTGAAGCTGGGCGGCAAGGCCGCCGAGCGCGGCCTCACGCTCGTGCCGCTGCGCGCCTACTTCAAGGACGGCCGCGTGAAGGTGGAGATCGGGCTGGCGCGCGGCAAGCAGGCGCACGACAAGCGCGAGTCGATCAAGCGCAAGGACATCGAGCGCGAGACGCGCCAGGCCGTCCGCGCCCGACGCGACTCCTAGCGGGTCAGCGCCACCGCCAGCCGCATCGCGGCCAGGAGGCTCCCCTCCTCGGCCACGCCCTTCTCCACGATGTCGAAGCCGGTCCCGTGGTCGACCGACGTGCGCACGAACGGCAGGCCCAGCGTCACGTTGACGGCGTGTCCGAACGCCGCCAGCTTGACGGGGATGAGTCCCTGATCGTGATATCCCGCCACGACCGCGGCGAACTCGCCCCGCGCCGCCCGCACGAACACGCTGTCCGCGGGCAGCGGCCCGACGACGTCGAGCCCCTCGCTCCGGAGCGCCTCCACCGCGGGACGCAGCACGCGCACCTCCTCGTCGCCGAAGAGGCCGCCCTCGCCCGCGTGCGGGTTGAGCCCGCAGAGCGCGATCGGCCCCGCGGCGCCGAAGCGCGGCAGCTCGCGGTGCACCAGGCGAACCACCCGCAGCACCTCGTCCTTCGTGACCGCGTCCGGTACCGAGCGGAGCGAGCGATGGATCGTGAGCAGGGCGACGCGCAGCGAGCCGCCGACGAACATCATCGCGACGTCGGAGACGCCCGCCGCTTCCGCCAGCATCTCGGTATGGCCCGGCCACGGATGGCCGGCGGCCCGCAGGCCCTCCTTGTTGAGCGGCGCGGTGACCATCCCGGTCAAGGCGCCGCTCATCGCGTCCCCCACGGCCCGCAGCACCGCGTCGGCCGCGGCGCGGCCCGCCGGAGCGCTCACCTCGCCCAGCGCGACGTCGCCTCCGCCCGTGTCGACGACCGGCACCGGGGGCGGCGCGAGCCCGAAGCGTTCCGCCCGGGCGCGCAGCGCCTCTGCGGGCCCGTACACGATCCACTCCGCGTCCGGCCGGTCGGGGGACGCGAGCGCCTTCAGGACGATCTCGGGGCCGATGCCCGCGGGATCACCCACCGTGAGCGCCAGGCGAGGTCGGGGCACGCTAGTGCGACTCGGCCGGCCCGGTGCGAGGGTCGCGGGTCAGGATGACCTTGGAGGCGCGCAGGTAGGCGACGCCGCTGACCACCTCGACCTTGCCCTCGACGGCGAGCCAGCGCACGGCGTCGCCCTTGTACGACGGGTCGAGCGACCAGCCCTTCCCCTTCGGGGCCTTGCCGGTGACCCACAGCGCGTTCTCGCCCTCCTTCAGCACCCAGTCCGACGCGTTGCGCTGGCTCTCGGCCGGCAGGTCGCCGAACAGGTTGCGGCCCCGGAACAGCCCGACCAGGCGCACGCTCACGCCCACGAACGCGGGCGGGTCGTTGAGCACGGTCGCGATGATCGCGGTCGCAGCACCCGGCCCCGCGCGGCCGGGGCCCGCCACGTCGAAGAGGCTGAACACGGTGATCGAGACGTTCGGCCGTCCTCCGCCGGGCGCGGGAAGGGGCGGCAGATCGGGGAACTTGAGCAGATCGACGTCCTTGTCGTAGACGTACTCCTTCCGCTTGATGGGACGGCAGATGCCGCGCACCTCGACCCAGGTCCCCACCATGCGGTCGAACTCCCGGGAGTCGGTGCCGTACGCCCCCAGCAGGAGCGCCCGCGCGTTGCCGTCCGAGAGCAGCCAGTACGTCCCCGGCTCGAGCAGGTCCAGGCGGCCCTTGACGATGACGTGGTCGCCTTCGCACGACTCCGGCGCCAGGTTCAGGCCGTCGAGGCTCGTGCCCTGCGCCTCGCCGTAGTTCCCGCCCTGCGGACGCGGACCCGTCGGCGCCTGCGGTGCAGGCACGGGCACCTGCGCCGCGCTCGCGGCCAGGGCGAACGCCGCCAGCAGCCGATGCATGGCGCCATTCTGCCCGGGCGCGTTCGCGCCCGCCAGTCTCTAGAAGCCGATGGCGAGGGACGCCTTGAACTCGTTGAACGCGATTCCCTCGATCTCCGAGTTCAGCGGGCCGGAGGTCGTGCGGTCGAGCTCGGCCTTGAAGTAGAAGCCCTCGTCGATCCGGACGTTCAGCCCGCCCAGGATCAGCGTGGCGTCGTCGTCGTCGAGGTCGGTGTCGGGGTCGTGGTGCTCGTAGCGGAAGTACGGGCGGACGCGGTCGAACTTCCCCCACACCATCACGAAGAGCCCCTGGCGCGGGAGGCGCGCGGAGCCCACGGGGTCGAGCTTCCCCCAGACGTACATGCCCTCCACGCCGGCGTGCGTCCCCTCCCAGCTGGCGTGGGCGGACCAGCTCGCCTGCGTCACGCGGCCCTCGACGTCCTCCGGGCTCGCCTCGTCGTGGTATCCGGACAAGCCGATCGCCAGTCCGCGGAGCGGATGGAAGCGCAAGCGGGCCGCGATCGCCTTGGCCCCGTTATCGTCCTCCTCGAACGGGTTGACGCTGTCGCTCTCGCCGTTCGAGAGCTGAAGCGTGTAGTCCCAGTCGCGTCCCGCCAGCTGGCCCGAGCCCAGGGCCGCCAGGCCCGCGCCCCAGCGCGGGAAGAACCGGACGGGGCTGCCCAGCTTGTCCACCTTGTCGGTGGAGAACGGCTCCTTCACCGAGACGAACAGCGGCTTGGCGGTGTGGATCTCGTTGTACAGGCCGAAGGGGACGAACATCTTGCCCGCGCGCAGCTTCAGCCAGTCGCGCACGAAGTACTCCATGAACGCGTACTCGACGGCCACGTTGCCGCGGCCGTCCTCGGTCGCGGGGCCGTGCTCCCACGTGAGGTCGGTGCCGAAGCGCAGCCGGTCGGTGAGCAGCGCGTTGATCACGAGGTCGACGCCGTCCGCGTCGAACGAGCCGTTGGGATCGCCCTGGCCCTCGTCTCCGGTCTGCTTCTCGAACTCGACGCTCGCGTACCCGTTGATCTTGATCCGGTCCGTGAGCTGCGCCTCGGCGACCGCGCCTGCCAGCGAGAGGACGAGGCCCAGGACCGCTCCACGCCGCACGCCGCTCAGGGCGCCACCACCTTGAGCGCCTTGACCGTCGGGGGCAGCTCCACCTTGGTGGACACGTACGCGATGGCGCCGCTCTGGGTGCCCACGAAGTCGAGCACGGCGGCGTCGCCTTCGAGCGCGCGCGGCGGCAGCTCCCGCCCCGACAGGGTCTGCGCCAGCCAGTACTCCTTCTGCTGGCCGAGGCTCAGGCGCAGGATCTCCTTGCCGAACTGGGCTCGCACGGACGACGTGGTGGACTGGTCCACGGGAGCGGCCATGCGCCCGTCGGGCCAGGTGCGGACCTTCTTGAGGAACAGCCGCGCCACCTCGTCCGAGCTGAGCTCGTTCACCGCGTTGGCGGCGTTCACGACCACCGCCACGCCGCTCTCGCCGGCGGCCCCCAGCGGCTGGCCCGCCGCCAGCAGCCCCAGGACGCAGACCCCTGCGAAGCGCTTCACCGTCCACCTCCCCGTCGCAGCGAAGGCAATGCCTACGGCTTCACGATCTCGAACAGGCGCGTCGTGCCGCTGATCTCGTTCGCGGTGACCAGCAGCGGACGGCCGTTGGGGCTGTCCTGGGCCTTGATGAAGTGCACGCCCTCGGGACCCAGATCCCCGGCGGTGCCGGTCTCGGGATCGCCCTGGAAGTCGCGCGTGTTGACGTACTGCACGAAGCGGGGCAGGAAGGGGATCGTCACGTCGTACACCACGACGCCGCCGATCCGCTCCAGGCCCACGAACGCGTACACGTGGCCGCCCACGGTGCCCACCGCGAGCCCTTCGACCTCCGGCCCCTTGTCGTCGCTGCGCGAGTCGAAGGAGTCGTTCTCCTCGTTGTCGGAGTTGAAGTCCGCCGGGAAGGCGGCGGCCGTGATGCGCTCGACCGCGTCGCCGCTGTCGAAGACGCGGTGGCCCGACGTCGTCCAGATGGAGAACGAGCGGCCCCCGAACGTGAACAGCCGGTCGTAGTCGCCGTCGCCGTCCGTGTCGCCCGCCGTGTTCGTGATCTTCAGGCGGCCCAGGTTCGCGTTCTGCTGCAGCGTGGCCGCGTCGGGGAAGACGTCCGGGTCCAGCGCGACCGCGCCGATGCGCGCCTCCTCGTCGAAGCCGGTGTACGCGCGCGTGTCCCCCTCGTTGGCGGTGACCAGGAACGTCTGGCCCAGGAAGCGGTAGCTCGCGATGGCGTCCGGCAGGTAGAGCCCATGCACCGGCCAGCCCTGGATGCGGATGGCGTCGTCACGGTCGCTCGCGTCCAGACCCTGCGCCGGCCGCGAGTGGTCCGTGGTGCCCCGCGCGCGCAGGTGGGTGACGCGCGCGTGCTTGATGTCCACGGTGGCGATCGCGTTCGCCTCCTGCACGGTGACCCAGGCCGTCCGCGAGTCGGCGGAGACCGTGATGTACTCGGGCTCCATGTCCTGCGCGAGCGTCGCGTTCGGTCCGAAGACGCGCACGCCAGGGGGCGGCGCGGCGTTGAAGGCGCCGAAGCCGGCCGTGCGCACCTTCGACTGGGTCAGGTGCGCGATGCCGTGCCGCAGGTCGATGACGCTGATCGATCCCTCCGGGTCGACCAGGTAGTCGTCGCTGGGCTCGCCCTCGTTGGCCACCAGCACCCAGTCGCCGTCCGGGGAGAAGACGACCATGTCGGGCAGGGCGCCCACGGTGACCGTCTTGAGGTGGCTGCCGTTCGTGTCGAAGAAGACCGCCGAGCCGGGAGCCTGGCGGTTGACGTTCTCCACCGCGGCCACCACCAGTCCCTTGTGGACCGCGACGCTGTTCGCGGCGTTCCCGTAGGGCGTCATGTCGATGGTGCGCACGAGCGAGGGCAGGAGTGGGTTGCGGATGTCGAGGACGTCCACCGAGTGCTGGCCGCCGTTCACCACGAAGAGCCGCTGGGTCGCCGGATCGTGCGCAGCGATCTCGGAGCCGCCCTCGGCGAACAGCCCCGAGGAGTAGACCCCGAGAGGCCTCAGCTCGATGTCCGAAGCGACGCTCGCGACCGGCAGGGCCCCGACGAAAAGGAGTGCGAGAAGGCGGTTGGTGGGCAATGGAGCCTCCTTGGCGTTCAATCGCCGCGGAGTATACTCATTTCGTACCGCTCTGTAAATTTTATGTAACGTCCGGGGGCTTCGAGCGCGCGGAGCGATCCGTGGCTATCCACTGGGGCGACGGGAACTCCCGCCCGCCTCACCCCCTCCGATGAGGCGAGCAGGAGCCCCTCTGGTTGCCCACGAGTGGTACCGAGTCGAGGAGAGGACGACGAGCCTCGCGACATGGAGTCGCGAGGGCAGCCGGGGTGACAGCCGGCAACCTCAGTGGGTGCGCGCCGTGATCCTCTGGAGGACGCCCGCGACCACCCGGTCGCAACGGGAGAGGTGGAAGGAGAACGCCCCGGCGGTGGCGACGCCGGCGCGCTGCAGCAGCGCCTTGCGCAGCATCCCGCGGGCTCGGCGGAGGCGCGTCTTCACCACGTCCTCGCTGACCTCGAGGCACTCGGCCGTCTCGGCGGTGTCGAGGCCCTCGATCTCCCTCATGACGAAGACCATGCGGTAGGCCGGCGCCAGGCCGCCGATGGTGGACTCCAGCAGCGAGCGCGCCTCCCCCTGCAGGGCCTGCTGCTCGGGATCCGGCTCCGCGGACTCGATCGCCTCCACCGGCGTCCGCTCCGGCCCTCCCTTGGCGGGGCGCCGGGGCTGGTCCCGCCTGCGGGCCCTCGCCAGGGCCTCGTAGAGCGCGATCTTGGTGAGCCAGGTCGAGAAGCGGGCCCGGCCCTCGAACTGGCCCAGGTGCTCGAACGCACGCACGTAGGCGTGCTGCATCACGTCCTCCGCCTCGTCCGGGTCCTTGAGGACGGCCCGGGCCACGCGGAACAGCCGTTGGTTGTAGCGGCGCATGAGGACCTCGAACAAGGGCGTGTCGCCCGCCAGTACGCGGCGCACCACGTCGTCGTCCGAGAGCGACGTCCATTCGGAGCGCTCTACCGGTCGGCTCTCTGGAATCAGCATGGCGTCCCCCGATTAGAGTGCGCCAGCCGGAGGCAGGTGACGCGCCATCGCGCACTTTTTCATTTCCGGCTGCTAACATCCCGCCCTCGAAAGGAGACACACCGTGTCCCGACACGTCTCTCGTGCCGTCGCCGCCCTGGCGGCCTTCGCCGCGTCCGCTGACCTCGCCTCGGCCTGGGGCCCGACCGGCCACCGGACGGTCGGACGCATCGCCGAGCGGCACCTCACGCCCCAGGCGGCGCGGGCGGTCGCGGAGCTGTTGGCGCCCGAGACGCTCCCGTACGTGGCCACGTGGCCGGACGAGATCCGGTCCGAGCCGGAATGGACCAAGGCCGACGACTGGCACTGGGTCACCGTCCCGGACGGTCAGACGTACGAGTCGGCGCAGAAGAACGCCAAGGGCGACGTGCTGGAGGCGATCGGCCGCTTCCAGAAGACGCTCGCCGATCGCGGCGCCCCGCGGGTGCAGCGGGTGCAGGCGATCAAGTGGCTCGCGCACCTCGTGGGCGACCTGCACATGCCGCTGCACGTCGGTGGCGGCGACGACCGGGGGGGCAACGACACGGTCGTGCTCTGGTTCGGCGAGCCGACCAACCTGCACTCGGTCTGGGACAGCCGCTTCATCGAGCACAGCGAGCTGTCGTTCACCGAGCTGGCGGAGATGCTGGACCACGCCTCGCCCGACCAGGTGCGGAGCTGGCAGCGCAGCGGCCCGCTCGAGTGGGCGGCGGAGTCGCAGGGGCTGCGCCGGCAGGTCTACACCGTGGGCGATCGGCGCCTCTCCTTCAAGTACATCCACGACCAGTGGCCGACCGTGCAGCAGCGCCTCCTGCAGGCCGGGATACGCCTGGCCGGAGAGATCAACCGGCTGCTGGCGCCTTAGCGTTCGACTGCGTTTCCTTCGATCTCGACCACCACGACCGTCGCCATCGGGTCGTGGATCGGACGCGGGATCACGAGCCGCGGACGGCCGTTCTCGACCTTGACCTCGACCGCTTCCCCGTCCGCCAGCCGATAGGCGCGCTTGACCGCGTTCTTCATCGGCGGCAGCTCGAACGGCACCCGCGGCTCCTGGAAGAACGTGAAGAACAGCCGGCCGGGCCTGGTGGTGACCCGCCACTCCTCGTGCGGAAGGAACAACGGGTTGCCGCGCAGGTCCTTGTCACCCCGGGCGCTGGGCTCGCCCAGCTCCTCGCCCCAGGGCGACGGTCCCGCGCCGTAGACGGCCTCGCCGTTGCTCTTCAGCCAGCGGCCGACCGCGCGCAGCGTGTCCTGGCTGGGCTGCGGGACGGTGCCGTCGGCCATGGGCCCCACGTTCAAGAGGTAGTTGCCGCCCTTGCTCACGATGTCGACCAGCTTGAAGGTCACGTCGCCGGGCGACTTCCAGTCGTGGTCGTCCTTGCGGTACCCCCACGTGTGGTTCAGCGTCGCCGGCACCTCCCACGCAGTCGCCTGCGCGGCCGACGGGATGACGTTGTCTCCCGTGGAGACGTAGTCGCCCGCCGCGCCCAGCCGTCCGTCGATCAGCGTCCGGGGCTGCAGCGTGCGCACGATGTCGACGAAGCGCTGGGCGCGCTCCGGCGTCATCATGCGCGGCGTGTCGAACCAGACGAGCGCGACCGGTCCGTAGCCGGTCAGCAGCTCGCGGACCTGCGGCTCCGCCTTGCCGCGCAGGTACGCGTCGTACTCCTTGCGCTCCTTGCCGGCCGCGTCCACGTCGGGACCGAAGTCCCAGTCGTTGCCGGCCCCGCCCGGCTCGTGCCAGTCCTGCGCCTGCGAGTAGTAGAAGCCCAGCGGCATCCCGTGCTTCCGGCAGGCCTCCGCCAGCTCCTTCAGCACGTCCCGCTGGCCGGGGGTCGCGTCCACCACGTCCCAGCGCGTGACCTTCGAGTCGAACAGCGCGAACCCGTCGTGGTGCTTGGCGGTGATCACCATGTAGCGCATGCCCGCGTCCTTCGCGAGCTGGACCCACGCCTCGGCGTCGAACCTCACGGGGTCCCACTGCTTCGCGAGCAGCTCGTACTCCGCGACGGGGATCCTCGCGCGGTTCATGATCCACTCGCCGATGCCCGGCACGCGCCGTCCCTTCCATTCGCCCGCGGGGATGGCGTACAGGCCCCAGTGGATGAAGAGGCCGTACTTCGCCTCGCGGAACCACGCGAGGCGCGCCTCGCGCTCGGGGTCGGGCGGAGCCGTCTGCGGAGCACCCGCAGCCGGGATCGCCAGTACGAACGCCGCCACCAGCCACGTACCGAGCCTCATCGCTTGCCTCCCGCGCCGTCCGTCAGACGCGCGTCTTGCGGCCGTAGCCCAGCTCCGCCCCGCCCGACAGGATGTGATCCACACCGGTCGTGAACGTCGCTTCCGCCGCCAGGAAGAGGCACAGCTTCCCCGCCTCCTCGGCCGTGCCCATGCGGCCCACGAGCTGCGCGGCCTCGCCGTCCGCCCAGCACCGCGCGGGATCGTCCGCGGCAGAGGTCGCCTCCTGCCACAGCGGTGTTGCGATGTTGCCTGGCGAGATCGAGTTCACGCGGACGCCGTGGGCGGCCTCATCGATCGCGAGCGCCTTCGTGAAGGCGGTCACCGCGCCCTTGGTCGCGACGTACGTCGTCGCGTGGAGCTGCCCCATCGCCGCCACCAGGCTGGAGACGTTGACGATGCTGCCGCGCGACCGCCTCAGCTGCGGCAGCGCGCGCCGGCAGGCGGCGAACATCCCCATCACGTTCAGCTCGAACAGCTCGCGGAACTCCCCGTACGTGAAGTCGTCGATCGGCCGGTGCGGCGGGTGCCAGCCGGCGTTGTTCACCAGGCAGTCGATCCGGCCGTGCCGCTCGACGGTGCGGTCCACCAGCGCCTCGACGTCGTCCGTGCGCGCGACGTCGCAGCGGAGGAAGCGGGCCTCGCCGGGCCCGGCCGCGTTCAGCTCGTCCTCCAGCTCCGGTCCGCCCGCGGGATCGCGCGCGCAGAAGACCACGCGCGAGCCGGCGCCGACGAAGGCGCGCACGCAGCCCTCGCCGATGCCGCGCGTCCCGCCGGTGACGATCACGACCTTCTCCGGATAGCGGATGCTCATGCGGCCCTCTCCCCCGCGCCCGCCCGCAGGCGCCAGCGGTCGAGCGCGACCGCCGCCACGATGATCCCGCCGGTGACGATCTGCTGGACCCAGTTGGGCAGGCCCCGCTGGGAGCAGCCGATCTGGATGACGGCCATGATGGTCGCCCCCAGCACCGTGCCCAGCGCCGTCCCCTTGCCGCCCGAGAGGCTGCCGCCGCCGATGATGACGGCCGCGATCACGTCCAGCTCCAGCCCCACCGCCACCGTCGGGTCCCCGACCGAGAGCTTCGAGAACTGCAGCACGCCCGCGAGCCCCGCGAGAGCCGCCGAGAGCGCGTAGACCGCGACCTTGGTGCGCTCGACGCGGACGCCGCACAGGCGCGCCGTGCGCTCGTTCGACCCGATCGCGAACAGGTGCCGCCCGAAGCGCGTGTAGCGCAGGATGCCGGCCACCACCAGCGCGAGCGCCGCCATCATCCATACGCCGAGCGGGACGAGCGCCGCGGAAGCCGTCCGCAGCAGGTCGTTGAGCCAGGTGATCGGCGCCTCCAGCCGCCGCTCGTCGGCCAGCCCCTTCGCCGCGCCCCGCACCAGCAGCATCATCCCCAGCGTCACGATGAACGGCACCACCTTGAGCCGCGTCACCAGCACGCCGGTGACCAGTCCGCACCCCGCCGCGGAGGCGATGGCCGCCAGCGCGGCCAGGCCGGGGCCGCCCGCGTGCCGCAGCACGATCGCGATCACGACCGTGCTGAGCGACACGATCGACCCGACCGACAGGTCGATCCCGGCCGCCACGATCACGAGCGTCATGCCCAGCGCGGCGGTGCACACGATCGCGGTCTGGCGCGCGATCAGCTCCAGGTTGGCTGGACCGAGGAACTGCGGGCCCACCAGGAATACGAACACCACGCACACCAGGACGAGGCCGACCAGCGGCCCGCCGCGGGCCAGGAGCTCGCCTGTCCTCATGCGGCCCCGCCCGCCGCCTCCAGCACCAGGCGGTGCTCGTCCAGCTCCGACACCGGCCGCGCCGCGCCCAGGCGCCCGCGGCACATGACCGCGATGCGATCGCAGACACCCAGCAGCTCCGGGAAGTCGCTGCTCACCAGCAGCACGGCGCGAGGTGCGCGGCCCTCGCCGCCGGCGACCAGCGCGTCCACCAGCTCGTAGACCTGCGCCTTGCTGCCCACGTCGATGCCGCGCGTGGGCTCGTCCAGCAGCATCACGTCCACGTCGTGATGGAGCAGCCGGGCCAGCGCGACCTTCTGCTGGTTCCCGCCCGACAGCTCGGACACCGGCTGGCGCGGCCCGCGGCAGCGCACGTCGAGGCGATCGATCCAGCGCCGCGCGGCCGCGTCGCGGCGCGACGGGAGGACGATCGGCCCGGGCCCGAGGCCGTCGAGGCGCGAGAGGGTCAGGTTGTCCGCGACGCCCAGCGATGCGGCCAGCCCCTCGCCCTTGCGATCCTCGCTCACCAGCCCCATCCCCTGCTCCCACCGTGCCGAGGGCGGGAACGCGCCCGCGTGGACGCCCAGCCGTACGCGGCCGGCGCGGACGGGCTCCAGCCCGAACAGCGTGCGCAGCAGCCGCGTGCGGCCGGCGCCCACGAGGCCGGCGATGCCGAGCACCTCGCCCCGGCGCAGCGCGAAGCGGACCCCGCCCGGGCCCAGGTCTTCGACGTCCAGGACGACGTCGCCCGGCGTCCGCTGCCCGCGCGGGTACATCTCGCCCACGCGACGGCCGATCATCATCGACACGATGTCGTCGTGGCTGGCGGCCTCCGTCCGCCCCTCCCCCACGTTGCGGCCGTCGCGCAGGACCACGAACCGGTCCGCGACCTCCTTCACCTCCTCCAGGAAGTGCGAGATGTAGACGACCGCCTGGCCGTCCGCGCGCAGGCGGCGGACCAGCTCGAACAGCCGCCGCGCGTCCTCGCGGCCCAGGCTGCTGGTCGGCTCGTCCAGGACCAGCACCCGGCATCCGACCGCGAACGCGCGCGCGATCTCCACCAGCTGCTGCGCGGCCGGCGGGAGCGCGCCCACCGCGGCGGCGGGATCGATGTCGGCGTGTCCGAGCCGGCCCAGCGCCTGCGTGGCGCGATCGCGCGCCTCGGCCCGGCGCACCACCCCGAAGCGCGCCGGCTCGAGGCCGAGCACGACGTTGTCCGTCACGGACAGGTGCGGGGCCAGCGACAGCTCCTGGTGGATCATCGCCACGCCCGCCCGGCGGGCCGCCAGCGGGTCACGCGGACGATAGGCGGATCCGTCGAGCGCCATCGTGCCGCCGTCGGGGACCAGCGCGCCCGAGAGCACGCCCATGAGGGTGCTCTTGCCCGCGCCGTTGGGGCCGACCAGCGCGCACACCTCGCCCGCGCGGACCGCGAGGCCGACACCGTCCAGGGCCACGGTCGCGCCGAACGCCTTGCGGATGCCCCGCATCTCGAAGCGGGGCGGGTCGGTCACTGCTTCAGCCACTGCGACAGGTCCGGCTGCAGCAGCTCCTTGATGGCCGGCTCGTCCATGTTCGCGTGCGAGGCGACCTGGACGCCGGTGTCGATCCGCCGCTCCACCGGCTGGCCGCGCAGGTGGCTCACCATCGTCGCCACGCCCAGGTAGCCCATGCGCACGGGGTCCTGGAGGACCAGCGCCTCGATGTCGCCCTTGCGCAGCGCCGCCACCAGGTTGTCGGACGCGTCGAAGCCCACGAACTTCACCTTCCCCGCCCAGCCGCTCGCCTGCAGGACCCGCAGCATGGCGAAGGTCGACGACTCGTTGGGCGTGAAGATGCCGTCGACGGCCAGCGACCCGTCGGGGCGCTTGTAGCGCGAGAGCAGCGCCTCGCTCTTCTTGTACGCCTCCTCGATGTCCACCCCGCCGTACTGGTTCGCGCTCAGGACCTCGATGCCCGGCGCGGCGCGCATCGCCTCCAGGAACCCCTCCTCGCGCTGGTTGGTGCTGTCGTGCCCTTCCGCATGGCGCAGCAGCACCACCTTGCCCTTGCCGCCCAGCGCCTTCACCAGGTGCTCGCCGCCCAGGCGGCCGCCCTTGCGGTTGTCGGTGGCGACGAAGCTCACGTAGTCGTCGCCCTTGAGGCCCGAGTCGAAGATCACGACCGGGATCTTCCGCGCCATCGCGTTCGCCACCGGGGCCACCAGCGCGCTGTCGTCCAGCGGGGCGAGCACGATGCCCGAGGCGCCGCGGCTCACGAAGCCCTCGACCTCGGTCACCTGCGCGTCGCGGTCGTCCTCGCGCAGCGGCCCGCGCCAGACGATGTCGACGTCCAGCTCGCGCGAGGCCTTGATGGCGCCCGCGTGGATGCTCTGCCAGAACACGTGCGAGGTGCCCTTGGGGATCACGGCCACCGTCAGGCGGGCGGGCGCCTTCGTCCCTTCGGCCGGCTCACGTCCGCCGCACGCCAGCCCCATGCCGATCGCGACCATCACCGCCAGCCGTCCCACGCTGCTCATCGCTCACGCTCCTCTGCCCGGGTCTCCGAGCCTCCAGAAGCGGGCGGCGTTGCCGCCCAGCACCGCCTCGCGCTCGGCCTCCGGCCGCTCCGCCAGGTAGCCGGTGACGACACCCATCACGCGTCCGTAGTCACCCGCCAGCAGGCAGACGGGCCAGTCCGACCCGATCAGCAGGCGCTCGGCGCCGAAGCACTCGAACGCGGCGTCCAGGTACGGACGGAGCTGCTCGGGGCTCCACGCGCTCCAGTCGGCCTCGGTCACGAGGCCGGACAGCTTGGCCATCACGTTCGGACACGTGGCCAGCGCAGCCAGGTCGCGGGGCCAATCCTCCAGCGACCCGCGCCGGATCTCCGGCTTCGCGAGGTGATCGAGCACGAACCGCTGCCCCGGAAAGCGCCGGACCAGCTCGAGCGCGACCGGCAGGTGCCGCGGATACACGAGGATGTCGTAGGCCAGGTCGTGCGCGGACAGCACCGCGATGCCGCGCAGGAAGTCCTCGCGCAGCAGGAAGCGCTGGTCCGGCTCGTCCTGCACGATGTGGCGCACGCCGACCAGCTTCGGGTGTCCCGCGAGCCGGGCGAGCCGATCGCGGACGTCCGGCGCTCGCAGGTCGACCCAGCCGACGACGCCCTTGATGAAGGGATCGCGGGCGGCCAGCTCGAGGAGCCACTCGGTCTCGGCCGCGGCGTGTTGCGCCTGGACCGCCACCACGCCGTCGAAGCGCAGGCGCGACGCCTCGGCCCTCACGTCCTCCGGCAGGAAGTCGCGCTTCAGCGCGCCCATGCGGTCGTCGATCCAGGGGTACTCCTGCGGCCGGTAGCGCCAGAAGTGGACGTGCGCGTCGATCCTCACGGACCGACGACCACGACGACGTCCATCATGGACGCCCGTCGAGGTGGAAGACGGGCTCCATGGGCGTCCACAGCTCGCCCGCCCGAGCGCCCGGGGGCGGCTGCTGGAACGTCTTCATCAGCGCTTCCCATTCCGCGCAGCGCGGGTCCGACGCCGCATGCCGGGCGAAGCCCTCCGCGAGGTCGAAGTCGTCGGGGGTGTCCAGCACCATCACCAGCCGGCGCTCGAGGCGATAGATGTCGAGCGCCTCCACCCCGACCGCGCGCAGGCTGCGCGCGACCTCGGGCCAGATCGCGCGGTGGTGCGCGCAATAGGCCTCGACCACGCCCTCGCCCTCGCGCAGGTCGAGGGTCAGCAGGTGGCGCTTCATCGCGGGGCCACCACTTCCTGCCGCGACTCGCCCAGGCGGTCGATCCCCAGCGCGACCACGTCGCCGGCCCTCAGGAAGACGGGCTCGGGCTTGATCCCCAGCCCCACGCCCGCGGGGGTGCCGGTGCTGATGACGTCCCCGGGCAGCAGGGTCATGAACTGGCTGACGTAGCTCACGAGCGTCGGCGCGTCGAAGATCATCTGCCCGGTGCTGCTGCGCTGGCGCATCTCCCCGTTCACCGTCAGCCACATGCCGAGCGCCTGCGCGTCGCCGACCTCGTCCGTCGTGGCCAGGAACGGCCCCAGGGGCGCGAACGTGTCCGCGCTCTTCCCCTTCGACCACTGCCCGCCCCGCTCCAGCTGGAAGCCGCGCTCCGAGTAGTCGTTGTGCAGCGCGTACCCCGCGATGCGGGCCGACGCGTCCTCGCGCGACACGTAGCGGCACACGGAGCCCACCACCACCGCCAGCTCCACCTCCCAGTCCACCTTCGTCGCTCCGCGCGGGATGACCAGCGGATCGTTCGGCCCGCACAGCGCGGTCGACGCCTTGAAGAAGATGACGGGCTCGGCGGGGATCGCGGCCCCCGTCTCCGCCGCGTGGTCGCGGTAGTTGAGGCCGATGCAGACGATCTTGCTGGGGCGCGCGATCGGCGGGCCCAGGCGCTCGCCGGCCGGGACCGGATGCGTGTCGCCCGTCTCCAGCCACGTGGCGAGGTGCCTCAGGCCCCCGCCCGCGAAGAACGCCTCGTCATAGTCGGAGCCGAATCCCGAGACGTCGCGGCGGCTGCCGTCGGCCAGCTGGACGCCCGGACGCTCGCGGCCCGGCGGGCCGAACCGGATGAGCTTCATGTCGCCAGCACCCCTCCATCGATCGGGTAGGCGGCGCCGGTGACGAACGCCGCCTCGTCGGAGCACAGGTAGAGCGCGAGCGAGGCCACCTCGTCGGGACGACCCATGCGTCCCACGGGCTGGTACGCGGCCAGGCGGGCCAGCGTCTCCGCCTCGCGCCCCGGGTAGTGCGCGGACACGTAGCCGTCCACGAACGGCGTGTGGATGCGCGCGGGACAGATGCAGTTGCAGCGGATGTTGCGCTTTACGTAGTCGACCGCGATCGACAGGGTCATGGTGAGGACCGCGCCCTTGCTCATCGAGTACGCGAAACGCTCGGGCACGCCGATCATGGATGCGATCGAGGCCATGTTGAGGATGACGCCGCCCCCCTGCGCGAGCATCGAGGGCAGCGCGGCGCGGGAGCACAGGTAGACGCCCTTCACGTTGACGCGGTAGACGCGGTCGAGGTCCTCCTCGTTGGTGGCCATGACGTCGCCCACCTGTGCGACGCCCGCGTTGTTGACGAGGATGTCGAGCCGCCCGAAGCGGCCCACCACGTCCGCGAACGCGACCTGCACCTGGCGGGCGTTCGAGACGTCGCAGGGCCAGGACTCGGCCGCGCCTCCCGAGGTCCTGATGTCCTCGGCCACCGAGGCCGCGGCCGCCGCGTCGACGTCGAGCAGCGCGACGCGCGCCCCCTGGCGCGCGAAGAGCCGGGCGATGGCCTCGCCGATGCCCGAGCCGGAGCCGGTGACCACGGCCGTCTTGGCGGACAGGTCGAACATCCGTCGGGAGCCTCCGGGACCAGCGCATGGTACATGGTTCGGGAGCGCGCGGTAGGGCCTCGCGTGCTCATGACGCGCCGCGCACGCTGCCGGACGCGACGACGCGGAAGGCGCAGTCGGACGCCGCCGCGGCCGCCCGCTCGTAGTCCTCCCCGCTCACGCGCTCCGTGAGCCCCGGCGACACGGGCACCACGCACGGGATCGGCTCCCAGCGGACGGGCTGGCCCGTCGCGGAGTCGACCACGCGGCCCTCCGCGACCGCGGCCGTGGCCTCGGCCAGCGAGAGGCCCGCGAGCGCCGACAGCAGGCAGCGGATGCGGCCCTCTTCCCGCGGGTCGAGCGGCCGCACCAGCCGGCGGCCCTGGGCCGCGATGTGGTAGTGGGCGGCCACGAACAGCACGCCGTCCAGCCGCTGCTGCTCGCACACCAGCACCAGCCAGCCCAGCACCTCCTTCAGCACGCCGAGGCCGGGATGGCTCTGCCCGGGCAGGCGCGGCCGACGGGAGGAGAAGACCTCGCGCGGGTTCTGCAGCAGCAGCCACTCGATCCGGACCACCTCGAAGCCGGCGGCCGCGCTGCGGCTGCGCGAGGCGCGCAGCTCGAGCAACAGCTCCTCGGGCGAGCGGTCCTCGCAGACGACGCGGAGCGTGTCGTCCTCCTCGGAGCCGCCGAGCTCGACGCGCAGCCGGCGGAAGCCGCGCGCACGCAGCTGCGGTAGCAGGCCGAAGGTCTCCAGCTGCAGCTCGACCTCCTGCAGCGGGAACACGCCCAGGAACACCCGCGACGCCGACCACGCGGGCCGCACGAGGGCGATGTCGTCCTCGCTCAGCGAGAAGGGGGCGTCCGACGCTCCCCGCGCGGCGTCCAGCGCGAGGCTGCGGCGGCGCAGCGTGAGCATCGTGAGCT
>JAICEW010000077.1 GCA_025923995.1 Vicinamibacteria bacterium | reverse complement strand
GCGTAGACCCGCGCCTTGCGAACGCGGTCGTGCTCGAGCGACGTATCCGCCACTTCCACCACCAGTGAGGCTTGGGCGGGATGGCGGTCCGCGTAGTCCCTGGGAGCCCCCTTGACGACGGCCAGGTCGGGCTCTGGCTCCGAGCGATCCCCGAGCGACAGCGGGTGCTGCACCCGGATCGTGAAACCGGGGCCGAAGGCCGCGCGCAGGCACTCGAGAGCCAGGTCCACCGCCGTGGCATGTCTGCTCTTCTCGGGGCTCATCTCGACGATCTCTCCCTCGAGCAGTTCCACACGATCCTCTGGGCCGAGAATCCCGGTCTCGATCATGCGTTCGTACTCATCTCGGTCCCACAGGCGCGTGCGGGGGAGAGACGTCGCGCTCATGACGTCATGCTAGCACCGGCCGATGACGAACGAGGGCCGGCTCCGAAGAGCCGGCCCCCAAGACGTCAACGGACGAGCACGCGAGCGCAAGGCCGGGCGGAACGCTCGCGCGCTCGCTCAGAACCGCACTCCCAGGCTGAACCGGAACTCCCGCGGGAACGGCACGTGCGGGTTGGTCGCGGTGTGGTTGTTCACGGGCGTGCCGAACAGCGCCCCGCGCGTGAACGTCGTGGGCAGGCCCAGCTCGTCCACCGGACCGTTGGCCACCGGCGTGATGGTCGTGTTGAAGCCGATCAGCGGCTGCGAGTTGAACGCGTTGCGCAGCTCGGCCTTGAAGAAGGGCCGCGCCGTCTTGTAGACCGGCAGCTCGTAGTTGACCGAGAAGTCGGCCAGGTGCGAGGACTCGAACTCATCCGTCCCACGGCCGCCGAAGAAGACCTGCGGCTGCGAGGGAGGCTGGCGGGCGTAGCCCAGCGCGATACGGCGGGCCGTCTGCAGGGCGCTGAAGGGCACGTTGGCCGCGATCAGGCTGTAGGCCTGCGGCGAGTCGTAGCGGTACACGCCGCCGAGAGAGAGCGTGCCCGCCTTGCCCAGCTGGAAGTCGTAGACGGTGTAGACGCGCACCTTGTCGGCCTGGAAGTCGTCGGTGCGGCCGGTGGGGAAGTGGCGCGCCTCGCTGTAGAGCTCCGGCCGGTCGCCGATGATCGAGTAGTTGCCCGGCTGGTTGGCCGCCTCGCCCTCGAAGTTGCCCTCGTTCTTGAACTGGTGCGTCCAGTTCGCGCCGGCGGTCCAGTTGGCGGTCACGCGGTAGTTGGCGACGAACAGCAGCGCCTGGTACTCGCGGTTCAGGACGTCGTCCGTGTTGCGGATCACCACGTTGTCGAAGTTGCCGAAGTTCTGGCCCCCCTCGACGACGTTGGTGATTCCGTTGTCGCGCGTGATGTAGTCCTCGAGGAAGTTGGTGGTCCGGCGGTTCGAGTAGATGGCCTTGAGCTCTCCGTCGTTGCCCAGTCGCGTGCCGGCCTGCAGCGTCCACTCCTTGGTGATCGGCGTGTTGAGGTCGTCCTCCAGGAACACGTTGCGGATGGGGAACTGGCCGTTCACGACGGTGTAGTTGTTGATGTCGAAGCCGGGCGCGAACCCGACGCCCGATCCGGCCGGCCCGTTGTAGATACCGTCGATGCGGTCCGGCGAGCCGACGTTCGTGTTGTCGGCGAACTGCGTCTCGGACGCCTTGCCGGCGTAGTGGCCGTAGGTGCCCTGCAGGAGCCACCGGCCGTCGCCCTTGACGTCGAAGGTGGCGCCCAGGCGCGGCACGATCGCGGTGCTGGTGATGCTGGTGATGCCGGCCTGCGTGGCGTCGGTGTTGTGGCGTTCCATGCGCACGCCGAGGTTGAAGACCCAGTGGTCGTTGAGCTGCCAGCGGTCGTTCACGTACAGCGACAGCGTCTTCAGGTTGATGCGGGCGCCGCGCAGGGGACGCCAGTCCTGGATCTGCGACACGCCGGGGACGAAGTTCGGCACGACGTTGCCTGCGCTGTCCACGACGGGCAGGCCGCCCGACACGACGGGATCGACGAGGAACACGAACCCGGTGGAGGACTGCGAGTTGCCGCCCGTCCGGTAGGACGTGAAGTGCTCGCCGCCGAACTTCAGGTCGTGGCGGCCGCCGGTGCCCGTCGACAGGTAGTAGGACAGCGCCGCCGCGAACTGCTTGTTGTTCCTGTCCTCGGGATCGGTCGAGTCGAAGTACGGCGCGTTGAAGTGCGAGTTGACCGGGATGCCCGCGCGTCCCAGCGCCAGGAACGGCGAGTCGAAGACGTCGGTGCTGGTGCCGCCCGTGTTGCGGAAGCCGAAGGTCTTCTTGGAGAACTGGGCCTCGGCGTACAGGTTGGAGCCCAGCGCGCCGTCGTAGCGCGCCACGAAGAGGTCGGCCGGAGTCTGCCGCGTCACCAGCGTGCTGTCGTCGATGCTGAACGTGGTGTTGAGGGACGCGTTGTTGATCTGCTCGTTCGTGTTCTTGATGTAGTTGGCCTGCAGGTTGTGGTTGGCGCCGACGCGGCCGGTCAGCTTGCCCTCGTAGCGCCGGTTGAGCTGCTCGAACGTGTAGCCGGTTCCGAACACGCTGAGCGCCCGCGCCTCGCTCAGGTTCTCCCGGCGGTAGGCGCCGAAGAACCAGAGCCGGTCGCGCACGATCGGGCCGCCGAGGGTGGCGCTGTTGGTGAAGACGTTCTGGTCGATGTGCTCGGTGCCGCGGCCGGCCGCGATCGCGTTCTTCTCGACCGTGCTCTCGTCCTGCCAGCTCGGGTTCGTCCAGTCCGTGCGCCAGCTGCCCGAGAAGCTGTTGCCGCCGCTCTTGGTGATGGCGTTGATCACGCCGCCCGAGAATCGGCCGTACTCGGCCGAGACGCCGTTGGTGAGGACCGTGACCTCCTGCAGCGCGTCCTCGATGAACAGGTTGTTGGCGGTGCCGAACAGGTTGTCGTTGATGTCGACGCCGTTGAGCAGGAACACGTTGTCGTACGCGAACGCGCCGCCGATCGTGACCTGGCCGATGTTGGGCCCGTTGTCGGTCAGGCCCGGCGCCAGCTCGGCGATCGCGGCCAGGTTGCGGTTCATGGCCAGGCGATCGACCGTCTCCGCGTACCTGAGGTTGGTCGCGACCTCGGTCGTGGTCAGCATCGAGGGCGCTTCACCCAGCACCTCGATCGTCTCCTCGACCGTGGCGACGGCCATCGACGAGTCCGCGACCGCGATCCCGCCCAGGGCCACCGCGACGGATCTCTCGACCGTCCCGAAGCCCGTGAGCTCGAAGCGGACCTTGTAGGTCCCCGGAGGCAGGTTGCGGAAGCTGTAGCCGCCGCTCGCGTCGCTGACGGCGGTGCGCTCGCCCTGCAGCGCCGGAGAGGTGGCCGTCACCGTCACGCCCGGCAGCGACGCGCCGTCGGCGGAGGTCACGTTCCCCGAGAGAGTGCCCGACTGTGTGCCCTGGGCATAGGCTGAAGCCCCCAGGGCGAACGACAGGGCGGCGGCGAGGGCCGACGACGCCACTCGCGCGATCCGCCCGCGACTCCTGTTCAGCAAGCTCACAGCGATCACCGTTCCTTTCAGATCGTTGAACACACGCGCTTCCAGCAATCGGCGCGTGGGTCGCTGTAGAGCAGCGGACGTGCCAGGGAATGGATCGCCGCAAGCGACAGGACGGCCGTCGGTTTCAACGCGATGGACGCGATCGCGCGAGGAGAGGTCGGAACCTTGGATCCAGCGGATGGGATCGAGCACGCGAGCGAAGCTCGCGTGCTCAACGGATTGATCGGAAGCCGTACAGGGAAATGAAGAGGGCGGCCCGTAGGCCGCCCTCCTCACGTCAACGGCCTAGCAAGCGAGCGCCCGGTCCGGCTGAGCGCTCGCTTGCTTGCGGCTAGAAGCGGAGCCCCACGCTGAAGCGGAACTCGCGCGGGATGGGCACGTGCGGACTTGTCTGGCCGTTGAGCGGGACCCCGCAGTTCGTGCCGCGCACGAACTGCGTCGGCAGGCCCAGCGCGTCGCGCGGGCCGGCGTTGTCCGCGGTCACCGTGGTGTCGAACCCGATGAGCGGCTGCGCGTTGAAAGCCTTGCGCAGCTCGGCCTTGAAGAACGGCGCGGCGGACTTGTAGAGGGGCACCTCGTAGCTGAGCGAGAAGTCGATCAGGTGCGACGGCTCGAACTCGTCGGAGCCGCGGCCGGCATGGAAGATCGTCTGCGTCGTGGGCGGACGGGCGTAGCCGGGGTTCCTCGCGAGCTGCTGCGCGGTGACGGGCACGTTGGCCGAGGACAGGCTGTCGAACAGCGCCGAGTCGTAGCGTTAGAGGCCG
Source organism: Vicinamibacteria bacterium (assembly GCA_025923995.1). GTDB lineage: Bacteria > Acidobacteriota > Vicinamibacteria > Fen-336 > Fen-336 > JAICEW01. The sequence goes on along the minus strand of JAICEW010000077.1, from coordinate 17,728 downwards.
GCCCACGCTCGCCGTGCCGGCCTTGCCCAGTCCACCGTTCGAGTGGACAGCCGGATGGATTCAGGATCTTGAGTCTGGGTCCAGGGATTGGATCAGCCGCGGGCGACGGGGCTGCCGATCCACTCCGGCACGAGCCGCTGCTCGACGCCGAGGTGGTCCAGGACGCGCGCGACCGTGTGGTCCACGATCTCCGCAACCGTGCGGGGCCGCAGGTAGAAGGCCGGCATGGGCGGGAGGATCACCGCGCCCAGCTCGGCCAGCGTGGCCATCTGGCGCAGGTGGCCCGCGTGCAGCGGGGTCTCGCGCGCGACCACGACCAGCGGGCGCCGCTCCTTGAGCGCGACGTCACCGGCCCGCGCGATCAAGGTGTCGCCGTACGAGTTCGCGAGCGCCGAGAGCGTCTTGACGCTGCACGGCACGACGGCCATGCCCGCCGTGCGGAACGAGCCGCTCGCGAGCGACGAGCCGATGTCCTTGTTGTCGTGGACGACGTGGGCGAGCGCCTCGACGTCCTTCACCGAGAAGTCCGTCTCGGCCAGGAGCGTCTTCTTGCCGGGCGCGCTGATGACGAGGTGGGTCTCGACGTCCGGGGTCTCGCGCAGGACCTGGAGCAGGCGGACTCCGTAGATCGAGCCGGTCGAGCCCGAGATCCCGACGACGAAGCGCCTCACTCCCGCCACGGGAGCGAGAGTAGCACTCCTTGGTGCCGTTAGACGGCGCCGGCCAAGACCATCGGGCCCGTCGGCGCGGCGGTGCCGCCGGCCGGCTCGATCGTGACCGCGAAGGTCTTGACGCTCCGCGTCTCCTCGACCGTCGGGAGGCGCAGGACGGCCTTGCCGTCCGCGTCCACCTGGAACGTGCCGGCCGGCACCGGCGCGCCGCCCGCGATGACCCACGCCTCGTAGACCTTGCCCTCGGGCGCGGGCGCGAGGCCCGCCGCCAGCAGCACGGCCTCGCGCGTGCCCGGGTTCCAGACCACGCGCGCCACCGCCGCGGGAGCGGGCGCGAGCCCGGCGAGCAGCGCCTGCTTCGACTCGCGGTGCGCGACCAGCTCGCGGAAGGCGACCTCGCGCCCGAGCTGCTCCTGCACGGCCGCGAGCTGCAGGCGGGCCTGGGTGATCTCGGCCGCGAGCGTGTCCCGCTCCTGCTTCAGCTCGGCCGCCTGCCGCCGCGCGTCGACCAGGCGCGCACGCTCCCAGGCGAACAGCGCGCCGAACGCGACCGCGGCCAGCACGGCCGCCCAGGCGAGCCAGGGCGCACGCGACGCCGGTTCGCGACGCACCGCCGGGGCCGGAGTCGGCGCCGGGAAGAAGCCCGCCGCACCGAGGGTGCGCGGGCGCAGCCGCTGCGAGGGAGCGGTCGCGTGGAGGAGCGCCAGCCGGCCCACGACGGCCTCGAACCCGGCCAGCTCGGCCTGCAGCTCCGGCGAGGCCGGGAGCGAACGCGCGAAGTCGCCGAGCTCGTCGCCGTCCAACGCGCCCAGCGCGTAGAGCGGAGCCATCTCCATCAGGCGCTCGTCCATCACGAGGCCTCCGGTCCCAGCGCCTCCCGCAGCCGGATCATCGCGGTGCGGATGCGCGTCTTGATCGTGCCCAGCGGCTCGCCCAGCTCGCGGGCGATCTCCGTCTGCGTCAGCCCCTCGTAGTACGCGAGCTCCAGGGCGCGACGCTGGTCGGCCGAGAGACCGTCCAGGGCCTTGCGGACCGTCATCGCCTCTTCCGTTTGCGGCGTGTCCGTCCCGACGGGCGGCGCATCGGTCGCGTCCTCCCGCCGGGAGACGCGCCGGCGCAGGCGGTCGAGCGCGCGGGTGCGGGCGATCGTGCACAGCCAGGCCTGCGGGCTGCCGCGCCGCGGGTCGTACCGCGCGGCCTGGCGCCAGACCTGCACGAACGCCTCCTGCACGACGTCCTCGGCATCGGCCGTGTCGCGCAGGATGCGCAGGGCCAGGCCGTTGGCCAGGCCCGCGTAGAGGTCGTAGAACTCGCCGAGCGCCTTCTGGTCGCCGGCCGCGAGGCGGCGCAGCAGGGCGTGGGCCTGGGACTCGCTCATGTGATCGGATGTGGCGAGGGCCATCTTACTTGATGGGCCCGGTCGGGCAACGGGCTCGAGCGTCAATGCGCGGCCGCCTTCCCGGCCGGCGTCGCCTCCGCGACGTCGCGATCGGCCAGCAGCACGCTCGCGGTGGCGAAGCGCCTGGCGACTTCCGGCGAGGCCAGGTACCGCAGCGCGTGGCGCGAGAGCTCGAGCCCTTCGCCCGACGCCTGGGCCAGCGCCGCGCCGAGCCGCGCGACCGTGACGTTCTCGTCGCGCTGCGGCCGCGGGCGGTCGTACGCGTGCGACGGCTTCGCCGTCACGTAACCGCCCAGGCCCGGCACGCGGAACGTGCCGTCGATGAAGCGGGCCGCCGCCTGCGCGTGGCGTAGCCAGGCCGCGTCGCCGGTCGCGCGGTGCAGCTCGACGAACGCGATCCCGGCCGCCGCGGTGTCGCCCAGGTAGGGCCCGCCCGGGTCCTTCTCGTCGTGGCGGAACCCGCCGCCGGGAAGGGCGCGCCTCTCGAGGATGAAGCGAGCCGCCGCCACCGCGTCCGCCCGTGTGCTGTCGTCGCCGGTCGACGCGTGGTACGCGAGCAGCGCGCGGATGATCCAGGCGTTCTCGCGCGTGTAGAGGTGCGGGTCGACGCGCGGCACGCCCTGCGCCCGCCGCTCGGCGTCGCCCAGCGCGAAGTACTCGGCGCTGTGGCGGCCCGGCACGACGTCCGCGTCCTGGCTGGGACGGAACGCGCCGCCCGGGGTGCGCAGGAACGCGCGCAGGTAGCGGAGGATGTCCTGCGCGGCCCGCAGATGCGAGGGATCGCGCCAGCGCGCGTACGCGAGCGAGTAGGCCCGCAGCCCGTCCGCCTGGAAGGACGCGATCTTCTCGAAGTGCGGGTTCTCCCAGACGCCGCCGTCCGAGTACTGGTAGAGCCCGCCCCAGATGGGATCGATCAGGTGGCGCGCGGCCTTGTCCAGGGTCTCCCGCGCGCGACGCGCGTCCGCGTCGCCTTTCGCGGCGAGCGAGTACTCGACCGAGTCGCCGTCCAGGTACTTGTGGACGAAGCCCCAGCCGCCGTGCTCCTCGTCGTAGCGGGAGGCGTGCAGGGCGATCAGCTCGTCGCGCAGCTCCGCCGGGAGGTCCGCGGGACCGTTGTCGGGCACGTCGGCCCCCACGGCTGCCGCGACCGAGGGCCCGGGCGTGGGGTCGGCCAGGACGCCCTCGAGCAGCGAGCGCATCCGCTCGGGAGCGATGTACCCGCGGAACTTCACCAGCTCGCGGCCGTCCCCGTCGAGCACGATCGTGGCCGGCCAGCCGTAGTCCTCGTAGCGGTTGGCCAGGTCGGGCTGCGCGTCCGCGTCCACCCGGACCGGCACGTAGCGGTCGCTCAGGAGCCGCAGCACGGCGGGCTCCCGGTAGGTCGTGTCGTCCATGACGTGGCACCAGTGGCACCACTCGGCCCCCACGTCGAGCAGGACGAGCCTCTTCTCGGCCCGAGCCCGGGCGAACGCCTGGTCGGACCAGGGCTCCCAGGGCACGGCCCCCGCCGTCAGGGACCCGGCGAGGACCAGCCCCGCCAGCAACAGCGTCATGACGTCGTGCCTCCTTCAAGCGGCCGCGGGCGGCCGCTCCCCCTCGGATTGGCTTACGCAGCCCCCAGGGGGACCGGATTGCAGGGTCGGCATTTTTCGGCGGACTCCTGCGCAGGGGGCCATCCGCCCGATGGCCGGGACGCGTAGTCGAGGTGGGGCGCGGGGTCGACCGCTCGGGACCCACGCGACTTTTTCGAGGGTCGCGCCGCCCCTCCTTCAGGGAGCCGCGACGATTGCCTCGTAGAATAGGAAGTGATGGAGGCGGAGGACGACTGTCGGCTGATCGGCGCGTACGCGCTGGGGGCGCTCGAAGGTGAGGACCGCGAGAGGCTCGACGCGCACGTCGCGTCGTGCGACGCCTGCGCACGGTCCCTGGCCCGCGCGTCCGAGGCGTTGACCGACCTCGCGGCGGCCATCCCGCCCGGGACCTCGCTGCGCCAGCGCATCCTCGACATGACCGACGCTCCGGTACTGCCCATCGATCCCTCGGCGTATGACTGGGAGGAGCTGGCGCCCGGCGTGCGCATCCACACCGTGCGGGAGGAGCCGTCGCGGTCGTTCCGCTCCGTGCTGGTGTGGGCGAGCCCCGGCGCGCGCTACCCGCGCCATCGCCACCTGGGCGAGGAGGAGATCCTCGTCCTGTCGGGCCGCCTGCGCGACGAGCGCGGGTCCTACGGGCCCGGGGAGATCTGCCGTAGCGTCACCGGCTCCGACCACTCGGAGACGGTCGAGGGCACCGAGGACTGCATCTGCTACGTCGTGTACCGCGGCGAGCACGAGATGCTCGAGTAGCTCGCAGTCCGTCGTTCGTCCCGTTCGAATCCACGTAGAATCGCCTCCATGGATCCTTCGTTCGGCGAGTTCCTGAAGGGTGAGCTGTCCGCGATCCGGGCGCAGGGCCTCTACAAGGAGGAATGGCCGCTCCTCGGCCACCAGGGCCCGGAGATCCGCGTGGAGGGGCGCGAAGGGCACGTCCTCAATTTCTGCGCGAACAACTACCTGGGCCTGTCGGGCGATCCGCAGCTCCTGAAGGCCGCGCACCAGGCGCTGGACAGGTGGGGCTACGGGCTGTCGAGCGTGCGCTTCATCTGCGGGACGCAGGCGCTGCACACCGAGCTCGAGAAGCGGGTGGCCGCGTTCCTGGGGATGGAGGCGGCGATCCTGTACGTCGCGTGCTTCGACGCGAACGGCGGCGTGTTCGAGCCGCTGCTGGGCGCCGAGGACGCGATCCTCACGGACAAGCTCAACCACGCCTCGATCATCGACGGCGTGCGCCTGTGCAAGGCGAAACGGTTCCTCTACGAGCACATGGACCTCGCGGACCTGGAGGCCAAGCTCGAGGAGGCCTCGTCCGCGCGCTTCCGGATGATCGTCACCGACGGCGTGTTCTCCATGGACGGCGACATCGCACCGCTCCCGGAGATCTGCGACCTGGCGGACAGGCACAAGGCGCTGGTGCTGGTGGACGACTCGCACGCGACGGGCTTCATGGGGAAGACAGGCCGCGGCACGCCCGAGCACTGCGGCGTGGCCGGCCGGGTGGACATCCTCACCACCACGTTCGGCAAGGCCCTGGGCGGCGCGTCCGGCGGCGCCATCGCCGCGCGGCAGGAGACGATCGACCTGCTGCGCCAGCGCAGCCGGCCGTACCTCTTCTCGAACACGCTCGCGCCCGTGGTGGCGGGCGCGACCCTCGAGGCGCTGGCGCGGCTGAGCCAGTCGACGGAGCTGCGCGACCGTCTGGAGCAGAACACGCTGCTCTTCCGCGAGCGCATGACCGCGTCCGGCTTCGAGATCCGGCCGGGCGTCCACCCGATCGTGCCCATCATGTTCTCGCGCTTCGCCCCGGACGACGCGCCGCTGGCCCAGCGCTTCGCGCGCGCGCTGCTGGACGAGGGCATCTACGTCAAGGGCTTCTTCTTCCCGGTCGTGCCGCGCGGGCTGTCCCGCATCCGCGTGCAGCTCTCGGCGGCGCACACGACAGGGCACGTCGAGAGGGCCGTGGCCGCGTTCACCAAGGTCGGCCGCGCCCTGGGGGTGCTGCCCGGCTGACGACATGACGCGTCTGGCAGTCGAGACGCCGGTCGTGGCCGCGCGCGTCTGCCTCGCGCTCCTCGCGAACCTGTTCCCCCGGCGGCTCCGCCTGGCGTGGGACGGCCGGCTGCCCGTCACCGTCACCGCCGGCTGGTCCGCGCTGGCCACGGTGCTGCTGGGGTTCGCGATCGGCGTGCCCGGCTTCCTGCGCTACGCGACGCGCGCGGGCTCCGCCGTCACGGACACGATGCTCGCGACCGCGGACGCGGTGAACCAGGGCAAGGCGTCCGAGGACAAGATGCCGGAGGCGTACGCGCTGTCCATGCTCGCGCTGCCGTCGTTCCTCTTCTTCACCCCCCGTGGGCTGGTCACGCTCTACGTCGGCGGGAGCGGGCTCGTGCGCTGTCTCGCGTTCGCCGCGGGGGAGCCGCGGGGCGACCCGCTGATCGGCGCCGTCGACATCGCGATCCGCCGGTTCCGCGCGCGCCGCACCGCTCGGCGCGAGGCGGCGACGCGGGAGGCGCAGGAGGGCCCCGAGGTGCCCGACCTCCTCCTGAGCGGGCGCGATGGCGGCGCGCCCGAGGCGGTCTACGCGCTGGTCGCCTCGCGGCGCAAGCCGGGCTGGAGCGAAGGGACGTTCGTGCTCGACGGCGACGCGCGCTACCGGATCGGTCGGCCCTTCGACCGGCGCTATCCGGGCGGGCTGCGCATCGTGTACCCGCTGGTGGAGGTCGCGCAGGCCGAGGTGATGCGGCGCATGGTGCGCTACACGCTGCCAACGCAGGCCGATCCACCCTCCTAGGCGCCCCGCCCGCGCGCGTCGCGGGCCTGCGGACGACACGTCCTGGACGCCCAACCGGCCCCGGGGCCGGTTGAGCCTCGCGCGCTCAACCCGTGCGTCGCGGGTCGCACCTGCACGTCGCTTGCGGGCCCGAGTCCGGTCGAGCCTTCTGCGCGCCCGTTCGAACGTCTGGGCCCCGAGGCGTGGCTGTAGAACAACGCCGCTTCGTACGTGTTGTGCGCGCGGCACCGCAGCTCGATGTTCGTGGCCGTCGGTGGTCCACCGACGGCGTATGGCTCCACGTGGTGCAGTTCCAGCCGGCCGCGCGCCTCGCACCGCCGACCCGACGCCGCAACGAAGGCGCACCGTCCCTTGTCGCGGCCCCACACCGCGCGTCTCACCTTGGCCGGGATGTGCCGCGACCCGGCAGCCGTGGCCTGCCCCGGTCGAGCCGGCTTCTTCACCACCGCGAGCTTCTTCCTCGCCAGCTCGTCGATCAGCGCCGTGAGCGCTCGGTCGAAGATCTCCCCGGCATCGCCGCTGGGGAGCGCATGGCGAAGCAGATCGCGCGCGACGCGTAGCTTCTCCCAGGTTGCGGCCGAGGCGGTGAAGCGGATCTGGTACCGGTCGGCGGAGAGGGGTGTCGCCAACGGGAGGGGCCTGGAAGGAGGATGGGTCGGAGGCGTCGGTGAAGCGGAGGACAGCGCAGAGCACGAGTCATCGGCGCCGGTCCGTCCGTCAACGGAGGGTCCCTCGCCGCCCGTGGGGTTCGTGACCCGGATCGGTGGAGGTGTGGCCTTCGTCGGCAGCTTCCGCACCAGCGTCACCACATCCGGCTTCGGGAAGCGTCGCGCCAGGATCTCCTCGACCGCGCGCTTGCGCAGCCCCGCGGCCGCGGCGATCAGCTCGCGGTGGTTCGGGATCGTGAGGTGTGGAGCGAGCAGGCGTGCGCTGGTCAGGCTCAGGGCGCCCTCCGCCAGCCGGTCCAGCAGCACGGGGAACCGCCGCGCCGCGCGCGCCACGTCGATGCGCTTGCAGGTGGCGCTCTCGGACAACCGCAGCACCTCGAGGCAGTACTCGAACAGCGAGGAGAAGCCCAGGCCCAGGTGCAGCGTCCGCGCGTCCATCTCCGCCAGGTGCCCGATCAGGAGCGCCGTCGCGCCCCGCTCTTCGTGGGCTGCCCGCCTCAGCGCGTCGATGAGCTCGGTGTCGCTGAGGTGCGTGGGGATGAGAGTGGGCATGCTCGTCTCCTTGCCATTGAGCCTCAAGGCCAGTCGTTGGGAGAGAGCGTCTGGACGACGCGCTCATCTTCCTTCATGTACCCGACAAGCTGGGTCCGCGGGTGCGTCGTGAGGTTCGAGCTCACTCGCACGCGCGCGTCGCAGGACTGCGAGCGCGCGCGCGGCGGGACGCGCAGACCCGCGTCGACACGGCGTTAGCTCGTGGCACGCGGGCTGCTTGCCCTGCCCCCGAACGGGGAGGCTCGCGTGAACAGACTCTTGTGGCTGGCGCTGACGGTGCCGCTCGTCGCGTGTGGAGCAGCGGAGACGCCGTCATCGGCGTCCGAGCCGCCGGCGGACCCGGCCGTCGTCGTGACCAGCGCGCGCTGGGAAGCGCCGGTGCCCGTCGCCGACGCGGGAGAGCGGCCGTTCAGCCGCTGCTCGCCATTCACCACGTCGCTGTGCCGCCTCTTCAACCCGCGCACCGGGCCCGCCGTGGCCGTGAACGCGCGCGGCCAGACGGTCGCGCTCTGGCAGCGGTACGAGGGCGACGGGTACCGGCTGGTGGGCGCGCGGCTGGCGTCCGGCGGCACCTGGAGCGAGGCCCAGGGCCTCACCCCGGAGACGACCGTGCGCGAACAGCAGGTCCTGATCGACGCGAGGGGGAACGCGGTCGCTCAGTGGCTCGACTCCAGCGGTGCCCTCACCAGCTTCGGCTCGTCCGCGGGCGGCTGGAGCCCGCCGCAGGCCGCTCCCGCCTCGGAAGAACTCGCCATGGACGACGCGGGCGCCGTCCACACCGTGTACACGCGATGGCGCGAGGGGCTGTTCTGGAGCCGGCTCGCGCCCGGCGGGGCCTGGACCGGGCCGGTGCTCCTGCAGGGCCAGGGCCCGGAGTCGCATCCGTCCATCCGCGATCCCCAGCTCGCGCTCACGCGCGGCGGCGTCGCGCACGCCATCTGGGTGCGCGAGTTCCAGAGCAGCACGCGTGCGGACGAGTGGAACGAGGTGTGGTCCAGCCGGATGCGGCCTGGCCCGTCCGCCTGGACCGAGCCCACGCTGCTGGCGCGGTTCCCGCGCGCGGTCGCGTTGTCTCCCGGGCTGACGGCGAGCGATTCCGGGTCGCTGGCCTCGTACATGCTCTGGGAGCCCGCCCAGAGCGGCCGCGACGGCCACACCATCATGGAGCAGCACCAGGCGAGCGCCGCACCGGCGTGGACGGCGCCCAGTCCCGTGAGCGAGCCGATGCCGCCGGCGCCGCAGGTGCGGAACGCGGCGCTGCCCGTCGTGGCCGGGAGCTCCAGCGGCTCGCTCACCCTGGCCTGGACGGAGGTCACGTACGCGCCCTCGGAGCCGAGCCGCTACGAGATCCGCGCCCGGCGCTTCTCGGCGGCGCAGGGCACGTGGGAGCATGCGCAGCTGATCGAGTCGAAGCAGGGCTACCTCCACGACCTCTTCGAGCTGCACGTCGCCGCCAGCGCGGCGGGCAACGCGGTCGTGCTCTGGATCGAGCAGTCCGCGATGGACTTCGGGCACCGGATGTGGGCGAGCGTCTTCGTGCCCGGCACCGGCTGGAGCGCGCCCCAGGCGCTGCGGGACGCCTCCCTCATGTCCGAGCCCGCGCTGGCCATGGACGGCTCGGGGAACGCGATCGTGATGTGGTCCGAGCCCGAAGGCGATCGAACGCGCATCTGGTCGGCCCGCCTGGCCGCGGCGACCGCGGTGCGCTGAAGGCCGCCGGCGTTTCGGGCTACCATGGCCCGACCCGCATGCGGCGCATCAACCCCTCGGCGTTCCGCGTCGCCCGCCGCGGCACCTCGCGCGAGATCAACCGCCAGATCGCGCTCAACCTGGTGCGCGAGAAGCAGCCCATCTCGCGCGCCGACCTGGCGCGCCTGATGGGCATGCGGCCGGGCGCGGTGAGCCTGCTGGTCAACGAGCTGCTGGAGTCCCGGCTCGTCTTCGAGGGGGCCAAGGGGGACAGCCAGGGCGGCCGCCGACCCACGCACCTCTACATCGAGACGCGGCGGCGCTGCGCGGTCGCGGTGGACATCAGCGCCAGCCACACCTCGATCCTGGTGACCGACCTGCTGGGCCATCCGCTGATGGAGGTCGAGGAGTTCCCGACGCGTCGTCGGCCGCAGGCGCTGGTCAATGAGCTGGCGACCCGCATCCGCGCGCTGCTCAAGGACCATCCCGGGTTCGGCGAGTGCATCGGCGTGGGCGTCGTGGTGTCGGGCATGGTCGACCTCCTGGGCAGCCGCCTCATGTTCTCGCCGACGCTGGGCTGGCGCGACGTCGACCTGGTGGGGCCGCTCAAGGCCGCCACGCGCCTGCCGGTCGTGGTCGAGAACTCGGTGAAGGCGTGCATCCTGGCCCAGGTGTGGGCGGTCACCGGCGACGCGCTCGTGGACGGGCCGGTCGTGTTCGTGAACGTCTCGGACGGCGTCGGCGTCGGGATCGCGGTGGACGGCAAGCTGGTGCGCGGCGCCAACAACATCGCGGGCGAGTTCGGGCACGTGCCGCTGAGCATGTACGGCCCGCTCTGCGCGTGCGGCCAGCGCGGCTGCTGGGAGGCCTACGTGTCCAAGCGCGCGATCCGGGCGCGCTACCTGGGCACGGACGCGTCGTGGCCCGCCTCCGGGGAGACCGAGGAGGAGCCGACCGTCAAGCACATCGTCGCGCGCGCCCGCGCGGGCGAGGCGCGGGCGATGGAGACGCTGCGCGAGACGGGCTACTACCTGGGGCGCGGGTTCTCCATCATCGTCAAGAGCATCGACCCGCGCCGCGTGTACGTGGGCGGGGAGATCACGCTGGCCTGGGACCTGTTCGAGTCCGCGGTGCGCGACGCGCTGCGCGAGCAGGCGCTGGTGCGCGATCCCGGCGCGATGGAGATCCGCGTGGTCCCGCTGAGCGAGCACCCGCGCCTGCGCGGCGCGGCCGCGCTCGTGAGCACGCCGGCCTTCGCGGCGCCGACGGTCGCATAGGGGGAGCGCTCACTTCCATCATTCGCGCTCGTGGCATGGGGTCCCTTCAGTTCACCACGTCGAACGTGCCGCTCAGCTGATGCCACGTCTTGTCGTCGGAGGCGAAGCCGGTGGCCTTGTGGGTGCCGAGGTCGAGCACCACCGTGAGCGTGTGCCCTGACTCGGCCAGGTACGACACCGCCCACGTCTGGTCGTTGACCCGCACGGCGCCGTAGAGCTTCTCCTGCCGGCTCGCGCCCTTGTAGGGGCCGTCGAGCGCGCGCCAGACGATGCTGCCGTCCGGATTGAGGACGTGCTCGAACGTCGTTCCGGCCGTGGGGCCGTCGACGAACGTCCATCGGATGGTCTTTCCGCTCAGGGAAGTCATCGCCCGCCTCTCCTGCACAGGCGTGCCCGATGCCTGTGCGAATGCGCCCGCCAGGACCGTCGCCGCGAGCCACGTCCTCATGGTCATGAGTGCCTCAATGCCGTCGCGAGCGCCTTGCCGACGTCGCGGAAGGGCGCGCCGCTACGGGCGGCGCGGGCCAGCACGAACGACCCTTCCAGGGCCGCCACGATCGTGACGGCGAAGGAGGCCCGCGCGGAACGGGTGGGAAACGGCAGATGGGGCTCGATCAGGTCGACCCAGCCCTCGAACGTGGCCTGGCAGATCCGCTGGGCCTCGGCATCGCCGGCCTGCAGATCCAGCGACACGGCGCCGATGGCGCAGCCCTTGTCGGCGCCGCCGCGGTCGAAGCCCTCCGCCGCGGTGTCGAACAGCTGCCGCACGGCGGTGGCCGCGGACGCCTTTCCGGTGAAGAACCGCGCCAGGAGCGCCCGGGACCGGCCGGCATGGATCTCGAGCGCCTCCGTGACCAGCTGCGTCTTGCCGCCGGGGAAGTAGTGGTAGAGCGAGCCGATGGGAGCGCGGCTCCGCTTCACCACCTCCTTGATGCCGGTGCCGGCCATGCCGGCCTCGCGGAGCAGGGTCTCGGTGGCCTGGAGCAGGCGGTCGCGAGGACCGGTGGGGGTGGCGAGCATGATCCGAATATATAGAACGTTCTAGATGGCGTCAAGCGCGAGGGCAACGCCCCGCCAGGCTCGGGGACGGCTCCTAGGTCGTCTCGACCGTCGCCCGGCTCTCCATCCGCCAGGAGCGGCCCAGCTCGCGGACGCTCCCGGCCAGGCGCACGTTCGCGCGCAGCCGGATGTCGGCGCTCGAGACGCCGACCTGCAGCTCGAAGTCGCCCGGCTCCACGATGCGCCGGCCCTCGAGCCCGGTGAAGCACAGCATGTCGGCTGGCACGTCGAAGCGGACCCGGGCCGAAGCGCCCGCCGCCAGCTCGACGCGGCAGAAGGCCTTCAGCTCCTTCACCGGCCGCACCACCGAGGCCAGGAGGTCGCGCACGTAGAGCTGCGGCACCGCGACCCCGGCGCGTGATCCGGTGTTGCGCAGGGTGAAGCGCACGCCCACCTCGCCCGCGACGTCCACCTCCGCCGCGGCCAGCGCAAGGTCGGACAGCTCGAACGTCGCGTAGCCCAGGCCGTGCCCGAAAGGGTACCGGCTGCCGAAGTGGCGCGCGATCGGCGTGCCGGCGCTCTTCATCTTGTGGTTGTAGTAGTACGGCACGGCGCCCACGTTCTTCGGCACCGAGACCGAGAGCCGGCCCGTCGCGTCGTGCGTCCCGCACAGGACCTCGGCCAGCGCCGGCCCGCCCTGCTGCCCGCCCTGGAAGGCCATCACGAGCGCGGCCACCTTGTCCTCCAGGCCCCCGAGGTTGTACGGCCGGCCGCTCGTGAGCACGGCCACGACCGGCTTGCCGGTGGCCACCACCGCCTCCAGCAGCTGCTGCTGCACGCCGGGCAGGTCGAGCGAGTCCGCGTCCGATCCCTCGCCGATGGTGCCGGTCTGGAACAGGCCGGCCAGGTCGCCGACGCACACGATCGCGACGTCGGCGCCGCCGGCGCAGTCGACGGCCTCGCGGATCAGGTCGGTGCGCGCGGAGATGGGGGACGGCTGCTCCAGCGTCGTGCTCTTCTCGACGTCGCCCGGGAACACCGGGGAGCCGTACTTGCGCTCCTCGATGACGAAGCAGCCGCGCGCGTACGCGACGCGCTCGGCGCCGAAGGCCTCCACCAGCGCGGCCCGGGGCGTCACCACCTGCGCGGCGCTCTCGCCCGCGTCGTTGAGGATCAGGTGGACGGGGAAGCTGTACCCGCAGAGCATCGCGAGCGGGTCGTCCGCGGTGGGACCGATCACCGCGATCCGCTGGCCGCGCGACGGGTCGAGCGGGAGCACGCCGCGGTTCTCGAGCACCACCACCGCCTCGCGCGCGACCTCGCGCGCGAGCGCGACCGTGGCCGGCGACTGCAGCTCGATGGCTCCCTCGTCGGCGTACGGCTTCTCGAAGAGGCCCAGCCGTAGCTTCTCCGTCAGGATGCGCTCGACGATCACGTCGATCTCCGCGACGGAGATGAGCCCGCGCGCGATCGCCTCGCCCAGCCGCGACGCGCAGTCGTCCGCGGGCAGCTCGATGTCCAGGCCGGCCGCGAAGGCCATGGCCGCGGCCTCCGCGGCGTCGCGGGCGAGGTTGTGGTGCTGGTAGAGCAGGCTGATGCCGATGTAGTCCGCGACGACGATGCCGTCGAAGCCCCACTCGTCGCGCAGCACTCCGGTCAGCAGGCGGCGCGAGGCGTGCAGCGACTCGCCGTCGATGTCGTGGTACGCGGGCATCACCGACCCGGGGTTGGCCTGCTTCACGGCCATCTCGAACGGCAGCAGGAACACGTCGTTGAGCTCGCGCCAGCCCAGGTGCACGGGCCCGTGGTTGCGCGCGCCCTCGCTCCAGGAATGGCCCGCGAAGTGCTTGAGCGTCGCCAGCAGGTCCCGCTGCGGGCCCTGCAGCCCGCGCACGAAGCGCGTGGCCAGCACGCCGACCAGGTACGGGTCCTCGCCCAGCGTCTCCTCCGTCCGTCCCCAGCGCACGTCGCGCGAGACGTCGAGCACGGGCGCCAGGCCCTGGTGGCAGCCGACGCTGCGCGCCTCGCGCCCGATCGCCTGCGCGGCCCGCTCGATCAGGTCCGGGTTCCACGTCGCGCTGTACGCGAGCGCCGAGGGGAAGAGGGTCGCGCCGCGACCCATGAGGCCGACCAGGCACTCCTCGTGCGACAGCGCGGGGATGCCCAGCCGCGTCTCCTCGCGGAGGAACTTCTGCAGCCGGTTGAGCGCGCGCACCCCCTTCACGGGATCGACGCCGTGGCTGCCCAGCGGGCGCGAGATCTGCCCGAGGCCGTGGCCGAGCGCCTTGCGCACGGCCGCGGGATCGGTGCCGCCCGTGAAGTCGTCCTGCCGCGGCCGGTGCTCGCCGTCCTCGGAGAGGAGGAGCCACAGCGCGTGCATCTGCGCGATCTTCTCCTCGATCGACATGCGCGCGAGCAGGTCGCGCGCGCGCTCGGCAACGGGCTTCTGCGGGTCCTGGTAGGGGTGGGCCATGGCGGAACGAGTATGTCCCACTTTGGGAGAAAAGGTGTGCGACGTGTTACCGTTCGCGCCTTCTCGAACGTCGGAGGATCGGATGACCCTTGCCATCAAGCTCCGGACCGTGCTGCCGTGTGTGCTGGCGCTGGTCGGCGTGCGCGCGAGCGCGCAGCCCTCGGGAGGCCCCTACGGTCCGGTCCCGCAGACCTACACGGTCCCCGCTGGCGCGCCGCACGTCTACCACGTGGCCCCCGACGGAAAAGCGGGGGCGAGCGGCGCCATCGCGGAGCCCACGACGCTCGAGTCGGCCCTCGAGCGCGTCGTCACCGGCGATGTGGTGGTGCTCCGCGGCGGGACCTACCGCACGGGCGGCCTGAAGCTGAACCAGGGCATCACGCTGCAGCCGCACGGCAACGAGCGGCCGGTGCTCAAGGGCACGCGGGTGGCCACCGAGTGGCAGGCGGTGGGCGGGAACGCCTGGCGCACCTCGTGGAAGACCCTGTTCCCCGCGAAGCCGCTGGGCTGGTGGCGCCGCGAGCGGGAGGGCGCGAAGACGCCCCTCCATCGCTTCAACAACGACATGGTGTTCGTGGACGGCGAGCCGCTGCGGTCGGCCGGCTGGGAGGGCGAGCTGGACGCGAAGTCCTTCTACGTGGACTACGACTCCGGCCACGTCTACATCGGCACCGATCCCAAGGACCGGCTGGTCGAGATCACCGCCTTCGACGTGGCCCTGCATCGCATGAGCCGGGCGGTCCACGGCAAGGAGTCGGACCGCAAGGGCTTCACGCTGCGCGGGGTCACGCTCACGCAGTACGCCTACCGCGCGATCGACATCGAGGGGAAGAAGCCGGCGACACTCGTCTCCGAGGAGCCGACCGACGACCCGATCGGCCCCCAGGTGCCCGGGACCTTCGGCCAGGAGGTGGTGGGCACGACGCTCGAGAACGTCACCATCACCCACACCTCGCGGGTCGCCGGCTACTTCCGCGGCGACCGGCTCACGATCCGCAACTCGCTCTTCAGCGACACCAGCACCGAGGGCGTGTACGTGATCGCGTCGGCGGACGTGCTGCTGGAGCGCAACATCTTCCGCCGGAACAACGTCGAGAAGCTGACCGGCTACTACCCGGCGGCCGTCAAGATCTTCAACCAGAGCCACCGCGTCACCTGCCGCGACAACCTGGTGATCGACAACCCCGACTCGAACGGCATCTGGTACGACGTCGGCAACGTGGACGGGGTGTTCGTGAACAACTGGGTGGAGAACGCGATCGACGGCTTCTTCTTCGAGATCAGCAAGGGCGCCATCTGCGCGGGCAACGTCTTCGTCGGCTGCCACAAGGGCGTGCGCGTCCTCAACGCACGCGACGTGCGCGTCTACCAGAACACCTTCGTGGACTCGGTCGCCTCCTTCGAGCGCAACGAGCGCAGCAACGTCGGCGACCACTTCGGCTGGCACCCCAGGACGGGCCCTGGCGTCGACGAGCGCGAGGGCCACGTCTTCGTCGGCAACCTGCTCGTCGCGAGCGAGTCGTTCCGCAAGCCGCTGCTCCGCTTCGAGCAGCCGCAGGCGCTGTGCGCGCAGCTCGCGAGGCCGCAGGCGAAGCAGGTGGACGGCAACGCGTACGTGCGGTACGGCAGTGCTACGGGACCGCTGCTGGTCTGGAGCCCGGCCGCGGGGGAGCCGTGCCAGCGCGACCTGGCGACGCTCGAGGACCTGCGCGCGCTCCAGCCCGGCTTCGAGACGCGCGGCCGTGTGTTCGCCGACTACGTGGGCGCGCTGTTCAAGAGCCCGGAGCTGCGGAACCTGGAGCTGGCCCGCGTGCTGCCGGGACTCGCCTCCGCGGCGTCCGACCTGCCGGCCGACGTGCTCCGCGCGCTCGGCTGGCCGGCGGGGAAGGCGCACACGCCGGGCGCGTACCCGGCGGCGCCCGCACCGTCGCGCTAGGAGCCGGCCAGGGCCTGCTGCCGCCGCTGCGCCAGCTCCTCCTGGATGCGCAGGTTGAGCTTCTTGCCGATCGGGTAGACGACCAGGCACACGATGACGAGGCACAGCATCAGGGCGGGATAGATGCTCGCTGCGAGGCGGATGCCGGACAGCGCCCGCTCGCTCTGCGCCACGTTGGGGACATACCCGTAGGCGTTCACGACCCACGCGCTGAGGGCGCCGCCCAGGCTCAGTCCCGCCTTGAGCGCGAAGAGGATGCCGGCGAACATGAAGCCGGTCGCGCGCCGGCCCGTGAGCCACTCGGAGTGGTCGGCCACGTCCGCGATCATGACCCACAGCAACGGGATCGTCGGGCCCCAGCCGGCCGACCAGAGGATGTTCAGCCAGAACAGCAACCCGACCTGCGTCGGGCCCGCCCAGAAGACGAGCGCGGTCGCGAGCGTGGTGACGGACACGCCCGCGATGAAGACGGCCTTCTTCCCGAAGCGGTCGGCGAGAGGCTTCGAGGCGACGATCCCGACGATCTGCACCAGGGTGCCGAGCACGAAGAACAGGCTCAGGCCCACGGCGGCGGCGTTGGAGCTGTCCGGGCGGACCACCAGGCCGAGCGAGTCCAGCAACGCATTGGCGCCCGTGGGCGGTCCCGTGGAAGCCGAGAGGCCGAAGTCCCGCAGGAAGGCCGTGATGGTCGGCTGGTCGAGGTAGTAGGTGAAGAGGTAGTTCAGCGAGCTCCCGCGCACGACGAGCATCGTGAAGACGAGGAGGGTGAGGACGAACATCACGACCCAGGGGCGGCTGCTGAACACGTTCTTGATGTCCTCGCGCAGCGAGGGCTTCTGGCCCGGCGGGGGCTGGACGCGCTCGCGCGTGGTGGCGAAGGTGATCAGGTTGAGCACGATGATCAGCGCGCCGAAGATGGCCATCGTCAGGGCCCAGCCCCGGGCCGAATCGCCGCCGCCGAGCTTCGCCACCAGCGGCAGCGGGAGCGCCTGGATGAAGAACTGCCCGACCAGGGCCCCGACGAAGCGGTAGCTCGCGATGGAGCTGCGCTCGCTGGCGTCCGGCGTCATCACGCCCATCAGCGCGGAGTACGGCGTGTTGTTCGCGGAGTAGAGCATCATCACCAGCGAGTAGGTGATGTAGGCGTAGACGAGCTTGCCCGCGGGCCCGAAGTCGGGCGTCACGTACACGAGCCAGAAGACAAGGCCGAACGGCACGGCCGTGCCCAGGATCCAGGGCCGGAACTTGCCCCAGCGGCTCTGGGTCCGGTCGGAGAGCGCGCCGATGACCGGGTCCAGGACGGCGTCGCCCAGCCGGAGCACCAGGAACATGGTGCCGACCGCCACCGCCGAGAGCCCCACCGTGTCCGTGTAGAACCGGGTCTGGTAGAGGATCATCGACTGGAAGAAGAAGTTCGTCGCGATGTCGCCGAGGGCGTAGCCGACCTTCTCTCGCGCGGGAACGACGCTGGCGTTCGTGGTCATGGCTCCTGGAGCTTTGTTGGGTCGGACACGGCGGGCAGGCTACGCCGGGCTGCGGGTCCCGTCAAGGGAGACGCCGGCGTCGCGCGCCGCCCCGGCGTCGCCTGCAGAGCGGCCGGCGTGAGTTAGGATCGCACCCCGAGGGACACGCATGAAAGACACGACACGGTCCCGGATCCTGATCGCCGGTGCGG
>JAICEW010000076.1 GCA_025923995.1 Vicinamibacteria bacterium | reverse complement strand
TGAAGTCGGCGGCGTCCTCGCCGTGGGTGCGGAAGTCGTCGGCGTCGATCGGTCGGAACAGCGGGTCGTCGGCGTCGGGGAAGAGCTGCTTCAGCCACTGGAGGAACTGGAACCGCTGCTCCACGCGAGCAGGAGAGAGCTGGAAGCGATCGGTGACCATGTGGCAGTCGCCGCAGGAGCGGCCGTTCGCCGCCATCCCGTCCGGGCTGCGGTCGAAGAAGTGGAACAGGCCTCGTGCGACGGCGTCACACGGCTCACCGCTGCACAGCGACCCGGGCGCCTCCGTCGTCGGCAGCAGCTCGGCGCGCAGCCGCGCGATGGCGGCCTCGTCGCCCAGCCGAGCGCGTCCGTCACGGGCCAACGCGGGAGAGCCCCCCGCCGAAGCCAGGGCCACGGCCGCGGCCAGGCACGCCCGGCCACCACGCCAGTTGCGTCGCATGCGCCTCTCCTTTCTGACGACGGTCCGTCACGCGTGCGGCTGTCGTGCTGAGTGGGAAGGTGTGCCGCCAGCGTGGGGAAGTCCTTGGACAGATCTCTGCTTTTGCTTGGATGTCCCGATGCGGGCCCGTCCTCGGGGCGTTCCGCGTCATAGACGCGCTGCGCCGTTGACGGCGCGCGCGGCGCGGGCCTACATTCGCCACATGACGAGCGCGGGAACCCTGATGCGGGCCATGTCCATTCGCCCGCTGGGGGTGTCCCCGCCTCCGCCCTGAGCGAGTCGCTCGAGGCGGGACGCGAGAAGGCCCCCGGCGGAAACGCCGAGGGCCTTTTGTTTTGCGGCAACGAGGAGGCGTCGTGAGCCACGTGCTGGGTCTCAAGTGCAAGGAGTGCGGGCGGACGTACCCCAAGGAGCCAGTCGCGGCCTGCAGCGAGTGCTGGGGCGGCCTGGAGCCGGTGTACGACCTGGACCGCGTGCGCGCCACGTTCACGCGCGAGGCCGTGGCGGGCCGTCCGCGCGACCTGTGGCGGTACCGTGAGCTGCTCCCGATCGACGGCGAGCCGGTCGTGGGCATCGGGACCGGCTTCACACCCCTGATCCGCGCCCACCGCCTGGGGGCCGCCCTCGGCATTCCCGACCTGTGGATCAAGTACGACGCGGCCTGCCATCCCACGCTGTCCTTCAAGGACCGGCTGGTCGCGGTGTCGCTCACCAAGGCGCGCGAGTTCGGGCTGACGACGGTGGGCTGCGCGTCGACGGGCAACCTGGCGAACGCGGTGGCCGCGGGCGCGGCCGCGGCCGGCCTGAGCGCGGTCGTGCTGGTGCCGAAGGACCTGGAGGCCGCGAAGCTGACCGCCACGGCGGTCTACGGCGCGACGCTCGTCGGCGTCGAGGGCAACTACGACCGCGTGAACCGCCTGTGCGCGCAGATCGCGGACCGCTACGGCTGGGGCATCGTCAACGTCAACCTGCGCGCCTACTACGGCGAGGGCTCGAAGACGGTCGGCTTCGAGGTGGCCGAGCAGCTCGGCTGGCGCCTGCCGCGGCACGTGGTGGCGCCGATGGCGGGCGGCAGCCTGGTGACGAAGGTCGAGCGCGCGTTCCAGCAGCTCGCGTCGCTCTCCCTCGTCGACGACGCGCCCTTCTCGCTCCACGGAGCCCAGCCCCAGGGCTGCTCACCCATCGCCCGGGCGGTGCGCGAGGGCTCCCCGCTGCGGCCGGTCAAGCCGGACACGATCGTGCGCAGCCTCGCCATCGGCGACCCCGCGGACGGGCTGGCCGCGGTCGCCGCCATCCGCCGCACCGGCGGCAGCGCGGCGGAGCCCACCGATCCCGAGGTGCTCGACGGGATCCGCCTGCTGGCGCAGACCGAGGGCCTGTTCGCCGAGACCGCGGGCGGGACCGTCGTCGCGACCGCGCGCCAGCTGGCCGAGAGCGGCGCGTTCGCGGAGCCGGGGCCGGTGGTGCTGCTGGTGACCGGGCACGGCCTCAAGACGGTCGAGGCCCTGCGGAGCGTTCCGTTCACGACCGTGATCGACGGAAGGCTCGAGTCGTTCGAGGCCTTCTGGGAGGGCCGCGCGGCCCTGTCCGCATGAGCGCTCTCGGCGTCGGCCTCGTCGGATGCGGAACCGTCGGCTACGCGGTCGTGGACCGCTGGCGCGCCGGCGCGTTCCCCGCGGGCTCGCGCCTGGTGGGGCTCGCGGTGCGCGACGTCGCGCGACGCGCGGGCCTTTCGGGCGTTCGCGTGACGGCGGACGCGCTGGGCCTGGTGACCGATCCGGAGGTCGGGGTCGTGGTCGAGGCCAGCGGCGACACCGCTCTGGGTCTGCGTCTGGCGGAGGCCGCGTTCGCGGCGGGCAAACACTTCGTGACCGCGGGCAAGGACCTGGTCGCCCGCCACGGCGCGGCGCTCGAGGAGGCGGCGGCCGCGCACGGCGTTGCGTTCCGCTACGAGGCGGCGGTCGCGGCGGCGGTGCCGATCGTGGCCCTGCTCCGCCACCGGCTCTCGCCCGGCGACCTGCTCGGCTTTCGCGGCGTGTTGAACGGCACGTGCAACTTCGTCCTGGGCGAGCTGGCGGCGGGCCGTCCCTTCGCGGAGGCGATCGCCGAGGCCCGCGCGCGCGGCTTCGCCGAGGCCGACAGCCGGCGCGACACGTCCGGACGCGACAGCGCGGACAAGGTCGCGATCCTGGCCCGGCTGCTGGGCGCGCGGGTCTCGCCGGAGGACGTGCCCTTCGCAGGGATCGAGGCGCTCGATCCCGACGACTTCGCGTACGGCCGGCGGCGGGGCTGGGCGCTGCGTCTCGTGGGGACCTTCCGCCTGGAGGCCGGCCGCGCGATCGCGGGGGTGGCGCCCTCGTTCGTGCCGGACTCCTCGCTCCTCGCGCGGGCCCGGGGGCCCGAGAACGCGATCCTCCTCGACAGCGCCCACGCGGGCGAGGTGGGCCTGGTCGGGCCCGGCGCGGGCGGAGCGCCCACCGCCACCGCGCTCCTGGCCGACGTGGCCGCGGTCGTGCGGGAGGGGGCGGGCCAGCCGCTGCCCCGGCCCCTCGACGTGGCGCTGCGCGAGGACGACACGCCGCGTCCGCACTACGTCCGCGCCGACGTGGCGGCGCACGCGGGCCGCGCGCTGCTGCAGCGGCTCCACGACCGGGGGCTGGCGCCGGAGTCGGTGACGTCGCCGCGCGCGGGGCGCTTCCAGCTCGTGACCGCGGTCGCTGCGACGCCCGCGCTGCGCGACGCGCTGCCGCCCGAAGCGGTGCTGCTGCCCGTCGTCGGCGAGGCCCACGCTGTCGCTGGCGGCGCGGGACGTCCTGCGGCATGATCGCCGCGTGATCCTGGGCGAGCGCATCCGTCTCCGCCGGCTCGAGCGCGACGACCTGCCGCGCTGCGTCGCCTGGCTCAACGACCACGACGTCCGCCGCCACCTGGCGCTGCTGTACCCGATGGGCCTGCCGAACGAGGAGCGCTGGTTCGAGCAGCAGCTCGCGGCGGAGCCCGCGGTGCAGCCGTTCGCGATCGACGCGCGGGCGGAGTCGATGATGTCGGACTCCGTCGATCCCGCCTGGACGCCCGTCGGCGTCTGCGGCTTCCACGCGGTGGACTGGCCGAACCGCCAGGCCGAGCTGGGACTCTTCATCGGCAACGGCGACTTCCGCGGCGTCGGCTTCGGGACGGACGTGGTGAAGACGCTGGTGCGCTGGGCGTTCCGCACGCTGAACCTGAACCGCGTCCAGCTGAAGGTGTTCGAGGACAACGCTCCCGCCATCCGCTGCTACGAGAAGTGCGGGTTCCGCCTGGAGGGCCGGCAGCGCCAGTCGCGGTTCCAGGACGGCCGCTACCTGGACACGCTGCTGATGGCCGTCCTGCGCGACGAGTGGAACGGCTGAGGGTCCACCACCTCGCCCTGCGCGTCGCCGACTGCGCCCGCGCGGCCGCGTTCTACACGGGGCTGCTGGGCCTGCCGGAGCTGCGGCGCTTCGAGGACGCGGGCCGCCTGCGGTCGATCTGGGTGCGGGCCGGCGACGCGGTGCTGATGCTCGAGCGGGACCTGCGGGGCCTGGGCCCGGACCAGGGCTCGGGTCACCTGCTGGCGCTCGCCGTCGACAGCCTGCCGGAATGGGAGGCGCGCCTCACGGCCGCCGGCGTCGCCGTCGACGACCGCACGGCGCACACGCTCTACGTGCGCGACCCGGACGGCCATCGCGTCGGCCTGACCGTCTACGAAAAGCTGAGCTGACACGCCCCGAGCGAAGTCGCTTGGCTCATCATGCCGGGAGGAGACTCCTATGGCCGATTCCTCCCCACTGAACGTCCTGGGCTTCGCGGGAAGCCTGCGCAAGGGCTCCTTCAACCGCATGCTGCTGCGCTCGGCGGTGGAGCTGGCCCCGCCCGGCATGACCATCGACACCGTCGAGCTGGACCTGATCCCGCTCTACAACGGCGACGTGGAGGCGCAGGGCGACCCGGAGCCGGTCCTGGAATGGAAGGACCTGATCCGGCGGGCGGACGCCATCCTGGTGGTGACGCCCGAGTACAACTACGGCGTGCCGGGCGTGCTCAAGAACGCCATCGACTGGGCGTCGCGGCCTCCGGGCAAGTCGGTGCTGAACGGGAAGCCGGCGGCCATCATGGGCGCGAGCCCGGGCGCCTTCGGCACCGTGCGCGCGCAGCTCCAGCTCCGGCAGGCGTTCGTGTTCACGCAGACGCCCGCGGTGCTCCAGCCCGAGGTGCTGGTGGCCAAGGCGCACGAGAAGTTCGACGCGGAGGGCCGGCTGACCGACGAGACGACGCGCAAGTTCGTGCGCCAGCTGCTCGAGGCCCTGCAGGCCTGGACCGAGCGGCTGCGGCGCGGCCATTCATGAATCCCGGAGCGGGCCCGGCCCGTATGGTGCTGTGCAGGCCCATCCTTTCCGAAGGAGGACTGGAATGAGAATGAAGCTGGTCGCACTCTGCGCGGCCTTCGCCGCCACCCTGGCCGGCGCGCAGGACAAGCCCGCGGCGGCTCCGCCCGGCATGCCCGCCACGCCCAAGGCGGGGCCGGAGCACGAGATCCTGAAGCACGACGTGGGCACCTGGGACGCGACCGTGGAGTCGTTCATGCCCGGCGACGCGCAGCCCATGGTGTCGAAGGGCGTCGAGACCAACGACCTCGTGGGCGGCCTGTGGCTGGTGACCGACTTCAAGAGCGACATGATGGGCCAGCCGTTCCTGGGCCACGGCGTGAGCGGCTGGGATCCGAACAAGAAGAGATACGTGGGCACCTGGGTCGACACGATGTCGACCGGCCTGGGCCTCAGCGAGTCGACCTACGACGCGGCCACGAAGACCATGACGGGCACGTTCGAAGGACCGGACCCGACGGGCCAGGTCATGAAGATGAAGGCCGTGGTCGTCAACAAGGACCCGGACACGCGCGTCTTCACGATGAGCGGACCGGGCCCCGACGGCAAGGACATGACCTACATGCGCATCACGTACGTGCGGAGGAAGTAGGGCGGTCGACAGTGAGCAAGGGGGGCTGCGTCGGCCCCCTTTGAACCCCCGCTCGCTCCGCCGACGTGACGCCCGATTCAGGCCACCGCGGCCGTACGCTTGTACTCGGCCCGGTTGTAGGCCGTGTACGCCGCGATCAGGTGGCAGATCCACCCCAGCAGACCGCCGCTGCCGATCCAGAAGCCCGGCGTGACGATCAGCCAGAAGATCCCGCGCAGGAAATCGCCGTTGTAGACCTGCCCGACGCCGGGCACGATCAGGCTCAGCACCGCCGCGTTCCCCGCTCGACTCATCGCTCGCCTCCCCGGGCGGCACACCGTGCCCCTCACTCGACAAGACGAATCGCGAGGGGCGCGGGTTCCTCGGATGGCTTGCCGCTTGCACTACACACACGCCGAACCGTCGGAGAGTCCAGGGGTCAAAGACGTAAGTGACACCCGGAGAGCCGGTTAGGCTCAGAGCTTCCTGGCGGGCGTGGCCGCGGGGACACGATGCTCGTGGCGGTCATGCCACGCCGTGAGCGAGCTCCTTCGGCGTCACGGGAGGAGGACCGATGAGCGTGCGCGTGCGACCCGCATCTCTCCAGGACGGCGTGGCCGTACTGGAACTCCTGGAGAAGGTCGGCTACTACCCCGAGCCGATCGGCTTCGCGCAGACGTACCGAAAGACGCTGACCGACCCGCACTTCCTGGTCCGCGTGGCCGAGGACGACGGCGGGAAGATCGTCGGCATGGCCACGCTGTCGATGCGCTGGCAGCTGGGGCTGGGCGGACTGCTCGCGTGCCTGGACGAGCTGGCGATCGCGCCCGACACGCCCCGGGCCGAGCGCCTGCTGCTGCAGGCGACGGTCGGCAAGGCCCGCTCGCTGGGCGCCCGCCGCGTGATCGTCAAGGCCAACGAGAACACGCCGCCCCCGCGCGCCCACCAGCTCGCGCAGAGCGCCTGAACAAACGGCGGCGGCCGTACTAAGATCGCGGCCTTTCGAAAGGACGCGATCATGAGGCTCTTCCCCGCGCTGGTCCTTCTCTTCCCCGCGGCCGCGGTCGCGCAGGACGCGACCGTGGCCGCCCGCCGCGCCCTCGACGTCGCGTCCGGAAAGCTGATCGAGAACGTCGTGGTGCGCATCGAGAAGGGCGTCATCGCGTCGGTCGGACCCCGCCGGCCCGGCGAGTCCGTGACGCACGACCTGGGCGACGTGACGCTGCTGCCCGGCCTCATCGACTCGCACACGCACCTCGTCGGCGGCGAGGAGGAGACGCCCTACGACAAGCTGCGCGAGACGGCGGCCCGCGCGGCCATCGAGGGCGTGGCCAACGCGCGCAAGACGCTCGCGGCCGGGTTCACGACCGTGCGCGACCTGGGCGGAAGCGACTTCGCGGACGTGGCGCTGCGCGA
Source organism: Vicinamibacteria bacterium (assembly GCA_025923995.1). GTDB lineage: Bacteria > Acidobacteriota > Vicinamibacteria > Fen-336 > Fen-336 > JAICEW01. The sequence goes on along the minus strand of JAICEW010000076.1, from coordinate 15,160 downwards.
CGCGATCGCGGCCGGGCGCGTGCCCGGCCCGCGCATGTTCGTGGCCACCAAGTCGCTCTCCGCGACCGGCGGCCACGGCGACCGCAACGACATCCCCTTCGACATCGTCGTGCAGCGCTACTCCGCGATCGCGGACGGGGCGGACGAGATCCGGCGCAAGGTCCGCGAGAACGTCAAGTACGGCGCCGACTGGATCAAGGTGCTGGCCACCGGCGGCGTGGGCTCGGCGGGCACCGACCCGCGCAACGCGGACTACACGGAGGACGAGCTGCGCGCCGCGGTCGAGGCGGCCGCGGCCAAGGGGCGCGACGTGGCGGCGCACGCGCACGGGACCGAGGGCATCGTGCGCGCCGCGCGCGCCGGCGTGCGCTCGATCGAGCACGCCTCGATGCTGGACGACGCGGCCATCGCGGTGCTGAAGGAGAAGGGCACGTTCGTCGTCTCCAACCCGCAGACCAATGCGTACATGCTGGAGCGCGGCGCGGCCGGCGGCTACCAGGACTACCAGCTCCGCAAGAGCCGCGAGCTGTACGAGCTCAAGAAGGAGAGCCTGCGCAAGGCGGTCAGGGCCGGGGTGCCGGTCGCCTACGGCACGGACGCGGGCGTGCAGCCCCACGGCATCAACGGCAAGCAGCTGGCGATGTACGTCGAGGCCGGCATGACCCCGCTCGACGCGCTGCGCTCGGCCACGCTGGTGGCCGCGCGGCTGCTGCGGCAGGAGAAGCGGCTGGGCCGGCTGGAGCCGGGCTGCGTGGGCGACGTCATCGCGGTCGCGGGCAACCCGCTCGAGGACGTCCGCGCGGTCGAGTCGCCCGTGTTCGTCATGAAGGACGGCGTCGCGTTCAAGCACTGACGCGCCGGGCGATAATCGGCTCGTGGCCCACAACGAGTCGTTCGACATGGCCGGGCCGGCGGGCCGGCTGGAGTCGATCCTCATGCACCCCGACGGCGACCCGGTCGCCGCCGCGGTCGTCTGCCATGCCCACCCGCTCCACGGCGGGATGATGCACTTCAAGGTGGTGTTCCGCGCCGCGAAGGCACTCCAGCACCACGGGCTGGCGGTCCTGCGCTTCAACTTCCGCGGCGTGGGCCGCTCCGAGGGCACCCACGACGACGGCCGGGGCGAGCAGGACGACGTGCGCGCGGCACTCGACGAGATGGCGCGGCGCTTCCCCACGCTCCCCCAGGTGCTGGGCGGCTTCTCGTTCGGATCCGTGATGGCGGCGCGCGTCGGCGGCACCGACCCGCGCGTGCGCGCGCTCCTCGTGATGGGTTTCCCGCTGCGGTCGGTCCAGGACACGGCGTACCTCGACGGCGTGACCAAGCCGCGGCTGTTCGTGCAGGGCGAGCGCGACGAGTTCGGCAATGCCGAGGCGATCCGCGCGCGGGTCGAGCCGCTGGCGCCGCCGCGCGAGCTGGTGGTGGTGCCGGGCGCGGACCACTTCTTCACGGCGCACCTCGACGCGCTGCAGGCGGCCGTCGACGGCTGGGCCGCGGGGAGGCCCTGGGCATGACCACGCCGGCCACCGAGACGCTCGACCCGCTGCGCACGGCGCTGCTGGTGATCGACATGCAGGAGAGGCTGCTGCCGGCCATCGAGGGCCACGAGCGGGTGCTGGCCAACGGCCTGTTGCTGCTGCGCCTGGCCAAGGTCATCGATCTGCCGGTCGTGCTCACCACCCAGTACAAGCGCGGCCTGGGCGAGACGGTGCCGGCGGTGAGTGAGCTGGCCGGAGTGGACGCGCTCGACAAGACCTCCTTCGGCTGCTTCGGGGACGACGCGTTCCGGCGGCGGCTCTCGTCGCTGCAACGCGACCAGCTGCTGGTGGCCGGCATCGAGAGCCACATCTGCGTCACCCAGACGGTGCTGGGCGCGCTGGCGCAGGGCTACCGGGTGCACGTGGCGTCGGACGCGGTCGGGTCCCGCACGGAAGCCAACCGGCGGGTGGGCCTCGCCCGCATGGAGCGCGCGGGCGCTCTCGTCTCCAGCGCGGAGATGGCTCTCTACGAGCTGCTGGGCCGCAGCGACGGCGCGGCCTTCAAGGCCCTGCTCCCCCATCTGAAGGGCTGATCGGCCGGATTCCCGAATTCGCTGGCGGCGCGGCGGGGTTATGATCAGCACGCAAACGTCATCCCTGCCCTCGAAGATGATCCGATGAAGAGACTGCGACTGGCCGTGAACACGGGCGGAGGCGACGCCCCGGGCCTCAACGCCGTGGTGCGCGCCATCACCCTGGCCGCGCTCAACCGCGGGTACGAGGTCTTCGGGATCCGCAAGGGCTACCTGGGCCTGCTCGACACCAGCCAGCTGATGCCGCTCACGTTCGACTCCGTCCGGGGCATCACGCACCTGGGCGGGTCCATCCTGGGCACCAACAACCGCGGCAACCCGCTGGGCATCCGCGTGGTCGAGAACGGCCAGGAGCGCTACGTCGACGTCTCGGACCAGGCGGTCGAGAACTTCCGGCGGCTGGGCTTCGACGGCATCATCGCCATCGGCGGCGACGGCTCGCTGCGCATCGCCGTCGGCCTGATGCAGAAGGGCATCCCCATCATCGGCGTGCCCAAGACGATCGACAACGACCTGGCGGCCACGGCCACGACGTTCGGCTTCGACACCGCCGTGGCCACGGCCACGGACGCCATCGACAAGCTGCACTCCACCGCCGAGAGCCACGAGCGGGTGATGGTGGTCGAGGTCATGGGCCGCTACTGCGGCTGGATCGCGCTCTCCGCCGGCATGGCGGGCTCGGCCGACGCCATCCTGATCCCCGAGATCCCGTTCCGCATCGAGAAGGTGTGCGAGAAGATCATGGCCCGCGAGGCGGCGGGACGGCACTTTTCGATCGTCGTGTGCGCGGAGGGAGCGATGCCGGTGGGCGGCGAGATGACCATCGTGGAGAAGGGCACGCCCGGCAAGGAGGCGCGACTGGGCGGCATCGCCGACAAGCTCGCGCGCGAGATCGAGAAGCGCACGGGCAAGGAGAGCCGCTCGCTGGTGCTCGGGCACCTGCAGCGCGGCGGCACCCCCACCTCGTTCGACCGCATGCTCTCCCTGCGCTTCGGCGCGGCGGCGGTGCGCCTGGCCGAGGAGGGGCGCTGGGGCTCGATGGTCGCCTACGACCCGCCCGAGATGACCGCGGTGCCGCTGGGCGAGGCGGTCGCTTCGCTCAAGACCGTGCCCATCGAGGGCGACACGCTGCGCACCGCTCGCGAGCTCGGGATCTCGTTCGGCGACTGACGTCCTCTCAGCGGCCCGACCGCGTGCCGCGCCAGGCCTGGCAGACGAGCGCCTGCAGCGACGAGAGCACCAGCAGCGACACGTCCCCGCTGAGGTAGAGCGAGACGAACAGCGGCGTCAGCGCCCGGACCGCCAGCGTGAGCAGCGCGCCCAGCACCAGGTTGGCCGCGAAGAACACCATCGTCAGCCCCACGCACTCGAGCATGTGGAGGGCCGCGGCGCGCAGCGCGTCCGGCGCCACGGCCACCCCGCGCCGCCGGGCCAGGTGCAGCGCGGCGGCCGAGGTGGCCGCGATCAGGGACAGCAGGAAGAGCGCCTCCATGCGCCCGTCAGATGTACCCGGCCAGCCGATGGTAGAGCTGCGCCAGCAGCTCCTCGCCCATGCGCAGGGCGAGCGCGAGCCGCGCCTCGGGCGAGATGCCCCCGCCCGAGGTGTCCTCGACCGGCGCCGGCAGCACGGTGAAGCCGGCCCGCTCGAAGAGAGAGCGGGCGCGCGTCATATGGATGGCCCCGGTCACCAGCAGGATGCGCTTCACGTCCGGACCCAGCGCCTCGCGGGTGCGCTCCGCCTCCTCGCGGGTGGTGCGTCCCCCCGTGACCAGCCGGATGCGCTCCTGGGGCACGCCCATCGCGCGCGCGAGCGTCCCGCGGATCGGCGCTTCCCCCACCGGCCAGCTGGACGGGCCCAGCAGCACGAGGACGGGCGCCAGCGCGCGCCGCTGCAGCTCGATCCCGTGCACGGCCCGCCGCAGCGAGCTGTCCGAGAGCGTGCCGGTGGTGGAGACGCCGGCGCCGAGCACGACGATGGCGTCCGCGCGCCCGATCTGCGGATGCGCGGCCAGGCGGCCGTGCAGCGCGTTGGCGAGCGGGGTGAACGCGACCGCGGCGAAGAGCGCGAGCGTCGCCGCTCCCATCAGGCGCAGGGCACGGCGGATGCGGCCGACGCTCATCGCAGGTTCAGGCCCAGCCCGGTCTCGGGCGGCGGGGTCTCGGCAGCGGGCGCGCGGCGCCGGGGCACGAGCACCATGAGGCCCCACCCCAGCATGCCCGCCAGCGCGTGCACGAGCAGGCGGGGCGAAGGGTCGATCGCCAGCCCGGCCGCGACCGCGTACGCGGCCAGGATCGGAACCGTGTAGGCGAAGAACACCGTGCGCCGCTCCCAGGCGTACGCGGCGAGGAACGCGGGCAGCGCCAGGTGCGCGCCGGCGGGCGTGGGCGCCATGCGCAGGGCCGCGATCTCGAGCGCCATCGCCAGGACCAGTCCCTGGCAGGCGCCCGTGGCCACGCCGCCCCGCTCGTACAGGTACGGGAACAGCCCGCCCAGGACCATGGCCCACAGCGCTTCGACCGCGGCCGGCTCGGGCAGGCCGAGGGTCGAGAGCACGATCGGCAGAAACGCGAGCGCGAACAGCGGCAGCGCAGCCTGGCGCAGGACCTTCGTCGCCCACGACTGCGGGATGGCGAAGCGGTCGAGGAAGAGGTAGGCCAGGTAGAGGTACGCGGGCAGCACCGCCCGGAACGACTGCGTGATCCAGAACACGAGCGTGGCCGCGGCCAGGATCGGCAGCACCTCGTACGTGCGCGGCCAGGGCGCGGGCATGTGGTGCAGGACCTGCTTGCGCAGGTCCGCCTTCACGCCGGGCAGCAGGCTCTTCTCGACGCGCCGGCGCAGCTCGGCCAGCATCGCGGGCAGCGCCTCCACCTCCGGCAGGGCCCGGTAGTGCGCGGGATCGATCGGCTGGTGGAAGCGCACCCGGATGCGCGCGGGCCGCGGCAGCGACTGGTAGTGGGGCCAGGCCCGGAACGCGCCCGTGATGGTCGCGGGCACGAGCGGCACTCCTGTCTCCCAGGCCAGGCGCGCGGCGCCCTCGCGCAGCGACTCCTCCATCCAGCCGGTGCGCGAGCGCTTGCCTTCCGGGAAGATGCCCACCAGCTCCCCGGCCTCCAGCATCGCCTTCGCCTTCGCGTACGCGTCGCGGCCCTTGCCCGGCCGCACGTCCACGGGGAAGGCGCCGAAGGCGCGCATCAGCGAGCCCACCAGCGGGACGCGGAACATGGCGTCCCAGGCCATGAAGCGGATGGGCCGCCTCACCTCGAGTGACAGGAGGATGGGATCGAGGTAGGACGGGTGGTTCGCGGCCACCACGCCCCCGCCGGCCGGCAGCAGCTCCTCCCCCTCGCACTCGTACGTGAAGAGCAGCTTGAAGAGCGCGCTAACGAACGGCTGCACGATCGGGCGCATGCCGCCGGCAGCGTGACGGCGCGGGCGCTCGTTGTCAACGCCGGGACGGCGCGAGCGCGCGGGATACAATCCGGCGGGGCAGGAGGTGATGGATCGATGGGGTCACGCGTGCGAGGGTTCCTGCTGGCGGGCGCCTGCGGCGTCCTCGTGCCGGCCGCGCCCTCGCGGGCGGAGGACGTCGACGTCTCGGCCTGGCGCGAGAATGCCGACCAGCTGGTCGCGGCCGCGCGCGCGGGGCGCGCCTGGGAGCGCCTGCGCGACCTGACCGACCTCTTCGGCAGCCGGCTCAGCGGCTCGCCCCAGCTGGAGGCGGCGCTGCGGTGGGCGGCGGACGAGATGAAGAAGGACGGCCTGGAGAACGTCCGCCTGGAGCCCGTGCTGGTGCCCCGCTGGGTCCGCGGCCAGGAGAGCCTGGACCTGGTCGAGCCCGACGGAGGACGCCTCGTCCTGCTCGGCCTGGGCGGCAGCGTCGCCACGCCGCCGGACGGCCTCACGGCCGAGTTGATGGTGGTGAAGAGCTTCGAGGAGCTGGACGCTCGCGCGGCCGAGGCCAGGGGCCGCATCGTCCTCTACAACGTGCCGTTCACGAAGTACGGCGAGACGGTGCGCTACCGCGGCGCGGGCCCCTCGCGCGCGGCGAAGCACGGCGCGGTGGCCACGCTGCTGCGCTCGGTCGGCTTGCCCGGCCTGCGCACGCCGCACACGGGCGCCTTGCGCTACGACGACGGCGCGCCGCGCATCCCCGGCGCGGCGATCCCCGTCGAGGACGCCGATCGCCTGCAGCGGCTCGTGGACCGCAAGCTCAAGGTCGTGGTGCGCCTGCGGATGGAGGCGCAGACGCTGCCCGACGCGCCGTCCGCCAACCTGGTCGCGGAATGGCGCGGGCGCGAGAAGCCGGACGAGATCGTGCTGATCGGCGGCCACATCGACTCCTGGGACGTCGGCACCGGCGCCATGGACGACGGCGGGGGCAGCATGGTGATGTGGGAGGCCGCGCGCGTGATGAAGTCGCTGGGGCTGCGGCCCCGGCGGACCGTCCGGGTGGTGCTGTTCACGAACGAGGAGAACGGCCTGCGCGGGGGCACGGCCTACCGCGACGCGCACCAGTCCGAGACCCACGTGGCCGCGATCGAGTCCGACTCGGGCGTCTTCAAGCCGCGGGGCTTCGGCTTCACGGGCTCCGACGCCGCCCGCGGGATCGTGAAGAGCGTGGCGAGCCTGCTGGAGCCCATCGACGCCGCGAACGTGGCCTCCGAAGGAGGCGGGGCGGACATCGGGCCCCTGGTGCGGGCGAAGAAGGTCCCCTCGTTCTCGCTCGACGTGGACGGCTCGCGCTACTTCCTGCTGCACCACACGCCGGCCGACACGCTCGACAAGCTGGACCCGGACGACGTGGGGCGCTGCGCCGCGACGGTCGCGGTGATGGCCTACGTGCTGGCCGACCTGCCGGAGCGCTTGCCCGTCGCCCCCTGAGCCGGTCCCGTCACCCGCGGCACCACCACCGTCAGGGCGTCCTTCAGGCGGTCGAGCGCCTTGCGCGAGACCACCCGCACCTCGCGGACGCGCTTGGGGCCCGCCTTGCGCACGGTGTCGATCGACAGCGCGTCCGCCACCACCAGGTCGGCCGCGCGCACCAGGCGCCTCCACTCGCGGGCCGCGGAGAGCAGGCGCGTCTCCACCACGATCTCGTGGCCGCGCAGGCTGCGCAGGAACACCGAGGCGAAGGGAAGCACGGTCGGCGAATGCGAGACCACCAGCACGATGCTCCCCGGCGGCAGGGCCACGACGGCCTCGCGCTCGGCCTGCGGCACCTCGATCGTGACCTCCTCCAGCGCCGAGCCCGGGGACATGCGCCGCACGCTCTCGACGTGGTACGGCAGCACCAGCGCCAGCGCGCCCGAGAGCAGCGAGGGCTGGGCGGCCACGTCCTCCGGCGTCGCGCACAGGGCGTCGATGCCCAGCCCCTGCTTCAGCTCGTGCACGAGCAGCTCCGCCATCTCGCGCGAGGGATCCACCACCACGATCCGGTCGGGCGGCGCGGCCGCCAGCCACCGCTCGACCGCGGCCCGGACCTGGGCCCCGGTGTGGCCCTTGCGCAACGCCACGTGGAGGGCCATCCGGATCATCTCGTCCAACCCGCGCGCCTCCGACACCGCGACCGGGCCCGCGCGGCACACGAACACGCCGGAGCCGCGGCGCAGCTCCACGTGACCCGAGTCCTGGAGGTCCTGGTAGGCGGCCGACACCGTGTTGTGGTGCACGCGCAGCCGCCGGGCCAGGGAACGGACGCTGGGGAGCCGCTGGCCGTGCGTCAGCTCGCCGCCCAGGATCTTGAGCTCCAGCTGGGTGACCAATTGGTCCCGGACCGGCACGCCGCCCTTGCGGTTGACGACGAACTCCATGCCCCCTCCGAGCCGGATGGCTCTCACGGGTGAGCCCGACGAGCCAGATTATGGCACCTCGCCACTCGTGCGATACTGCGCGCCGACGGACCTGTCGCCAAAGGAGGACCATGGCCCGCACGCGTCGAGCCGTCCTGTCGTTGGTGACGTGGTGGATGCTGGGCGCGCCGGCCCTGGCCCAGTGGTCGCCCGATCCCACCCTCAACAACCCCGTGGCCGTGGCCACGGACACGCAGAGCCCCGTCGTCGCGGTGAGCGACGGCGCCGGCGGCGCCATCTTCCTCTGGCGCAGCGAGCGCTTCGACATCAACACGTTCACGTTCGTCTACGACCTGCGGGCCCAGCGCATCTCGGCCGCCGGGCTCGTCCAGTGGGCGCCGGCCGGCGTCCTGCTGGTGAGCGACTCCGTCTCCGCGCAGGCGACGCTGCTGCGGCCCCCGTTCTCGGCCGTCCCGGACGGCAGCGGCGGCGCCATCGTGGCCTGGCGGGACATCCGCAACGTCCCGGACACGGGGGACATCTTCGCCCAGCGGATCAACGGCGCCGGCACCCCGCTGTGGACCGCCGGCGGGCAGGCCGTCGCGGTCGTCGCGGCCCTCCAGCAGAAGCCGGTGGTCGTGGGCGACGGCAGCGGCGGCGCGGTCGTCGCCTGGGAGGACAGCCGGAACGGCCCCCGGGACATCTTCGCGCAGCGCGTCGATGCGACCGGGGCCGCCCAGTGGGCGGCCAACGGGGTGGCGGTGTCCGCGGCCGCGGGGGACCAGCTGCTGCCGGTCGTCACCTCGGACGGCGCGGGCGGCGCCGTCGTGGCCTGGAACGACAATCGCGGATCCGACGGCGAGATCTTCGCGCAGAAGATGCTCGCGGCCGGCACGCCCGCCTGGACCGCCGACGGCGTCGCCATCACCGCGCTCAGCGGGAGCATCCAGACGCGGCCCGCCATCGCGACCGACAACTCGGGCGGTGCGTTCGTCGCCTGGGAGGACAGCCGCAACGCAGGCGACAACGACGTCTACGCGCGCCGCATCGCCTCGTCGGGGACGCCCCAGTGGGCGCTGGACGGAGTGCAGATCGCGGGCACCGCGAACGCCACCTTCCCGGTCCTGGTCGCCGACCTGCTGGGCGCCATGATCGTCGTCTGGACCGACGAGCGCAACGGCGGCGGCAACACGGACGTCTTCGCGCAGCGCGTGGACGCGGGCGGCATCGTGCAGTGGGCGGCGAACGGCGTGTCGGTCTGCGGCGCGACGGGTGGGCAGTTCTTCCCCGACGCGGTGACCGACGGCTCCAACGGCGTCGTCATCGGCTGGCAGGACGGCCGCACGGACGCAGGCGACGTGTTCGCCCAGCGGCTGAACGTGTCGGGCACGGCCCTGTGGAGCCTCGACGGCCGGCCGGTGTCGACCGCGGCCGACGCGCAGGGCGGGGTCACCGTCGCGCCCGACGGGTCGGGCGGCGGGATCTTCGCCTGGGCCGACGGGCGGAACTCGACGACCACCGGCATCGACGTGTTCGCCGCCCACGTCGACGGCTCGGGCGGGCTGCCCGTGACGCTCGAGAGCTTTACCATCGAGTAGCGCGTCCAAAGGTCGTGCGGCCGGGACTCTGGAAGCGGGTGGGTGGACGCGTCGTCCTGTACGGCGCGTTCGTCTTCCTGGCGCTGCCGTTCTCGTTCTCGCAGGTGATGCTGCGCCTTCCGCGCCAGCCGACGAGCGGGGTGTACGCGCCGTTCGAGGAGACGTTCGTCGATTCGGACGGCTTGCGGATCCGCACGTGGACCGTGCCGGGGCGGCGCGACAGGGCCGCGGTCGTGATCGTCCACGGGCTGGGCGACACGCTCGAGAGCTTCACCGACCAGGCCCGGACCCTGCACCGCCGGGGCCACACGGTCCTGCTGCTGGACCTGCGGGCCCACGGCGGCAGCGAGGGTCGCGACTCGACCCTGGGCGCGCTGGAGAGGGTCGACGTGAAGTCGGCGGCGCGCCACCTGCGCGAGCGGGGCCTGGCCGCGGCCGGCATCGTCTACATGGGCTTCTCGCTGGGCTCCGCGGCCGTGATGGGCGCGGCGCCGGACGAGCCGGACACTCGAGCCGTCATCCTGGAGGCGCCGTTCGACACCGCCCGCGCGACCGTCGCGCACCACGGGTGGCTGCTCTATCGCATCCCCGCCTGGGTCCCGATCGGACGGCTCGCGCTCGCCGTCGCGGGCTGGCGGGCCGGATTCGATCCCGACGACGTGGACCTGGTGAAGGCGTCGGCCCGGCTGCGCGCTCCGCTCCTCACGATCGTGGACGGCGAGGATCCGCGCATGCCGGAAGCGGTCGTGCGCCGCGTGTTCAACGCGCACCCGGGCCCCGCGCAGATGTGGGTGGCTCCCGGCGTCGGCCACGTGGGCGCCGTCCTGCGGCCCGACTACTGGACGCAGGTGAACGGCTTCCTGGAAGCGAACGGCCTCTAGCGCGGGGCGGGCGCGCCCGCGCCGGCCGCGCCCAGGATCGTGAACCGCGGCTCGATGTCCACCGGCACCGCCGCGAGGCGGTCCAGGACCTTCTGCACCTCCGGCCGCATCACGGCCAGCCGGGCGAGCAGGTCCTTCGCCTTTGCGGCGTCGCCCTCCGCCTGGATGGTCAGGATCTCGCGCGTCAGGGCTTCCACGGCGACGCGGACCTTCGTGCGGTCCACCGTGAACGTGCCGTCGGCCCGCACGGTGAACGCGCCGGCGTCGAGCAGGTGGTTGAGCTGCAGCGCGACGCCCCGGCCGTGCGCCTCGTTCAGCCCGAAGCGGATCGAGCGGAAGCTGGAGGCCAGGAACGTGGTGTACATCGTGCGCTCCAGCTCCTTGCCCAGGGCGCCCTTGTCCACCAGCTGCTGCAGGGCCCACAGGCCGGAGATGTCCGCCTTGGCCTCTTCCAGCGTCCCGTAGGTCTCCTTCAGCTCCTGGCGCACGGTCGTGCTGCGTCCGCCGACGGTGATCGTCTGCGGCCCCAGGCCGTGCATGAGCTCGTGCATGAGGATGTGCGTGAAGAACGCGTCGAACGACACGTTCGCGCGGTCCGCGGGCGGCAGCGCGACGGCGGCGATCGGGACCAGGACCTTGTCGAACTTGGCCTGCTGGCTGTTCTTCAGCATGACCCGCTTGCTGCCCTTCTCGCTCACCACCCGCTCGTCGTTGGGCAGGTTGTAGGCCGCCGTCTGCACCCCGCGGTTGCCGTCGCCGGCCGAGAACACGACGTTCACCACACGGATGGGCGCCAGCGCGCCGAGCTTGGGGTTGCGGTACTTGGGGTCGATCGGCAGCACGTCCTCGAGCCCCTGCAGCTGTGCTCCGAACTTCGAGAGCTTGGCCGTCTCCGCGTCGTCGCGCACGGTCACGAACGACTCGAACGCGGCCTTGAAGCCGAACCACTCGTCCTCGTACGTCTCGTACGGTCCGATGGTGGGCTCGATGCTGGCGTCGAGCTCCATCCAGGCCACGTCGCTCGCGTAGTAGTCGTTCGTGAGCAGCGCGTCCGCGCGCTGGGTCAGGAACGACTTCAGCGTGGGCTGCGCGGTGAGCTGGGCCGCCTCGCGCAGCAGCGAGGCCATGCGCGCCAGCTCCGGCTGGTACTCCACGCTGTACGGCACCGCCCGCAGCTTGCGGTCGGGCCCGCGGCGGACGGTCGTGAAGAAGCCGGAGGCGGCCGCGCGCTCGCCCTCGGGCAGCGACTTCATCCAGGCGTCGATCTCCTCCTTCGTCGCGTCCTCGGGATAGAACGAGCCCGACGGCGGCCGGGGCGGCACGCCGGGCAGGAACGCCTGGTTGTGGTCGAGGCGCGACCAGGGGCCCTTGTTCAGGACGAAGTAGCGCAGGCGCGCCCGGCCCAGCGGCGTGCGGTCCGGGGCCAGGTCGAGCAGCAGCGTCTCGTTGCCGCCCCAGGCCTGGCGCAGGAACAGCGTGTCCACGATCTTCGAGGCCTCGACCAGCTTGCGGACGCACGCGCGCTCGTTCTCGGGCAGGGCCTTGAGGTCCACTCCGATCGGCACCGGCGCGAAGCGGGCCTGCATGGCCGTGAGCCTGGCGAGCGTGGGTGTCGGAGGCGCGTCATCGGCGGCGGCGAGCGAGGCGAGCAGGACGGGCGCCAGCAGGAAGGGCTTCATGTGGACCTCTAGAGCTCGAGGAACTTGGGCACCCGCGTCAGGTTGCGCGAGCCGGTCTTCGTGACGAGGGCGACGTCCTCGATGCGGACGCCGCCCAGGCCGAGGTAGTAGAGGCCGGGCTCCACGGTGACCGTGTGCCCGGCGCGCAGCGTCGAGGGGCGGGTGGAGATGGACGGGGCCTCGTGGATCTCCAGGCCGAGCCCGTGGCCGGTGCCGTGGAAGAAGCCCTGCATGCGTCCCTGCGCAACGCCGGTGCGGTACCCGCGCGCGTCGAACAGCGCCTGGATCTCGCGATGGATGGCCTGCCCGTCCGCCCCGTCGCGGATGCGGCGGTGGCCGAGGCGCACGCCCTCGTGCACCAGCGCGTAGACCTCCTGGAGCCGACTCGAAGCCCGGCCGCGCACCACCGTGCGCGTGAGGTCGCCGAAGTACCCGGTCTTCTCGGAGCGCGGGAAGATGTCCATCACCACCGGCGTGTGCGCGCGGATGGGCCCGTGCCCTTCTTCGTGCGGATCGACCGCCTGGTCGCCCGGCGCGCAGATGGTGTGGGCGGGCACGCAGCCCTCCGCCATGATCCGCGTGTTGACGGCGGCGCGCAGGTCCTCGGCCGTGAACTTCCGGCCGCCGCGGCGCAGGAAGCCGTCGCGCCCGATGCGGCAGGCCCGCAGCGCGTCCAGGCCCGCCGCCAGGCCCGCCTCCGCCGCGCGCAGCGCCTCGGTCACCGCGCGCACCTCTTCGGGACGCTTCGCCTCGCGCTCGGGCCAGAAGGGGTCGTCCACCAGGTCGAGCCGCACGCCCAGGGCGTCGAGCTCCATGGCCAGGCCGAGGGGGAAGCGGCGCGGGACCTCGACGCGCCGCAGCTTGAGGTCGCGCAGGACCCTCGCGATCACGGCGGCGGCGGTGGCTTTCTGGCCGGCGGACTCGACGCGCCTGGCGACACCGGACCACGGGATCACGCGGTCGACGCGCGCCTGGTGGCGCGCGCGGTCGCGCTCGAGGTCGCTCATGACCAGCACGCGCGTGCGCCCCTTCTGGACGAACAGGAAGGGATCGGGCGCGAAGAAGCCCGTGGGATACAGGATGTCCGCGTCCGACTCGGACGCGGCGTAGAGCAGGACGTTGCGCGGGGTGCGGGCCGTGGCCATCGCGTCTAGGAGGTCAGGCCGCGCGCCGCCAGCCCAGCATGCCGAGCAGCACCAGGGCGCAGGCCCCGGCCGCGAAGTGCAGCCGCCGGGCCACGAACCAGTCGGCCTGGTCGTGCGCCGCGGCCAGCAGCGCGAACATGGCCATGAGCGGGAGGAGACGGTGGTCCCTGGCGCGGATGAACTGGAGGAGCGTGACCACGGCCGCGGCCACGTGGAACCCGACGACCCAGAAGCCCCCGGTCATCCCTCTCGCGTCCCCGGCCGGTCAGGCCGGCTCGACGTCGACCAGCACGTCGTAGAACGTGGCGCCGCCCCCCATGTCCGTCAGGCCCTGGCTGGTCACGGCGTTGGCGTTGCGCCCGCCCGGGCACATCTTGGCCCACCAGACGGACAGGCCGACGACGACGCCCCTGCGCGCGTCCTCGGACACGCGCGCCCTGGCCAGGAACGACCCGCGGTCGTTGAACGTGCGGACCTCGCGGCCGTTCTCGATGCCGCGCGCCGCGGCGTCCGCTGGATGGATCGTCAGCGTGGGCTCGCTCTCCCGCCGCACGAACACCGGCTGGGCGGAGAAGGTCGAGTTCAGGAAGTGGTGCGCGGGCGGCGAGATGAACGCGAGCGGGTAGCGCGCGGCCGTCTCCGGGTTCGACGTCGGGCCCTCGCGCGGAGGGTGGTAGGTCGGCAGCGGGTCCAGGCCCAGGTCGGCCAGGCCGTCCGCGCGCAGCTCGCACTTCCCCGAGGGGGTCGGGAACCCGCCCTCGGCGAAGGGCGCGTAGGGATCGGGGACGCTCAGCCGCACGGTCCCCTCGCGCTCCAGGCGGTCGAAGTCGACGCCGCGCAGGTGCGGATGCTCCCACTTGAACGCCTGGCGCGCCATGGCCTCGTCGCTCTCGCGCAGGCTCGGGTGGTCGAGCCCCATGCGCGCGGCCAGCAGGCGGAACACCTCGGTGTTGGGCTTGCTCTCCCCCACCGGGTCGATGGCCGGCTTGCTCAGCGACACGTACAGGTGCCCGTACGCCTTGTGGATGTCGTAGTGCTCGAGCGTGGTGGTCGCGGGCAGCACGATGTCCGCGAAGTCGGTGGTGTCCGTGCGGAACAGGTCGTGCACGACGACGAACAGGTCGTCGCGCATGAGGCCCTCACGCACGCGCTCCTGCTCGGGCGCCACCGCGCCCGGGTTGCTGTTGTAGACGAAGAGCGCCATCACCGGCGGGTCCAGCCGGCCCGGCTCCAGCAGCCGCCCCAGCTCGCTCATGTTCAGCGTGCGCGTGCCCTTCGGCACCAGGTCCGGCCGCTCCAGCGCGTCGGCGTTCACGGGGAACGTGCCAGACGCCGAGAGCAGGACGCCGCCGCCCACGTGTCGCCAGGCGCCGGTGAGGGCCGGCAGGCAGGTGATGGTGCGGACGGACATGCCGCCGCCCGCGTGGCGGTTGAGCCCGTAGTTGAGGCGGATCGCGGACGGCTGCGTGGTCGCGTACTCGCGCGCGAACGCCTCGATCTCGGACGCGGCCAGGCCGGTGGCCTGCGCCGCCCGCTCGGGCGTCCAGTCCCGCACCCGCTCGCGCAGCTCGGACGCGCCGACCGTGTGGCGCTCGAGGTAGTCGGCGTCCTCCAGCCGGTCGCGGAAGATGACGTGCATCATCGCGAGCGCGAGCGCCGCGTCCGTCCCGGGGAAGAGGGCGATGTGCTGGTCCGACTTCTCGGCCGTGCGCGAGCGGTAGGGGTCGATGGTGACGAGCTTCGCTCCCCGGCGCCGCGCCTCCTCGATGAAGGGCCAGAGGTGGACGTTGGAGCTCACGATGTTGGCGCCCCAGGCCACGATCAGCCGGGCGTTCACGATCGCCTCGGGGTCGAAGCCCAGGCTGCGGCCGATGGTCGCCTTCAAGCCGGCCGTGCCCGCGCTGGCGCAGATCGTGCGGTCCAGCAGGCTCGCGCCCAGCGCGCCGAAGAAGCGCCGGTCCATGCTCCCGTACGACAGGAGGCCCATGTTGCC
>JAICEW010000075.1 GCA_025923995.1 Vicinamibacteria bacterium | reverse complement strand
GCTGCTCGAGCCCTCGGACACGACGCTGCGTCTCAGCCTCGCCTATGGCGTGTGCGGGCTGCTCGGGTTCCTGGCCCAGCTCGTGGTGGGGATCGAGTCGCGCCTCCTCCCGCTCGCCTCCTGGCTGCAGGGGTTCGCGGCGGGCGGCTATCGCGACCTGCCGCCCTCGCAGCACACCGCGGTCCCGCGCGCGGGCGCCGCGGCCGCGGCGCTGCTGTGGACGGTGGGCGTGCCGGGCGTCGGCACGGGGATGGCGCTGGACCGGCCCGGATGGACGACGGCGGGCGCGGCCGCGCTCGCGCTCGCCGTCCTCGTCCTGTTCGTCACGGGGGCTCGAGCCGTCCGGCGTCTCGGGACGCGCGGCCGGCCGGGAGGCTCGAGCGGATGAGACCGGCTACTTCGGCTGGGCGACGACGCGCAGGTACGGCCGCAGCGTCTTCCAGCCCTGCGGGTACTTCTTCTTCGCGTCGTCGTCCGAGACCGACGTCGGGATGATGACGTCCTCGCCCGGCTTCCAGTTCACGGGCGTCGCCACCGTGTGGCGCGCGGTGAGCTGGATCGAGTCCAGCACGCGCAGCACCTCGTCGAAGTTGCGGCCGGTGCTCATGGGATAGGTCAGCGTCAGCTTGACCTTCTTGTCGGGCCCGATCACGAACACCGACCGCACCGTCGCATTGTCCACGGCCGTCCGCTTCCCGCCCGTCGCGTTGGGGTGGATCATGTCGTACAGCTTCGCGACGTTCAGGTCGGCGTCCCCGATGATCGGGTAGTTGGGGGCGGTTCCCTGCGTCTCCTCGATGTCCTTCGCCCACCGCTGGTGGTCGTCGACCGGGTCGATGCTGAGCCCGATGACCTTGCAGCCCCGCTTCTGGAACTCCGGCTGCAGCTTCGCCATGTAGCCCAGCTCGGTCGTGCAGACCGGGGTGAAGTCCTTGGGGTGCGAGAACAGGATCGCCCAGCCCTCACCGATCCACTGGTGGAAGTCGATCCGTCCCTCCGTCGTCTCCGCCGAGAAGTTCGGCGCCTCGTCTCCAATGCGCAGCGACATGCTCCTGCTCCTCCTCTTGGCCTCCAGGCGATTCTGGCCCAGCCGCGACCGTGGCCGCCAGCGGCGCCGCGGTCGGCGTGTGTCATGGATTCGGATCGCAACGTGAGCGTTCCCTGAGGACTTCCGGGGCCGCCGACCCCAGCTTGGGGGAGCCGAGGAGGCGCGCCATGGCCACGTCGCGGTACCAGGACAGACGCACGAGCCGAGGGTTCTCTCTCACCGCGGCGGTCTTCCGCTACACGGGCCGCAACCAGTCGACGGTCGCAGGCCCCGTCTCCGGCCGCTACTACCGGTTCACATCGACCGGGGCGACCCTGGAGGCCGACGCGCGCGACGCGCCCTGGCTGGAGCAGCTGCCCGACCTGCAGCGCCTCGCCTAGAAGAGGGCGCGAGTCCGCTATAGTCCGCCTCGTGTGCGGACTGCGCGCGCCGGCGCTCGCGGCGTGCCTGGCCTCTTCGACATACGCCAAGGACGACCGGCTGCAGACGCTAGCTTCGGCGACATGCCGTTCTACATGCGGCCCTACGTCAGCCTGTGCGGCGCCCCCGTCCTGCGCTACCAGGGGGAGCACGCGGCCAAGGTCGAGACCGAGCTGCGCTACCAGTTCTGGAAGCGCTTCAGCCTGGTCGGCTTCGTCGGGACCGGCGCCGCCTGGACCGACATCGAGGGGTTCGAGGACGAGCAGACCGTGACCACCAGCGGCGGCGGCTTCCGCTACGAGCTGGCCCGCCGGTACAAGCTGCACATGGGGGTGGACGTGGCGTTCGGCCCGGACGGGACCGCGCTCTCCGTGCAGTCCGGCAGCGCGTGGTTCCGCCCGTGAGGCACGGGGCGCGCTAGAAGCGCACGACGGGGACGATCGCCAGGTACCAGCCGCCCTTGAAGTCGGTGCCGAAGTCGGCGCTGAGATCGAGCCAGCGCCGCGGCGAGTACACCATCCCCCCGCCGAAGGTCCATGGATGGGCGGGCCCCTGGTCCACCTCGAAGTGGAGGCTGCTGCCGTCGTCGGGGTCGGCGACCGTCCCCGTCGCGGTGGCGAAGGTGTCCCAGTAGGTCGTGTTGGCCCACACCCGCAGCGGCCGCTCGCCCAGCGTGCCGTGCCAGCCGGCGCGGAGCGAGGTCACGGTCGCCTTGAAGTCGTCGTCGAAGCCCAGGTCGGCGCGCGCGACGTTCACGTCCAGCGCCGCGAAGAAGGACCTGTAGCCGCCGGCCAGCGTCGTGCCCAGGCCGCCCACGGATCCCGTGAGCGACGTCGGCACCGTCATGCGGCGGGGGCGTGTGGGGCCCTTCGGCGACAGCGGCGGCAGCGTGACGTCGATCGTCGTCTCGGACTTGTTCGAGATGTACCCGGCGATCGCGTAGACGTTCACGAACGGCAGCAGCCAGACGTCGAACTTGACGTTCAGGTTGTGGACGCTCGAAGTGGAGCCGAGCTGCGCGAAGTCGCCGGCCGACGCCGGCGGCGCGCCGTCGCGGCCGACCCGCACGTCGCTGACCGCGATGTCGCGCGAGAGGTAGTAGTAGACGGCCCCGACCCCGAGCGGCAGCGGCAGCTCGATGCCGCGGCTGCGCGCGAGGTCGCCGAGGAAGGGCAGCTTGCGTCCGGGCGTGACGGCCGGCGGCGGCTCGTCGTCCGCGGCCTGGGCGTGCGCACGCGGAGCCCAGGCCGGGGCGACAAGGAGGACCGCCGCGACGGCGAGGCCGCGCGGCGTCAGACGGCTGCTCATGTCCTGTCTCCTCGAGAGGTTCGGTCCATCGGAGCACGGGCCAGCCGCGGGCAGTATAGGCGACCCGCAGCACCCTTGCCCTTCGAGCGCGAGGCGTGAGAACGTGTACGCCTGGGAGGCGCCCCATGGTTGCAAGGAAGGCCGTCACGGGAGCCGCGTGGCTCCTCGTCCTGATCGCGCTGGTGGGGGGGCCGGTTCCGCCCGCGCAGGCTCAGAGCTCGCTCGACCCCGCCTATCTCGACAAGCTGCTCGCTCCCGTGGCGCTCTACCCCGACCAGCTGCTGGCGCAGATCCTTCTCTGCTCGGGCAACTCGCGCAAGGTCGGCGAGCTCCACACCTGGCTCAAGCAGAACGCGGCGCTCAAGGGCAGCGAGCTGCAGAAGGCGGCGGAGACGGCCGGGTTCGAGCCGAGCTTCGTGGCCCTCGTCCTCTTCCCGCAGGTGATCGAGACCATGGCCGGCAACCTCACGTGGGTGTCGCAGCTGGGCGGGGCGTTCATGGTGGACAAGAGCGCGGTGTTCGACAGCATCCAGAGGCTGCGGAAGCAGAGCCAGGCCGTCGGCAATCTGAAGACCACCCCCCAGCAGAAGGTGGAGACGAAGACCGTCGAGGGCGGCGAGCAGGTCATCGTCATCGAGCCCGCGAACCCGCAGGTCGTCTACGTGCCCCAGTACAACCCGACGGTCGTGTACACGCAGCCGGCCACGACCACCACCACCATCGTCGTGCAGGAGGACGACGACGACGACGAGGCGGTCGCCGCCCTCATCGGGTTCACCGCCGGGGTCGCGATCGGGGCCGCGGTCAACAACAACTACTACTACGGGCCCTACGGCTGGCGCGGCGGCGCGTACATGTACAACAGCGGCTGGAACGACTGGTACGACGACCGCGAGGACATGCGCGAGGACTACTACGAGAACCGCGAGGACGCGCGCGAGGACTACGCCGACCACCGGGAGGACATGTCCGAGAACCGCTCCGAACGGGCCGAAGACGCGCGAGAGAGCCGCGGCGAGCGCTCCGAGAACGCGCAGCAGCAGCGGACCGAGCGGCAGGAGAACCGCAGCTCGCCCGAGGGGCAGGCCCAGCGCGAGCAGCGGCGCACGGAAGCGCAGGGCCGGGCGCAGGAGGCACGGACCAGTGGCACGACCGCCGCGTCCACCTCGTCGGCGACGCAGCGGGGGAGCGGCGAGCGCACGCGGAGCGCCGAGCGCAGCGGCACGCGCTCGGACGCCTTCTCGGGCTACTCGAGCGGCAGCTCGACGCGCTCCGCCAGCTCGCGCGGCAGCGGCAGTCGCAGCCGTTCGGGCGGCGGGAGCCGTTCGGGCGGCGGCGGACGACGCCGATGAGCGCGATGGGGACGACGACGCGCGCGGTGCTCGGGCTCTTGGGATCGCTGACGCTCGGCGTGGCGATCGCCGGAGCGGCAGCCCCCGCTCCGCGCCACTTCGCGACGCCGGAAGAGGCCGCGCGCGCCCTGATCGACACCGTGAAGGCGAACGACCTCGCGCGGCTCGTGGCCCTGTTCGGCCCGCAGGGGCAGGAGCTGATCGACACCTCCGACCCCGCGACCGGGCGCCGGAACCGCGACGTGTTCGCCGCCGCGGTGACGGAGGGCTGGAAGCTGGGCGACATCGGTCCCGGCCGCAAGGAGCTGATCCTCGGCAACGAGGCCTGGCCGTTCCCGGTGCCGCTCGTCAAGGGACCGTCGGGCTGGTCGTTCGACGCGGAGGCCGGCCGCGAGGAGATCTTGAACCGCCGCGTCGGGCGCAACGAGCTGGCGGTCATCCAGGTGCTGCACTCCTACGTGGCCGCGCAGCGCGCGTACGCGGGAAGCGGGCACGACGGCAAGCCCGCGGGCCGCTACGCGCGGCAGTTCGGAAGCGACGCGGGGAAGCAGAACGGGCTGTACTGGCCGACGAGGCGCGGGGAGCCACGCAGCCCGCTCGGGGTCCTCGTCGCGCAAGCGTCGCAGCAGGGCTACCGCCATGCGGACGGGGGGCGCACGCCGCTCCACGGCTACTACTTCCGGATCCTCGAAGGCCAGGGCAAGTCCGCGAAGGGCGGCGCGGCCGACTACGTCGTGAACGGCGAGATGACGGGCGGGTTCGCGCTCGTCGCGTGGCCGGTGCACTACGACGCGTCGGGCGTGATGACGTTCGTCGTCAACCAGGACGGCATCCCCTACGAGCGCGACCTGGGCCCGAAGACGGAGACGGCGGCCGCGAAGATCACGCGCTTCGATCCCGACGCGTCGTGGCGCGCGGTGGACTCCGGCGCGGCGCGGCCTTAGCTATTTCTCACTCCGGACCTCCGTGAGGCGGACGGGCTCGGACGCGTAGCTCTCGACCTCGAACGTGCCGTCCTCGGCGCGCTCGATGCGGGCGACCGGAAGCAGCTTGCCCTGTCCCTTGCCCTCGCCGTTCATGCGGATGTCGAGCACGAGGAACGGGTAGTCGATGGTGCGCGGGCGGTTGGCGGCCTCGAGGAACCCGATCTTCCGGTCCGTCGCCACCACGATCCGGCGTCCGCCGTCGGGCAGCGGTGACTGCCAGGCGAAGCGAAGCGGCGTGCCGACGCGGCCCGGCGTGTAGATCTGGCCGGCCGGGTCGTCGATCTTCTGGAGCTGCTTGAGGAGCAGGTCGGGCCCGCCCTCCTTGAGCGCCCCCATGAGGCGCTTGCGCTCCTCCTCGGTGGACCAGCGCTCGATCGCGATGTTCACGGTGCCCGAGCGCACCTGGTTCGACCGCGCGTCGGGGCTCGTGCTCATGTCGACGGCGAACGCGGTCAGGCGCTCCACGGGGTCCTTGGCGAACCCGGAAGGCGGGACCCCGGCGACGGCCACGGCGCACGCCACGAGGATCAGTGCTGTTCTGTGCATCATGACCTCCACTCTCTACAACGATACCCGTGCAAGCGCGATGCCCCGCCCCACCAGCCGTTGACATCTTTTCGCAGTTGCCTGGGCTAGACTCGCCGCCATGCCTGATTTCACTCGCAGGGACTTCCTCGGCGCGGCCGCCGCCGGCGCCGCCGCGATCACCCTCCCCCGCCTGTCGACCGGCGCGGACGATCCGCTGGCCGCCATCCAGGCGGAGGTCGTCAAGCGCCACGACGAGAGCGTGGCGCGGTTCCAGGCCTGGGTGAAGCAGCCCGCGATCGCCGCCGAGAACCGCGGCATGGCGGAGGGCTGCCAGCTCATGATGACGCTCGCGAAGGACGCGGGCTTCCAGAAGGCCGAGCGCGTGCCCACCGACGGCCATCCGTCCGTCTTCGCGACGCTCGACGCGGGGGCCCAGCGCACCGTCGGCGTCTACTTCATGTACGACGTCAAGCAGGGCGACGGCGAGTGGTCGTCGCCGCCGTTCGACGCCGCGATCCTGGACAAGCCCGGCTTCGGCAAGGTGCTGATGGGCCGCGGCGCCGTCAACCAGAAGGGGCCGCAGGCGGCGTTCCTGGCCGCGTTGCACGCGATCCAGGGCGCCGGCCGCAAGGTGCCGGTGAACCTGGTGCTGGTCGCGGAGGGCGAGGAGGAGATCGGCTCGCCGCACTTCAAGCAGGTGGTGACGCGGCCCGACATCGCGGCCGCGCTCAAGAAGTGCACCGGCGGCGTGTTCATGCCCTCGGCCGCGCAGGACCCGGACGGGGGCGTGACGGTTTCGCTCGGCGCCAAGGGCGTGGTCGAGCTGGAGCTGGTGGCGAGCGGTGCCAGGTGGGGGCGCGGGCCGAGCAAGGACGTGCACTCCAGCAACCGCGCACGCCTCGACAGCCCCGCGTTCCACCTGGTGCAGGCGCTCAACACGCTCGTGACCGCCGACGGCGACCCGGCCATCGAGGGGTTCGCGGACAAGGTCCGCCCCGCCACCGCGGCCGAGAAGGCGATGCTGGACGCGGCCGCGGCGCGCCTGTCGGAGGAGACCGCGAAGCGCGGGATGGGCGTCACGCACTGGGCGCACGACCTGCCGTGGCGCGAGACGCTGGAGCGGTTCCTGTTCACGCCGACGGTGAACATCGAGGGGCTCGTCGCCGGCTGGACGGGGCCGGGCGGCAAGACGGTGCTGCCGACGCGCGCGGTGGCGAAGCTGGACCTGCGCCTGGTGCCCGACATGACCTTCGACGGCGCGGTCGCGGCCCTGAAGGCCCACCTGGCGAAGAAGGGGTTCGGCGACATCGAGGTCAACCCCAGCGGCGGGTACGACCCGACGGCGACGTCGTCCGACGCCGCGATCATCAAGGCCGAGATGGCGGTCTACAAGCGCAGCGGCCTCGACCCGATCCTGTGGCCGCGCAATGCCGGCTCCTATCCCGGCTACGTCTTCACCGGCGACCCGCTGCGCCTGCCCGCCGCCCATTTCGGCCTGGGCCACGGCAGCGGCGCGCACGCTCCGGACGAGTTCTTCGTGCTCGAGTCCACGAACCCGAAGGTCCGCGGCTGGGACGGCGCCGTGCGCTCGCACGTCGACTTCCTCTACGAGCTGGCCGCGATCTAGGCCCGCTTCTTGCAGCCTCCTCCCCGTGGAGGAGGCTGCCATGCCCGAGAAGGAGACGGTCGAGGCCGCGCGACGCGACGAGGCGGAGGGCAAGTCGCCCTCCACCCAGGCCGGCGAGTTCGTCCACGAGGAGATCGAGCACATCCGCGAGGGCAAGCACGGGGCGCGGTCCACGAAGCAGGCGATCGCGATCGGCCTTTCGAAGGCCCGCCGCGCCGGGGTGAAGCTGCCGCCGCCGAAGAAGGGCACGACCTCGGCCCGGACGCGGCGCCAGGCCGCGCGCGACTCCGCGAAGGGAGCGCGTCGGGCCAAGCCGTCCGCCCGCCGCGCCCGCGCATCCCTCAAGCGGCTGAAGCGCTACGGGCGCACCGCGGCCAGCACGCGCGCGCTGGCCCAGCAGGCGCGACGGGCCGCGCGCCGGCGCACCGCCGCCGACCGGTCGGCCTCGGCGCGCAAGGCCGCGCTCACGCGGGCGCGGCGGTCAGCGCCGAGATCGAGCGCCCGCCGCGGCTAGCTCCAGGGGCGCGACGCGCTCGGCCCGGCAGTGGATGCGGACCATCGCCGAGTCGTCCGGGTTGTAGTGCGGGTCGTCGGGCACGAACCGTCGCTCGGTGAGGTGCAGGTCGCTCATCTTCTCGAGCGTCCACATCTTGCCGAACCCGAAGCCGGGCCCCTGTCCGCCGACCTGCACCGCGCGGAGCGACTCGGCCCCCTTGGCCGTCACGCCGTGGCAGTAGGGCTCGACCACGCGACGCTTGCCGTAGTACTCGAACTCGAGGACCCGCAGCTCTCGGATCGCACGACACACGATCGCCTCGGCGCGATCGTCAGGAGGGAATTCCATGGCACGCCTCTCGGAGCGCGCCGGGAGCGGCGCGCCAGAACCGCCTATCCGAGTATACGGTTCTCAGCCGAGGACGTTCGGTGCGCCCTGCTTGGTTCCCGTCCAGCCCACGAGGTAGCGGCAGGCACCGGACGAGGCGGTCACGGCCACGGTGACGGTGGCTTCGAGGCCGCTCGTGGTGAAGCGTCCCGTCATCGTGAGGCTGGCGGGGCCCTGCGGGTCGGTGACCGCGAGGGCCTGCGTGGTGAACGCGCCGTCGCGCGCGACCGATCCGTTCACCGTCAAGCCTCCGTGCGCCAGCGTGAAGGACGACGCGCCCGCGGTGTGCGTCACGCTGGTCGGCTGCGGCAGGACGGAGGGCGCGGCCGGGCAGTCGTTCTGCTGGAGGCGCACCGCGACGTCGTACGGCCCGCCGACCTGGGGAACGGCCGTCGCGGGCGGTGTGGTGGTGGGAGGCGTCGCCCCCCCGCCGCACGAAGCGAGGCAGAGCGCGAGCCACGGGAGACGCTTCTTCATGCGCCGAAGGTGTGACGCGTGAGGCCCGCGCGCCAGCGAGGCGCGCGTGAGACCGGAAGCGACGCGGGTGGAGCGGCTTAGTACGCCTGGTGAGGCGCGGCCAGGAGCGCCAGGACCTGCGGGCGCAGGCCGGTCTCGCGCAGCAGGCGCTCGTAGCGCGCCTGGCCCGCGAGGCGACCCAGGTCCGGGTCGGCGCGAAGCGCGCCCAGCAGCCCCCAGGACCGCTCGCGCGAGGCGCGCTCCAGGAGCTCGAGCGCGCTCGCGTCCTCGCCTGCCGCCGCGTGGAGCGCGGCCAGGCGGACGGGCGAGGCCCCGCGGCGCTCCAGGAAGGACGCGCTGCCGGAGAGGAAGCCGCGCAGCGCCGCCTCCGCCCCCGGCCGTCCGAGATCCTGGATGTCCGAAGCGGGCACGCCCGCGTGCCGCATGGTCGCCACCGCCTCGCCCCAGGCCTCCTCGTGCCGGCCCATCTGGCGCAGCGCGTCGACCAGCCGGTCGCGCGGCCCGCCGTCCCCCTGGACGGCCACGCTCGCGCGCCATTCGCTCGCGGCCTCCTCGAACCGGTGCGCGACGTAGTAGTACCAGCCGAGGTCTCCTCGCACCGTCGGGCAGAGGGGCTCGATGGCCGCTGCGCGGCGCGCGGACTCGACGGCGGCCTCCGCCTCGCCGCGCGCGGACAGGTACTCGGCACGCGCCAGGTGCGCGCGCGCCGAGCCCGGCGCCAGCTCGAGCGCGCGGTCCAGGTCGTCGGCCGCGTCCCAGTCCCAGTCGTAGTGCAGCTTGACCAGCGCGAGGCTCACGCGCGCGTCCGCGTTCGCGGGATCCGCGCGCAGCGCGGCCAGCGCGGCGACGCGGGCGCGGGGCATGATCTCGGCCGCCGAGCGCAAGCCGGCTTCGCCCTGGTCGAGCAGCAGGCGGGCCAGCGCGGCCTGCGACGCGGCGCCGTCGATCGTCCTCGGCGGAAGCGCCGCCGCCCGACGCGGGACGCCGTGCCCGCTGGCGACGGCCAGGATCGCCACGCACGCCGCCGCCAGCCAGCGCCAGCGACGCGGGCGGACGGCGTCCGTTGTGCCCCGTTCGGCCTGGATTCGAGCCTCCGGTTGCGGGTGGACGTCCGCCACGAAGCGATACCCCAGCCGCGGCAGCGTCTCGACGAAGTGCGACGCCCGCGCGGGATCGCCGAGCGCCTGGCGCACCTGGCTCAGGCAGAAGTTGATGCCGCGCTCGAAGTCGACGTGCGTGCCGTCGGGCCACAACGCCTGCCGGATCTCGTCGCGCGTGACCAGGCGCCCCGGGCGCGTGGCCAGCAGGACGAGCGCCTTCCAGGGCTGCTGCGCGATGGGCACGCGGCGGCCGGACTTGCGCAGCTCGGCCCGCTCGAGGTCCAGCTCGAAGACGCTGAAGCGCAGCAGCGGCGGCGAGTCCATGCCCGGGATGGTGCCACCGGCGGTGGCGGGCGGCAAGGCGTCAGCCGAAGCGGATGGCGAGCATGGAGACGGAGCCGCCGTCGAACCCCTCGACGGGGAACGTGACGTCGTCCTCCGGCCGGCGCAGGCCCATCACGTAGACGAGCGGCAGGTAGTGGTCCGGCGTGGGCGCCGAGAGCAGGGCGTCGCGGCCCAGCGACTCGTAGGCGACGAGCGCGGCGTCGTCGCCCTGGATCAGGAACTCGCGGGCCAGCTTCTCGAACCGCTGCGCCCAGTCGTACGGCGCGACCTCCTTGCGGCCCCACCCGTACGCGTGGAGGTTGTGCACGAGGTTGCCGCTGCCGATCACGAGCACCCCCTCGTCGCGCAGCGGGGCCAGCTTCCGGCCCAGCGCGTAGTGGTACGACGCGGGCTCGGCCTCGTCGATGGAGAGCTGCACCACCGGCACGTCCGCCGCGGGATAGACGTGGCGCAGGACGGACCAGGTCCCGTGGTCGAGCCCCCACTTCTCGTCCAGCCCCACGACCAGCGGGGCCAGCAGCGCCTGCACCCGCTCGGCCAGCGCGCGGTCGCCCGGCGCCGGATACGTGACGTCGTAGAGCGCGCGCGGGAAGCCCCCGAAGTCGTGGATCGTGCGCGGCCGCGAGACCGCGGTCACGGAGGTCCCGGGCTGGTACCAGTGCGCGGAGACGGAAAGGATCGCGCGCGGCCGGGGCAGCGAGCGGCCGATCGCGCTCCAGGCCTCGGTGTACCCGTTCGTCTCGATCGCGTTCATGGGGTTGCCGTGGCCGAAGAAGATCGCGGGCAGCGCCATGCGTCCAGCATGGCACGTCCCCGCCCGGCGCGCTTACAATCCCTGGCACATTGCGCGCCCCCCTGGCCGTGCCCGCCGTGCTCGCCCTCGCCGCCGCCGCCTGGGCGGCGCCTCCACTCCCACCCCGGCCGACCCGGTACGCGACCGACCGCTCGAACACGATCGACCCCGCCCGCCTGAGCGCGCTCAACGAGCGGCTGGCGGCGTTCGAGCGCGAGACCTCGAACCAGGTCATCGTGTACGTGGACCGCAAGGTGCCTCCCGGGACCACGCTGGAGGAGATGAGCAGCGGCGCCATGCGCGCCTGGGGCATCGGCGGGAAGAGCAAGGACAACGGCGTCGCGCTGTTCGTGTTCGTGGACGACCGCAAGATGCGGATCGAGGTCGGCTACGGGCTGGAGGGAGCCCTGCCCGACGCCGCCGCGCACCGCATCACCGACGGCGTCATCAAGCCGCACTTCAAGAAGGGCGACTACGCGGCCGGCGTCGAGGCGGGGGCGAACGCGATCCTGGCGGCGGTCACGAAAGAGGGCCACAAGGGCACCGGTGTCACGACGGCGGAGAAGGCCCGCGGTGTGAAACCCGCCGCGGCCACCGCAGCTCCCTCGGCCCCCACGCCGCTGGGCTGGCTCTGTCCCTTCGTCGCGCTCGTGCCGCTCTTCCTGTGGCCCTTCCTGCGCAACCTCATGCGGGCGCTCGCGTGGGGATCGCTCGCCGGCGGCCTGTTCTCTTTCGTGATGGGGCTCGTCCTTTCGGACGGCCTGTGGTTCTTCGGCGCGATGGCCCTGCTGCCCCTGAGCCTGGTCTGCTGGATCATCGTGTGGATCCAGCGCTCGATGCGTGGACGGACGTGGGGCGCCGGGGCCGCCGCGTCCACGAGCACCTGGAGCGACTCAGGCTCGTCGTGGTCGAGCGGCTCGTCCGACTCCTCCTGGTCGTCCTCGGACTCGGGCTCGTCCTCGTCCGACTTCTCGGGGGGCGGCGGCGACAGCGGCGGCGGCGGGTCCAGCGACAGCTGGTAGAGGGACCTACTTGTCGAGCGGCGCGTCGCGCACGGGCAGGTCCCAGTGCGCGAGCAGCAGCTCGAACCGGCGCTGCTCCTCCCGGTCGAAGGCGGCCTTGTCGGGATAGAGCACGGAGGTGATCGTCGTCGGGTCGAAGTCGTCGCTCGCGGTCGCCGCGTCGCGCCAGGTGATCGTGACGCGGAGGTCCCAGCGCCCGTCCTCGGTCCCGTGCAGCCGCGGCCGTGTCGCCTCCACCTCGAGGATCCGCCCGAGCTCCTTCTCCTTCAGGAGCACCGGGTAGTGGTTCTTCTTGAAGAGGCGGAAGAACTCGTCGAACGAGCCCCACTTCACCTTGTAGTAGTACTCGACGGCGTACGGCTTCGCGACCGCCTTCGTCTGCGCGTGCAGGTCCGCCGTGCCCCAGACCGCGCAGACGGCGACCGCCACCGCGACCAGCCGACGTCCCTCGCGCATCCTTCCTCCCGTCAGCTCGCCTCGGCCCGCACCGCCAGCGCCGCCTCCGCCTCGCGCTGCAGCAGCGCCCACAGCGCCTCCACGTGGCGGTGCTCCGTCGGCAGCGCGCCGATCGAGACGCGCACCATCCAGCGTCCGTCCAGGATGGCGGGCGTCACGTAGGCTTCGCCCGAGCGGTTCACGCGATCGGCCCACACCAGCGTGTGCCGATCGAGCGCTTCCCCGTCCAGCCCCGCCGGCTCGTGGCGGAGGCAGACGGTCTGCAGGGGCACGGGCGCCAGCACGCGCCAGTCCGCCGCGCCGCGGGCCTGCAGCTCCAGCCAGCGCGCGTTCTCCAGGTCGCGCCGCAGCCGCGCCTGCAGCCCCTCGACTCCCTGCTCGCGGATCAGGCACCACAGCTTGAGCGCGCGGAAGCGCCGGCCGAGCGGGATGCCCCAGTCGCGGAGGTTCTTGACCTGCCCGTCCACCACGCTCTGCAGGTAGCTCGGGTGCGTGCTCATCACGCGCACCAGGTGGAGAGGGTCGCGCACGTAGTAGAGCGAGCAGTCGAAGGCGGCGCCCAGCCACTTGTGCGCGTTCAGGACGAGCGAGTCGGCCCCTTCGATCCCCTCCCACAGGGTCCGGCACTCGGGCAGGATCATCGCGGAGCCGGCCATGGCCGCGTCCACGTGCAACCACAGCGGGAACTCGTTGGTGATGGCGCTCAGCGGCTCCAGCGGGTCGATCGCGCACGACGTGGTGGTGCCGAGGGTCGCGACGACCGCGCAGGGCACGAGCCCCTTGTCGACGTCCTCGCGGATGGCCGTGGCCAGAGCGGACGGCAGCAGCGCGTGCTTCTGGTCGGTCGGGAGCTTGCGCACGTGGTGGCGGCCGAACCCGGCCAGCAGGGCCGCCTTCTCGACCGAGCTGTGGCTCTGGGCCGAGGTGTAGACGACGAGCGGCTTCTCGCCCGCCTGCAGCCCGCCGCGGTCCAGGCCGTAACGGGTCGACCGCTCGCGCGCGCACATGAGGGCCACGAGCGTGCTGGTGGACGCGGTGTCCTGGATGACGCCGCTCCAGGCCTCGGACAGGCCGACCATCTGGCGCACCCAGCCCAGCACCACCTCCTCGAGCTCCGTGAGGGCGGGGCTGCTCTGCCACGAGAGGCCGAGCACCCCCAGGCCGGTGCTGAGGTAGTCGCCCAGCACCGACGACAGCTCGCCGTTCGAGGGGAAGTAGCCGAAGAAGCTCGGGTGCTGCCAGTGGGACAGCCCGGGGACGATCGTCTCGTCCAGGTCACGGAAGACGTCGTCCCACGACTCGGGCTTCTCGGGCGGCGCCTGCGGCAGGCGGGCGCGCACCGAGCCCGGCGTGGCGCGCGACATCACGGGCAGCTCGCCGACCTTCGCGCGATAGTCGGCGACCCAGTCGACCAGCCGATGGCCGATGCGTCGGAATTCTTCGGGCGTCATGTGGACCCCGTGGCTGTGACGGATCTATTTCTTCCGGCCCGCGCGCCCGCTGGGCAGCGCCGCCACCTCTTCGAAGTACTTCGCGAACGCGACCATGCCTCCGCTCGCCTGCCCCCAGTCGTAGTTCTCGTTGGGCGCGTGGTAGCCGTGCTCCGGCAGCGACAGGCCCATGAACGCGATCGGCACCTTCAGGATCTGCTCCATGGAGAGGACCGCACCGATGGTGCCGCCCTGGCGGACGAACACGGGATCCTTGCCGAACGCGAACTTGACCGCGCGCTGGGCCGCCTCGATGTACGGGCCGCTCGTGTGGCCCTTGTACGGCGCGGCGGACGAGCCGGCCTCGACCCGCACGTCCGGCGCGTGCTTCTTCACGAACGCCTTCACCAGGCGGATCAGCTTCTCCGCCTTCATGTCGGGCACCATGCGGACGGTGGCCTTGAGCTCCGCGCGCGGCGGGACGATGGTCTTGACGCCGGGGCCCTGGTAGCCGCCGACGAGCCCGTGCACCTCGAACGTGGGCAGCGCCCACAGCCGCTTCATGATCTCCATCGGGTCCTTGGTGCGGATGGAGCGGAACCCGTACTCCTTCATGAAGGCCTTGACGCTGAAGCCCGAGGCCTTGAAGTCCGCCAGCTCCTGCTTCGTCGGCCTGGCGACGTCGTCGTAGAAGCCGGGGATCTTCACGCGTCCGGTGCGCGCGTCGAAGATCTCGCTCGCCAGCTGGCACAGCTCCGCGACCGGGTTGCGCGCGGCCCCGCCCGTGCTGCCCGAGTGCTGGTCCGTCTCGGCCGTCTCCAGGTGGAAGTGGAACCGCTGCAGGCCGCGCAGCCCCGTCGAGAGCGCGGGACGCTGGCGCGAGACCCACACCGTGTCCGACACCACGACCGCGTCCGTCGCCGCCGGCGCCCCGATCTTGGCCAGCGTCTCCGCGAAGTGCGGCGAGCCCACCTCCTCCTCGGTCTCCCACAGGAAGCGGATGTTCACGGGCACGCCCGCATCGAGCGCGGCCTTGGCGCCGTAGAGCGCGGTGAGCGCCGGCCCCTTGTCGTCGGTGGTGCCGCGGCCGCGGTAGGTGTCGCCCTCCACCGTGAACTCGAAGGGCTCGGTGCGCCAGGGCTCCGTCTCCTTCGAGGCGGGCTGCACGTCGAGGTGGTTGTAGACGGTGACCGTCGGACGGCCCGGCTCGGACCCGAACGCGCCCAGCACGAGGGGAGGGCCGCCCGGAACGCGATGGATGTCCGCGGTGGCGCCGAAGCGCCGCAGCGTGGCGGCCCCGAGCTCCGCGATCCGCTCGACGTCCCGCTTGCGCTCGGGGTCGGCGGACACGCTGGGCACCTCCACGAACTCGGCCAGCAGGGACTCGAAGGCGCCGCGCTCGCGGCGTGCGAATTCCTGAAGGTCCTTGCGGTCGAGTGCCATCAAGCTCCTCCTGCGCGACCCGGTCCCCCGACGGGTGCGACCGGCGGGCATCTTGCCACGACCGGCCGACAACGAAAACCCGACGATAGAATGGGCCGGCGGCCACGGCCGCGACGAGGAGAGCACGATGCGCATCCGCCCCGCTTCCCGCACACTCACGCGCGCATTCCTGGCCGCGGCGCTCCTGCCCGCCGTGGCGGCACGCACGGAGCCATCGAAGATGAACTATCCCGACGCGCCCGCCTCCCCCGTCGTCGACGACTACCACGGGACCAAGGTGGCGGATCCCTATCGCTGGCTGGAGGAGGCGGACTCGGCCGCGACCGCCCGCTGGGTGGACGCGCAGAACGCGCTGACGCGCTCGGTGCTCGACGGCCCCGACCGCGAGGCCATCAAGAAGCGGCTCGCGCAGCTCTACGACTACCCGCGGGTGTCCGTCCCCGGGCGCAAGGGCACGCGCTATTTCTACACCCGCAACCCTGGCCTGCTGAACCAGTCGATCCTGTACGTCCGCGAGGGCCTGGCGGGCGCCGAGCGGGTCCTGCTCGACCCCAACACGCTCACCGCCGACGGCACGGCCGCGCTCACGGCGGCGTCCGTCTCCCACGACGGGTCGCTGCTCGCCTACGGCATCTCCCGCAGCGGGAGCGACCGCCAGGAGATCCTCGTCCGCGACGTCGCGACGGGAGCGGACCGTCCCGACCGCCTGCGGTGGGTCAAGTTCACGACCATCACCTGGACGAAGGACAACGCCGGCTTCTACTACATGCGCTTCCCGCAGACGGGCTCGGTGCCCCCGGGCGACGAGAACTACTTCGCGAGGATCTTCCACCACCGGCTGGGCCAGCCGCAGGAACAGGACGCGCTCGTGTTCGAGGCGCCGGAGGACAAGCAGGTCATCTTCTCGACCGACCTCACCGACGACGGGCGATTCCTGGTGCTGCACAGCTTCAAGGGATCGAGCGAGGACGGCGAGGTGCACCTGCTGGACCTGAAGGCGCCTGGGGCGCGTCCGGCCCTGCTGCCGTTCACGAAGGGGTTCGCGCACGCGTACAAGTTCGCGGGCGACTTCGGCGGGCGGCTCTTCTTCCAGACCAACGAGGGCGCGCCGATGGGCCGCCTGATCGCCGTCGACTACGGCCAGGGGCGCACCGAGCCGATCGCGATCGTCCCCGAGGGCGAGGACAAGCTGGCCGAGGCGCAGGTGCTGGGCGGCCGGCTGGTGCTGGTGCGGATGGTGAACGCTTCCGACCGCGTGATCGTCCACGCGCTCGACGGCACGCTCGAGCGCGAGGTCGAGCTGCCCGCGCTGGGCACCGTCACGGCCCTCTCGGGCGAGCCCGGCCACGACGAGATGTTCTTCGGCTTCACGTCCTTCACCACGCCCAGCACGCCCTACCGCTACGAGATCGCGCAGAAGCGGCTCGCGCCCTTCGAGGCGACGAAGGGCAGCATCGACCCGTCGCTCTACGAGGTGAGCCAGGCGTTCTTCCCGTCGAAGGACGGGACGCGCGTCTCGATGTTCCTGGTGCACCGCAAGGGGCTCGCGAAGGACGGCCAGCGGCCGGTCCTCTTGTCCGGCTACGGCGGCTTCAACGTCAGCATCAAGCCGGCCTTCGACCCCTCCGACTTCGTGTGGCTGGAGCGGGGCGGGATCATCGCGCAGGCCAACCTGCGCGGCGGCGGCGAGTACGGCGAGGCGTGGCACCAGGCCGGCATGCTCGACCGCAAGCAGAACGTCTTCGACGACTTCATCGCGGCGGCCGAGTGGCTGGTCGCGAGCGGCGTGACGCGCCGCGAGAAGCTCGCCATCCAGGGCGGGAGCAACGGCGGACTGCTGGTGGGCGCCGTGATGACGCAGCGGCCGGACCTGGTGGGCGCGGTGCTGTGCCAGGTGCCCGTGGCCGACATGCTGCGCTACCACCTGTTCACGGTCGGCCGCTTCTGGATCCCCGAGTACGGATCGGCCGACGACCCGAAGCAGTTCCCCTTCCTGCTGCACTACTCGCCGTACCACAACGTCAAGGACGGCGTGCGCTATCCGGCCACGCTCATCACCACCGCGGACACGGACGACCGCGTGTCGCCGGGCATGGCCAAGAAGTTCGGCGCGCGCTTGCAGGCGGCCACGGGCGGCGACGCGCCCATCCTGGTGCGCGTCGAGACCAAGGCCGGCCACGGCGCGGGCAAGCCGGTCTCGAAGCAGATCGAGGAGCAGGCGGACATCTATCGCTTCCTGTCGTGGCGGCTGGGGGTCAGCGAGAGCTACCGGGCGCCGACCCAGTAGCCGCGACGCGCCTCGATCCGCCCGGGCTTGCCGCGCAGCTTCAGCTCGAGGCGGTGCCAGCCGGGCTTGCGGCCGCTGGGCGGCTCGAAGCGCAGCACGTAGCGGTGGCTCATGGCCTCGGCGATCGCGGCGAACGTCTCCCGCAATCGATCCGGCGACGCGGACGGCCAGAAGCGGCCGCCGGTGGCTTCGGCGATCTGGCGCAGCGTGCGATTGTGAATGGGCTCGACGTTGCTGGCCCCCTGCGGCACCGCCTGCGCCTGGCGCAGCCCTGCCTGCGGCGCCGCGGTCGCGCTCAGCTCCGGCCCGGGGCCGACGCCGGGCACGATGCCCACCACGTGGACGAGCGCGTTCGAGCGCTCCACCACGGCCTTCACCTGCTTGTCGTCGAGCCAGCTCAGGTTGTCCTCGCCGTCGCTGAACAGGACGATCAGGCTGCGCGCCTTGGAGGTCGGCAGCGTCACGGCCGTGTACAGCCCGTCCATGACCGCCGTTCCTCCGCGGGACTGGATCGAGCCCAGCGCCAGCTTGACCCGCTGCTTGTCCGCCGTCGGATCGCCCGCCCAGCGGACCTCCTCGTTGAAGGTGAGCAGCGCGGCCTGGTCCTGCGGCTTGAGCCCGTCCAGGAACGCGCCGCCGGCGGCCTGCAGCGCGGCCAGCTTGGGTCCGGCCACGCTGCCGCTGGCGTCGAACGCCAGCACGGCGACGAGCGGCAGCTGGTCGCTCGTCACCAGCTCGACCTCCTGCACCACCCCCTCGTCCTTCAGCTCGAAGTCGGACGCCGTCAGGCCGCGCACCGCCAGCCCGTCCTTCGTCACGAACGCGTCGACGTACACGGACTCGACGCGCGCGCCGAAGACGGGGGGCTGCGGCGTCTGCGCGGACGCCACTGCGGGCGCGCAGGAGAGGACGAGCGCGAGCCGCGTCTTCACCTCATCGTCCCGGCGCGGAGGGCGTCGAGCATGCCCTCCGCCAGGTTCGCCCGGCCGAGGTGGTAGCTCATGTACGCGTCCCGCGGCTGGCCTCGCGGCGCGAACGCGACCGCGCGGGCGAGCACGTCGCGGGCCTCATCCCCGTCGCCCGCGGTCACCAGCGCCTCGGACAGCGCCATCGCCGCCGCCTGTGACGCCGGGTCGACGGCGAGGGCCGACCGGTACTGCTCGGTCGCGGCGGGAAGCTGGCCGCCGTCCTCGAGCACGCGGCCCAGGAACAGGTGCCCGAGGTACAGGATCCAGGGCTCGGCCTCCCGCTCCACGAGGGCCTGGAGGACGGCCTGCGCCTCGTTCGCCTTCTCCAGCCGCCACAACACGCGTCCCAGGCGCAGCCGGGCCTCGTGCAGGTCCGGGTCGAGCGCGAGCGCCGCATCGAGGTCGCCACGGGCCTGGGACAGCGCCTGGCGCCGTCGCGCGAGGTCGTTCAGGCCCTCGGAGCGGTTGTTGGGGTTCGCGTACAGCGCGGGCTCCGGGGTCAGCGCCGCGGCGGTCTCGCCGGCCGTGCCCTGGATGAGCAGCAGCGGGGCGTCCTTGGGGAACCACTTGAGGCCCTCGTGCGTCCAGCGCCGCACGTCGTCCAGGCACAGGTCCCACTGGCTGGAGAGCGCCATGGCCGTGATCCACTGCCGCGCGAACTCGCGGGAGGCGTCGCTCTGCACGATCAGCAGCGCGATCAGCGAGCGCGCGTACCCCCCGTGCTTGTTGATCCCGCACTCGCGCACGCTCTCCACCACGGGCGACTGCAGGCGCTCGTACGACTCGCGGTCGGTGTGCAGCATGACCGCCGCGCGCAGCCGGTCCTCGGGCAGGCGGCCGTTCATCTTGCGCATCAGCGAGCGCAGGGTCACGAGCTCGGCCTTCATGTCGGCCTCGCTCCAGCCCTCGAGCCTGGCGATGGCCTCGGCCCGCTGGCCCGAGGCGTACATCTGCGCGAGCGCCAGCGGGTAGGACTCCGGTCCACCGCTGATCTGCCGCAGGAGCACCTTGTCCCACTCGATCAGCGGCTCCTCGGCACGCACGGACGCGGCGTGCGCGCCCAGCAGGACCAGGACGACCACGACGGCGAGCCGCGGCACGCGAATGAGGGTGTCCCCGGTCTATCCGCTTCCGACCTTGCGCGTCCCCGCGACCTTCTGGAACCCGCGCGTGTTCTGGGTCGTGCTGCGCTTCCAGGGCTGCTCGGTCTTGCCGTGCGGGCGTGTGGACCGCGACGTCTTGTCGGCGGGCTCGTCCGCCTTGGGTGCGGGGGCCGACTCCGCCGCCTTGGCGCGCGCGTCGCGCTGCGCGGCCTCGTCCTGGGCGAGGTGGCACTGCTTGTACTTCTTGCCGGAGCCGCAGTGGCACGGATCGTTGCGGCCGAGCAAGGCAGGAACGGATGTTGAGGGCACTGTTGGGATCCTCCTCCACGGCCACTCTACTACGAACGGGTTCTCAGTTGCCGGCAGGCGCGTGAACGCGCCCGCCGGCTTCACGAATCCTCGCGCTGCGCGCTCGGGTTCTCAGTTGACGCGACGCGAGCGCCGAACGTAGCCTTGTCGTTTCGAGAAAGGAACGAACCTCATGGCAGAGCCGAACGTCGGAGACCAGGCGCCCGACTTCAACCTGAAGTCGACCTCGGGAGAAATGGAGGGCGTGGCGAAGTACAAGGGCCAGAAGAACGTGCTGATCGCGTTCTTCCCTCTCGCGTTCACGGGCGTGTGCACGGCGGAGAACTGCGCCTTCAGCGAGGACTACTCGAAGTTCGAGGGCAAGGACACGGTCGTGCTCCCCGTCAGCGTGGACTCGGTCCCGACCCTCAACGAGTTCCGGGCCAAGCACGGCATGAAGCACCACCTCGTCTCCGACTTCAAGCGCGAGGCCGGCCGCGCCTACGGCGTGCTGGACGAGGAGAAGTTCTTCACCAAGCGCGCGTACTTCCTGGTCGGCAAGGACGGGACGCTCCGCTGGAAGCACGTCGAGGCCGAGCTGGGGCACAGCCGCCCGAACACCGAGCTGCTGGAGGCGATCGGCAAGGCCAGCTAGCGGCGGGCGAGCAATGGACGTGCACGGCCACGTGCACGTCCGTCTGTACACGGTCAATGCCCGGCCGGTACGAGTCACCGCCACGGCCGTGGCCGGGGAGAAGAGGACCCGTCTTCAAGCCGAGCTGGCCGTTCCCCAGAGCCAGCCGCAGTAGGCGCATCGTCAACTGCGGGTGAGGCCCGCCGCGATCGCCTTGTCGAACAGGATCTGCAGGCGCTCGCGCTGCAGGGGGGGCAGCTTGTCGACGGCGGCCTTCATGACGCCGCACATCTCCTGGTCCAGCGCGACGCTCGTCGTCTCGCGCTCGCGCACGCGCGAGACGTAGGCGCCCAGGCGCGCGCGGTCCTTCCCGGCCACGCGGGCGTAGATGGCCTGGGTCAGGTTGGAGAGCTCCCTCGCCTCCGTCTTGCTGAGCGCGTACAGCCCGCGGCTGGCCAGGTCCCAGGACCGGCGGAACACCTCGGCGGGCTCCAGCACGCCGGCCGCGCTGCGGCCCATCAGCGTCTCCGCCGAGCGCGTGCTGAGGTGCGGCACCTCGGTGATCACGCGCTGCATCGCCAGCTGCACGCGCTGGCCCACCTGTCCCACCGACGAGACGCCGTGCGCCAGCGCGTCGGCGGCGCGCCCGCCGCGGCGCTCGCGCCCCTGCGGCGTCCAGGTGACGAGCGCGAAGTAGGTCCACGCCTCCTTCCAGGCGTCGATGCGTTCGCTGTACGCGTCTTCGCCGGACTTCCACGACGCCTTGAGCCGCCTCGCGAGGAACGGCCCGACGGATGCGTCGTCGCGCCCCTTCTCCTCGTACTCGCCCTGCGTCTTCTGGCGGTCCTGGGCCACACGAGTGAGGAACTCGTCGAGGGACGCGTAGGGACGCGCCGGGCTCTCGCTGGCCAGGTAGCCGACGGTCATGGCCGAAGGATCCGCGAGCAGGACGCGCGCGCTCGGAGGTGCGGGAATGGTGTCGCCGTCGGGGCGCACGATGATCCACTGGGCGGGAAGGTCGAGAGCCACGCCGGCATCGGTGTCCGCGAACCGGCGTTCGGGCGCGGCCCCTGCGCGAAGCCTCTTCTGCGCCTCGGTCTCGCTCGTGAAGTACCGCCAGGCGCCGACGGCCACCGCCACCAGCACGACCGCGAGCGCCGCCCACTTCACCCAGCCGGGTAGCTCCCACGAGCGGCGCGACCACGCGGTCGTTTCGGGACGCGCGCCCGTGTCGGAAGAGGCGCGAGGGCGCGGTGCCGGGGAGGAACGCGCCCCCGCGGGGCGGGGTGACGCCGCCGGACGCGGGGCGGCCGCGCGTCCTCCCGCGAGCTGGCGCCACAGCGTGACGTCGATCTCCTGGCCCAGCGTCGACCACCGCGCGGCGTCCGGGCGCTTCACCATGCTGTCCGCCGAGATGAGCCCGCCCTCGAACCACGAGCGCAGGTCGTCCCGGCCCAGCGGTCCGATCTCGCTCCCATCGGCCAGACGAACGATCAAGCCCTGCGCCATTCCGTGTCCACGACCTTTCGAGGATGTTCGACGAAACGTCCCCGGCCGGAGCGGCGCCCACGCCGTCCACGCCTGGACCTCTTCGGATGCAAGAGAGTATAGCCGCTAAGATGGATCCTCCCGTGCCCCCCACCGCCGTCGAGCTGCGCGACGTGCACAAGCGGTTCGCATCCGGCGCGACCGCGCTGGACGGCGTGTCGCTGGAGGTGCCGGAGGGCACGGCGCTGGTG
>JAICEW010000074.1 GCA_025923995.1 Vicinamibacteria bacterium | reverse complement strand
GCGTCTGCGCCTCGACGCCCTGGCTCGCGTCCACCACCAGCAGGGCGCCCTGGCACGCGGCGAGGGAGCGGCTGACCTCGTACGTGAAATCGACGTGTCCCGGCGTGTCGATCAGGTTCAGGATGTAGTCCTGCCCGTCCTTCGCCTTGTACTCGAGCCGCACCGAGTGCTGCTTGATGGTGATCCCGCGCTCCCGCTCCAGGTCCATCGAGTCCAGGAACTGCTCCGTCATCTCGCGCTGGCTGAGAGCGCCGGTGCGCTCCAGCAGGCGGTCGGAGAGGGTGGTCTTGCCGTGGTCGATGTGCGCGATGATCGAGAAGTTTCGTATGTTCTTCACGTGTGGATGGTTGGGCCGCGCTGCCGTGCGCGGCGGCGAGGTCGGTAACGGGCTATTCTAGCCTGCCCGGGCCACGACCACCACGTCGAGCCGGGCCCGCCCGCCGAAGAACCCCTTGCCCTCCGAGGTGAGGCGGTAGGTCGGCTCGTAGCGGAAGAGGCGGTCGGACAAGGCCTTCAGCAGGCGCTGGGACGGCTGCCGCAGCGCCTCGGCGTCGGGACAGGCGACCACGGCCGCCACCCGGCCGTTCAGGAACGCGAGGAAGAAGTCGTCCTCGACCCAGTCCTCGAACAGGTCGGCCTCGGGCCCGTCTCCGGCCATCGCCTCGGGCAGCGCGAACAGCGCCTCGCGCCGCTGCTCGAGGAACTGCCGCAGCGCCCAGCCCGGCTGCTCCTCGGCCTCGTCCTCGAACGCGACGCCCTTGCGATCGACGAGGCACGCGTAGCGTCCCTCCCCCGCCTCGCGCAGCGCCCGCAGCAGGCCCTTGATCTCCTCGGCCAGCCGGGCCCGCGACTCGAACATCAGCCGCCCGCCAGCATCGCGCCGCGCGCGGCGCCGATGACGCCCGCGTCCGCCCCCAGCGCGGACGGCCGGAACGAGCAGCCCGCGAACACCGCAGGGAACGTGCGCTGGCGGGTCTCCGCGACCACGCGGTCGAGCAGGATCGCGCCCGCCGCCGACACGCCTCCGCCCACCACCACGCGCTCGACGTTGAGGATGTTCAGCGTGGCGGCGATCCCCGCGCCCAGCGCGCGCGCCGCCCCGTCCAGCACCTCGAGCGCCGCCGCGTCGCCGGCGTGCGCCGCCTCCACGATGACCGCGGGCTCGAGCCGCTGGCCGGCCAGGATCGACGGGCGCCCCGCCACGGCCTTCTCCGCCCGTCGCACCCAGCCGGGCGCACCGGCGATCGTCTCCACGCAGCCCCACGACCCGCATCCGCAGCGCACGCCGTCGGGCTCCACCTGGATGTGCCCGATCTCCCCGGCGTACCCCGCGTGCCCGAGGAAGAGGCGCCCGTCGAGCACGAGGCCGCCGCCCACGCCGGTGCCGAGGCTGACGTACAGCATGTTGCGGACGTCCTGGCCCGCGCCCAGCCACGCCTCGGCCAGCGCGCCGGCGTTGGCGTCGTTGGCCGCGAACGCGGGCCGGCCGCATCGGGCCGCCAGCTCCGCCGCCAGCGGCAGTCCTTCCAGGGAAGGCAGGTTCGGCACGCCGCGGGCGATGCCCGTGACCGGTTCCACGATGCCGGGGATCCCCAGGCCGACCGCCGGAGCCGGGCCGTCCTCCTCCAGCTTGCGGACGGCGCCCGCGAGTTGCGAAAGTAGCCCGTCGACGGAATCCGATTCCACCGGCTGCCTGAGCCTTCGGCCCACGACCCCGTCGGGAGCGACCCGCGCCGCCTTTAAAAAAGTCCCGCCCAGATCCAGACCGATGAACTCTGTCGCAGGGTTTCCCACGCTGACGTTGTACACCGAAAACGCATCGGCAACGCATGGCTTCGCGACATGCTCCCTGCTTTCGAGGCGTCGGGGCGGGCCCTTGACACCCACGCGTCGAGGAGGAGTAGTGTCGGCGCGCCGCGTCGCGGGAGGGTGATGGCGAAGAGGTCGAAGGCTTCGACGACGCGCGAGGCACCGAGCGCGACCCGACCCGCTTCGGCCCCGGCCCCGCCGCGTCTCCTCCTCGTCGCCGCGGCCCTGGTCGTCGTCACGTTCGTCGCGTACGGGCCGGTGAAGGACAACGGCTTCATCTACCTCGACGACTACGACTACGTGCCGCGGAACCCGGTCGTGCTCGAGGGGCTGACCGCGAAGGGCGTGCGCTGGGCGTTCGCCACCTTCGCCATCGCCAACTGGCATCCCGTGACCTGGCTCTCGCACATGCTCGACTGCGACCTGTTCCGCGTCCAGGCCGCGGCCGGCCCGCCCGAGCAGTGGCCCGGCGGGCACCACCTGACGAGCGTCGCGCTGCACGCGGCCAACAGCGTGCTCCTGTTCCTGCTCTTCGCGCGCATGACGGGCGCGCGGTGGCGCAGCGCGCTGCTGGCGGCGCTCTTCGCGCTGCACCCGGTCCACGTGGAGTCCGTCGCGTGGGTCGCGGAGCGCAAGGACGTGCTCAGCACGTTCTTCGGGCTGCTGGCCCTGCTGGCGTACGTGGACTTCTCGCGGCGGGCGGGCGGCGGGCGCTACGCGGCCGTGCTCGTGTGCTTCGCGCTGAGCCTGATGTCGAAGCCGATGCTCGTCACGCTGCCTTTCGCGATGCTGCTGCTGGATTTCTGGCCGCTGCGCCGGCGCGATCCCGACGGACCGGGCGTGCCCGTCTCCCTGCGGCGGCTGCTCCTCGAGAAGCTGCCGCTGCTCGCGCTCTCGGCCGCGAGCAGCGTGGTCACCGTCGTCGCCCAGCGCAGCGGCGGCGCGATCGTCCAGCTCGCGCACATCGGATTCACGGACCGCGTGGCCAACGCCCTCGTGTCGTACGGCCGCTACCTGCTCAAGACGCTCTGGCCCGCCGGCCTCGCCTTGCAGTACCCGCACCCCATCCGATGGCCGACGGCAACCGTGCTGGCGGCGGCGGCCGGCGTGGGCGCCATCACCGCGCTGGCGCTCGCGACCAGGAACCGCTGGCGGTTCCTCTTCGTCGGGTGGTTCTGGTTCCTCGGCACCCTGGTTCCCGTGATCGGCCTCGTCCAGGTGGGCTCGCAGTCGATGGCCGATCGCTACAACTACGTGCCCATGATCGGCCTCCTGGTCGCGATCGTGTGGGGCGCCGCCGCCCTGCTGGCGGACCGGCGCCCCATCCGGGCCGGTGCCGCCGTCGCGGCCGTGGCGGCCCTGGTCGCGCTGGGAGCCGCCGCCCACGCGCGGACGCGGCTGTGGCGCGACACGGAGACGATCGTCCGCGACTCGCTGGCCAAGGCGCCGGGCAACCGCTATCTCGAGTTCCTGCTGGGCCTCGCGCTCCAGGAGCGGGGTGCGGGGGGGCGGGCGCTGCCGTACCTCGACCAGTTCTACGAGCTGGCGCCCGACCACCCCCCGATGCTCGTGCGCTATGCCGAGGCCATGGGCGCGGTCGGGCGCTTCCGCAAGGCGGCCGCCCTGTTCCAGCGCGCCTTCACGCTCGATCCCTCGAGCCTCCCGCCGAGCTCGCTGAGCAACTTCGCGCTGCTGCGTGCGGCCAGCGCGGACGATTCGGTCCGGGACGGGCGGCAGGCGGTCGCGCTCGCGACCCGGGCGGTCGCGGAGTCCCCGGCGACGAACGCGAGCGCGCTCTACGTGCTGGCCGCCGCCTGGGCCGAGGCCGGCGACTACGGGCGCGCGGCCGAGGCCGCGCAGCGCGCCGTCGATCTCGCGCGCGCCACCGGCCAGGACGCGCTCGCCCGGACGATCGAGCCTCGCGTGGCCCAGTTCCGCTCGGGCCAACCCTCGCGCGAGATCGTCGATCGCGAGTAGCGGTCCCGGGGGCGGCGGACCGTGGGCCCGCAGGTGGTTGAACGCGAACGCTTTCGGTGTTACATACCACTCGACCGGTCCCGCCCTGGGGGATGCGCCCGTGGTCCCTGGGCCGCTCTTGGACGCGGCCGGTGTCGACCGCGCACGGCTTCGCTTCCGCCCCTCCCTGGAAGCCGACGCGGAGCGACAGGACAGCGCACCTGGAGGAAGCAGATGCTGAGGAAGATCCTCGCGGTCGACGATTCCGCGCTGATCCACCAGATGTACAAGCTGTTCCTCTCCCGCTACAAGAACTGCAAGCTGATCAGCGCCATGAACGGCCTGGAGGCGCTGGACAAGCTGGGCCAGGAGGAGGGCATCGACCTCATCCTCCTCGACATCAACATGCCGGTCATGAACGGCCTCGAGTTCCTCCAGCGCGTGCAGAAGGAGCCGGCCTACCAGGCCATCCCCGTCATCATCATCTCGACCGAAGGCAAGGAAGAGGACACCATCCGCGGGTTGAAGATGGGAGCCAAGGGCTACGTGAAGAAGCCGTTCCAGGCTTCGGAGCTGCACGGACTCATCGAGAAGATCACGGCCGGCGCGGCGTCCTGATGCCGGATCCTTCGGTCTCCGCCGAGCTCCTCGCCATCTACCTCGAGGATGCGCGCGGACAGTTGGAGGGGCTGGACCATGCCCTCCTCTCCCTGGAGCGCGACGGATTCGACCCCGCCGTGGTGGCCACCGTGCTGGGCCCCCTGCACACGCTCAAGGGCAACAGCGGGATGATGGGCTTCGGGTCCATCAAGGAGTACGTCCACCGCCTGGAGGACGTCTTCGCGAGCGTGTCGGACGGCGGCCTGGCGCTCGACACCGAGGTGTTCGACCGGCTGTTCGCGGGCGCGTCCGCGCTGCGCGACGCGCTGGAGCAGGCCTGCCGCGGCGGCGTGGAGGTGCGCGACCTCGCGCCCGAGATGGCGCAGCTGGACGCGCTGCTGGCGGCCGATCGTCCCTCCTCTCCGGCCCCGGCCCGCGCCGAAGCGCCGGAGGAGGGCCTGGCCGGCCTCGAGCCCTCCGACGCGCAGCGCGCGGTGGAGACGCGCTACGTGGCCGCGCGCTCCAGCACGGTGCGCGTGGACTTCTCGCAGCTCGACCACCTGCTGAACCTGGTGGGCGAGCTCATCATCTTCCGCACCAAGCTGGACGAGGTCGGCAAGGAGATGGCCGAGAAGCTGGGCGGCCGCGACGCCGGCCGGGACCTGGTGTCCGCGGTCCAGCAGGTGGCAGGCGTGTCGGCGCAGCTGCAGGAGACCGTGATGGACATCCGCATGCTGCCCATCCGGCACGTCTTCGAGCGCTTCCCACGCCTGGTGCGCGACCTGGCGCGGCAGCAGGGCAAGCAGGTCGAGCTGATCATGGAGGGCGAGGCCACCCGCGTCGACAAGGCCATCATCGACGAGATCGGCGAGCCGCTGCTGCACCTGATCCGCAACAGCCTCGACCACGGCATCGAGACGCCGGCGGTGCGCGTGTCCCGGGGCAAGACGCCGACCGGCACCATCCTGCTCTCGGCCGTGCAGGAGAGCAACCACGTGCTGATCACCATCATGGACGACGGGGCGGGGATCGACGCCCAGGTGGTGAGGCGGAAGGCGATCACGCGCGGGCTGCTGAAGGGCGACGAGGGGCTCAGCGAGCGCGAGCTGGTGCAGCTCATCTTCTCGCAGGGCTTCTCGACCGCGGACCAGGTGGGCGAGCTGTCCGGCCGCGGGGTGGGCCTGGACGTGGTGCT
This sequence comes from Vicinamibacteria bacterium, assembly GCA_025923995.1. Lineage (GTDB taxonomy): Bacteria > Acidobacteriota > Vicinamibacteria > Fen-336 > Fen-336 > JAICEW01. The sequence goes on along the minus strand of JAICEW010000074.1, from coordinate 16,700 downwards.
CAAGTCGATCGAGCGCCTCAACGGGCTGGTCGAGGTGGAGACGGTCCCGGGGGTGGGCTCGAAGTTCATCATCGAGCTGCCCCTCACGCTGGCGATCATCTCGGCCCTGCTGGTGGAGGCGGCGGGACGCACGTTCGCGGTGCCGCTGGGGCCCGTCATGGAGAGCCTCAAGCTGCGCCCGGAGGACATCCGCTCCATCAACGGGCGCGACACGCTGCGACTGCGCGACCGCATCGTGCCGCTCATCCGGCTGGCCGAGTTCTTCGGCCTGCCCGAGGGTGCGTCGCCCGAGCGGGAGTACGTCGTCATCCTGGGCCGCGGCGACAAGCGGGTGGGCCTGGTGGTGGACCGGCTGCGCGGCCAGCAGGAGGTCGTGATCAAGCCCGTCGACACCGCCATCGCGGGAGCGGCGGCCGCCACCGCGCTGGCGGGCGCCACCATCATGGGCGACGGCCGCGTGGTGCTGATCCTGGACGTGGCGGCGTTCTTCGAGGGGCGGCGGCACTCCCTGGTGCTGCCGCGCAGCGAGGCGGCGGCGCCGCCCGTGGCCTGACATGGCGCGACCTCCCGACGGCCGCAAGCGCACGCGCAAGGCGCCGGTCCCTGACGCGCCGGCCGACGCGCCCCTCGTCCCGACGGACGGGTGGACCACGCGCGAGGAGACGCTGCCGGTGAGCGGCCGCCGGCTCTCGCTGCCGTCGTCGGGCCTGGCCGAGGACATCCTCGCGCTGGCCGAGCCGGCGGAGCCCGCGCCCGCGCGCCCCGCCGCGGAGCAGGCGCTGGCGCCGGCGGCGCCGACCGCCCCCGCGCCCCGCGCGCACAACATCTCCTTCTTCGCGGCGCCGATGCGCGAGGAGCGGCAGGCGGTGGAGGCCACCGAGCACCTGGTCACCATGTTCCTGTCGGACGAGGAGTACGGCATCGACGTGCGGCTGGTGCAGACCATCATCCGCGTGACCGAGATCACGCCGGTGCCGCGGGCGCCCGGCTTCATCAAGGGCGTCATCAACCTGCGCGGCCGCATCATCCCGGTGGTCGACCTCAAGCGGAAGCTGAACCTGGGCGAGGTCGACACCGCCGCGCGGGGGTCGCGCATCGCGGTCGTGAAGGTGCGCGACCGGCTCATCGGCCTGCTGGTGGACGGTGCGTCGCAGGTGCTGCGCGTGCCGCTGACACGCATCGAGGCGGCGCCCGAGGAAGTGGTGGAGATCGACGCGAACTACATCCGCGGCGTGGCGAAGCTCGACGAGCGGCTCATCATCCTGATGGACCTGCAGAAGATCCTGGCTCTCGAGCTCAAAGCGGCCGGCGAAGAAGGGGGCACGGCATGAGGGACGGCTGGCTGGCGGTCGGTTCCGTGGGGCGGGCCGTGCGCCTGGTGATCGCGGTGGCGCTGGCCGGGACCGCGGCGCGTGCGGGGGCGGCCGACGTGTTCGTGCTGAAGAGCGCGGAGACCCCGGCCTGGCGCCCCACCATCGACTCGATGCGCCGCACGGGCGGAAGCCACAACTTCACCGAGTTCGACCTGCGCAACGACAAGGTGGAGGCGACGCGGGTCGCGGGCACGCTCAAGGGACGGCTGGCGGTGGTGGTGGCCATGGGCTCGCTGGCGGCGCAGGCGGTGCGCGAGACGCTGCCGGAGATGCCGCTCGTCTTCTGCATGGTGCCCGATCCCGCGCGGCTCAACCTGGCCGTGCCCGGCGTGGGCGGCGTGGCCTTCACCGTTCCGGCGAAGAACCAGCTGGCCGCCTTCCGGCTGGTCAACCCGCGCGGCGTGCGCGTGGGCGTCCTCTACACGGAGCAGGGAACCGGCCCGGTGGTGCAGGAAGCGATCAAGTCGGCGGCGTCGGTGCGCCTGGCGCTGGTGGCCCGGCCGGTGACGACGGTGAAGGACGTGCCCGGCACGCTGCGCTCGATGCTGCAGGGCGCGGAGGCGGTGGACGCGATCTGGATCCCGCCGGACCCGGTGCTGATGGACACCGAGATGCGACGGTTCCTGCTGTCGGAGACGGCCAAGGCCGGCAAGCCCGTCTACGCCTCGACAGGGACGATGGTGGCCGAGGGAGCGCTCGTCAGCAACGGGCCCGACTTCGGCTCCATCGGAGAGCTGGTGGGCGAGCTGATCAACCGGCTGGCGGCGGGCGAGAAGGGGAAGCTGGAGATGCTGGTGCCGCGCGGGGAGCTGGTGATCAACAAGAAGATGGCGTCGAAGCTCGGCATCGACGTGTCGGCCGACGCCCTCAAGGCCGCCAACAAGACCTTCTGACCGCCAGGAACCGCACGTCGATGGAAGCAAGTGCCCTCTGGAGGCAGTCGATGGACCTCAAGTCGTGGTCGATCCGCGCGAAGCTGCTGGCGCTCGTGGTGGGCGTCGCCTTCGCGGTGGGCACCGTGTCCGCCGTCTACTCCTACTGGAGCACCGGCAAGCTCCTGCAGATGCAGGTGGAGAAGCGCGGGCGCTACATCGCCGAGAACCTGGGCGCCAACACGCACTTCGCGGTGCTGACCGAGGACAAGGTCTCGCTGCTGAGCTTCATCGACAGCGCGATGCTGGCCGGCCGCGAGAGCGGCACCACCGAGCGCTCCGACGTGGTCGGCATCCTCATCCGCGACGCCAAGGGCACGGTGCTGTCGCAGAAGGGCGACGCGCCGCGCGACCTGCCCACCAGCCCGGCGGCATCGGTCGAGCACCGCGACACCGTCAGCGAGAAGGGCGAGCCGGTGATCCTCTTCCGGGCCCCCGTCACCAGCCGCTCGGCCGGCGGCGAGGCGCAGGTCACGGCCGAGCAGGGGGCGGAGGCGGGCGGAGGCGGGCGGACCGGCGGCGTCGAGGTGCTGATCAGCAAGCGCCTCATGCAGCAGCAGCAGAACACCATCCTCCTGCAGACGATGATCGTCGCGCTCCTGCTCATCGGCGTGGCCGCCGCGCTCGGCTTCGTCGCCACCGGACGCTGGCTCAACCCCGTGCAGAGCATGGTGGCGATGGCCACCGCCGTCGCGCGCGGGAACCTGACCGAGACGCTCGCGGTCAGGGCCGCCGACGACGAGATCGGCTCGCTGGCCCGCAGCCTGGACGAGATGGTGGGCAACCTGAGGAAGATGGTCGACAACATCCAGGAGGCGTCGGTGCAGGTGGCGAGCTCGGCGGGGCAGATCTCCGCCAACGCCAAGCTCATCACTTCGGGCGCCCAGAGCCAGGCGCAGGCGGCGGAGGAGACCTCGACCTCGATGGAGGAGATGGCGGCCTCCATCCAGACGGTGGCCGGCAACGCGCAGAGCCTGGCCAGCTACGTCGAGGAGACGTCGAGCTCGATCACCGAGATGGGCGCGTCCATCGAGCAGGTCGCCAAGTCCTCGGGCGTCCTGGCCAGCACCGTCACCGAGGCCGCGTCCACCATCGAGGAGATGACGGTCTCCATCGACCAGGTCGCGCGCAACCTCGAGCACCTGGCCGGCACCGTGACCGAGACCTCGGGCACGGTGGAGGAGATGGCCACGTTCATCGCGCAGGTCGCACGCAACGCGGACTCGCTCACCGTGGCCGCGCAGCGCACGAGCCTGACCGTTTCCGACATGGCCTCGGCCGTCAGCGAGGTGGCCAAGATCGCCGACGAGGCCGACCGCATCAGCCAGAGGGCCTCCGAGGACGCCCGCACCGGCGACGAGGCGGTGGGCCGCACCATCGACGGCATGAAGCGCATCTCCGAGACCATGGAGAACACGGCCCGCGTCATCACCGGCCTGGGCAAGCGCTCGATGGAGATCGGCAAGATCCTGGAGGTGATCGAGGAGATCGCCGACCAGACCAACCTGCTGGCCCTCAACGCGGCCATCGAGGCGGCCCGCGCCGGCGAGGCCGGGCGCGGGTTCGCGGTGGTCGCGGACGAGGTGCGCAAGCTGGCCGAGCGCTCGGTGGAGGCCACCAAGGAGATCTCCGAGGTGATCGGCCAGGTGCAGGCAGAGACCGGCGCCGCGGTGGAGACCGCGAAGGCGGGCGCGGCCGAGACCAAGGAGGGCATCGGCCTGGCCGACCGGGCCGGCCTGGCGCTGCGCAGCATCATCGAGTCCGTCTCGCGCTCCAGCCAGCTCATGGGCGAGATCGCCCGCGCCACCGCCAAGCAGTCGACCGCGTCCACGGACGTGCTGGGCACCGTCTCCAACATGACGAGCGCCACCAACCAGGTCACGCAGGCGGTGCGCGAGCAGGCCGAGGGCTCCAAGCAGATCCGCGGGGCCATGGAGAACATCAATCGCGTCATGGCCCAGGCCGCGCAATCGACGAAGGAGCAGGCGGCGGGCGGGCGCCAGGTGCGCACGGCGGTCGAGAACATCAACCGCATCGCGGGCCAGGTGGGCATCGCCACCAAGGAGCAGGCCGAGGGCAGCCGCCAGATCGTCCGGGCCGTGGACAGCATGAACCGCATGACCCAGCAGGTCTCGTTCGCGACCGCGGAGCAGAAGCGCGGCGGCGAGCTGGTGGTGAAGGCGATGGAGAACATCTCGGAGATCGCGCGCGACAACCTGGCCACGGTGGAGGAGATGTCGAAGGCCACCGGCAACCTGGCCCAGCAGGCCGAGAACCTGGCCAAGCTCATCTCGGTCTTCCGGGTGCAGTAGCGGCCGTGCGGGACGCCCCATGAGCGACCTGCAGGGAGCTCTCGAGCGGCTGCGGTCGGGCGAGGAGTCGGTGCGCCGGCGGGCGGTCGAGGAGCTGGCGCGCTCGGGCGCCGCCGAGGCCATCCCCGCCCTCCTGCTGTCCGTCGGCGACGAGAGCTGGCCCGTGCGGCAGGCGGCGACCGACGCCCTGGCCGCCTTCCCCGAGAGCGCGCTGCTGCCGGCGCTCGAGTCCGCGCTGCGCGACGACGAGAACGCCGGCCTGCGCAACGCGGCCATGGAGATCTACGTGAAGACGGGGCCCGCCGCGACGGACGCCCTGCTGGCGCTCCTGGTGGACGCCGACGAGGAGGTACGCAACTTCGCCGCGGTGATGCTGGGCGCGCGGCGCGAGCGCCAGGCGGTGGAGCCGCTCATCGGGGCGCTGAGCGACCCCGACGTCAACGTGCGCCACGCGGCCGCCACCAGCCTGGGCCAGGTGGGCGACGCGCGCGCGGTGCCGGCCCTGGTCTCGGTCCTGAAGGGCGAGCCCTGGCTGCAGTACCCGGCCATCCACGCGCTGGCGGAGATCGGCGAGGCGGAGGCGGCGCCGGCCCTGCTACCGCTGCTCGACGACGAGCTGCTGCGCGGGCCCGTGATGGAGGCGCTGGGACGGCTGGCCGGGCGCGAGGCGCTGCCCAGGCTGCTCCCGCACCTGCTCGACCCCGACCCGTCCCTGCGCAACCTGGCCATCCGCGCGGTGGTGGCGATCGAGCACCGCGCCACCGCCGGCGGCGAGAGCCTGGACCCCGAGGTGCAGGCCGCGCTGCGCCGGGAGGAGCTGGTCGACCACCTGCTGGAGACGCTCGCCGACGAGGAGATGGCCAACCGCCGCACCGCCGCCATCACGCTGGGCTGGCTCAAGGAAACGCGCGCGGAGCGCCCGCTCATCGACCTGCTCCAGGAGCCGCCGCTGCAGGAGTACGCGATGCACGCGCTGGTCTCGATCGGGTTCCGGGACCGCGACGCCTACGCCCACGGCCTGGGCCATCCCGACGACGCGGTGCGGCAGGGCACCGTGCGCTGCCTGGCCTGGATCGCGCCGCGCGAGGGCGTCGAGCTGGTGGCCCCGCTGATCCACGACCCGTCGGTCGAGGTGAGGGCGGAGGCCGCGTCCGCCATCGGCCGCCTGGGCGACGAGGACGCGGCCATGCTGCTGTTCGAGCTGCTGGGCGACGAGAGCGAGCTGATCCAGGAGAGCGCGATGGGCGCGCTCGCGCGCATGCCGCCCGAGCGCGTGGTGCCGCTGCTGGTGCAGGCGCTGCAGGCGCCCGACGTGCAGGTGAAGGTGCGCGCGGCGGAGACGCTGGGGCTGGTGCGCGACCCCGGCACCGCCACGGCCCTGACCGACCTGTTCCGCGACCCGCGCGAGACCGTGCGCCGCGCGGCCATCAAGGCCATCGGGGAGATCGAGGCGGAGGACGCGCTCGAGCTGCTCCGCTCCGCCCTGCGCGACGAGAGCAGCCTGGTGCGCCAGCAGGCGGTCCACTCCCTGGGTGCGCTGCAGGACCCCGCGACCGCGGAGGACCTGCTGCCGCTGCTCGACGACCCCGATCCCAACATGCGCTTCGTCACCGTGCGCGCGCTGGGCCAGGTGCGCAGCCCGGACGCGGTCCCGCGCCTGCTGCCGCTGCTTTCGGCCAAGCGCAAGGAGCTGCGCTTCGCCGCGGTCGAGGCGCTGGGCGCCATCCGCGCCGGCGCGGCCGTGGTGCCGCTCACCGCCGTCCTGTCCGACCAGGACCGCGGGCTGCGCCGCGCGGCGGCCGAGAGCCTGGGGGCGATCGGCGACCTGCTGGCGGTGACGCCGCTGCTGCTGGCCCTCGACGACGAGCACTGGAGCGTGCGCTGCGCCGCGGCCACCGCGCTGGGGCGCATCCGCAGCGTCAAGGCGACCCCGGCGCTGATGGCGCGCCTCAACGACGCCGACGCCACGGTGCGCCGCGCGGCGGTGGCGGCGCTGGGCGAGATCGGCGACCCGCGCGCGGCCGCGCGCCTGGCCCACCTGCTGCCGGAGCCGGCGCTGCAGGCCATCGCCCTCGAGGCCCTGCGCCGGCTGGGGGCCGCGGCGCTGCCGGAGATGGAGCGCGCCTTCGCGGCCGCCGAGCCGCCCGCCCGCTGCCTGCTGCTCGACCTGCTCGGCAAGCTGGAGGACCCGCGCGCGCGCAAGCTGCTGTTGGCGGCGCTGGGCGATCCCAGCGCGGTGGTCCGCGCGGCCGCCGCGCTCGCGCTGGGCGAGGGCGGCTTCCTGGACGCGGTGCGGCCCCTCATGGACGTGAAGGCGAGCGATCCCTCGCCCGAGGCGCGCCAGGCCGCGGCCGCGGCGCTGCGCAAGCTGGCCCCGCGCTAGCGAGCATGTACCGGCCCAGCGATCTCGACGTCGAGATGTCGGAGGAGGAGTTCCGCCTCCTGCGCGACCTGATCCACGAGAAGTTCGGGCTGTTCTTCGACGACAACCAGCGGCCATCCCTGCGCGCGCGGCTGCAGGGGCGCCTGGCCAGCCTGGGCCTGCGCTCGTTCGAGGACTACTTCCACGAGCTCAGGTTCGCCCCCGAGCGGGCGGACGAGCTGGTCAGCATGGTGACGCACCTCACCAACAACGAGACCTACTTCTACCGCGAGGGTCCCCAGCTCAACGTGTTCGCCGACCACGTCCTGCGCCAGACCAAGGAGCGGAAGACGCGTCTGCGGAGCGACGCGTCGTTGGTGAGCGAGGCGGGGCTCCGCCCCGACGAGCGGAAGACGCGGTCCGGCGAGCGCACGCTGCGCCTGCTCTCGGCCGGCTGCTCCACCGGGGAGGAGGCGTACACGCTGGCCATGATCGTGTTCGACAGCGGCCAGTTCTTCTGGAACTGGGAGGTGGAGGTGGTGGGGCTGGACGTGGACCAGCAGGCGCTGGAGAAGGCGCGTCGCGGCGTGTACCAGCACAACTCGTTCCGCGCGCTGGCGCCGGACGTGAAGGCCCGCCACTTCGTCCCGGCCGGCCCCAACACCTTCCAGGTGAAGGAGCCGATCCGGCGCATGGTGACCTGGCGGAGAGGGAACCTGGTCGAGCCCGAGAGCTTCGAGGGGCTGGCCCCGCTGGACGTCATCTTCTGCCGCAACGTGCTCATCTACTTCTCGGACGCCATGATCCTGCGCGTGGTGCGCATCCTGCGGAACATCCTGGCGCCCGGGGGGTACCTCTGCCTGGGCCACGCGGAGTCGCTCTCGCGCATCACCGACCTGTTCCTGCCCGTCCGCTTCCAGGGCGCGATGGTCTACCAGGCGGCCGGGCCCGGCGTGCGTCCCGAGGACGACCCGTGATCCGCGTGCTGGTCGTCGACGACTCTACGTTCGTGCGCAAGGCGCTCTCGCGGATGCTGGGCGACGCGCCCGACATCGAGGTGGTGGGCACCGCGGTGGACGGCCAGGACGGCCTGGAGAAGGTGCGCACGCTGCGGCCCGACGTCGTCACGCTGGACGTCAAGATGCCGCGCGTCGACGGCCTGGAGGCGCTGCGCCGCATCATGGACGAGTGCCCCACGCCGGTGCTGCTGCTGTCCTCGCTGACCAGCGAGGGGGCCGACGTCACGCTGCGCGGGCTGGAGCTGGGCGCGCTCGACTTCGTGGACAAGTCGACCGTGCAGGGCCACATGAACCTGCTGAGCCTGGCGGACGAGCTGCGCGCGAAGGTGCGCGCGCTGGCCGGAGCGCAGCGACGTCCCTCCGCCGCGCGGGCCGCCCCGCGGCCCGCCGAGGTACCGCCCGAGCGCGGCACGGTGAAGGTGGTCGTGATCGGCACCTCCACCGGCGGCCCGGCCGCGCTGCAGGCGATCATTCCGCGCCTGCCGCCCGACCTGCCCGTGCCGGTCCTGATCGTCCAGCACATGCCGGTCGGGTTCACGCGCTCGCTGGCCGAGCGGCTCGACCAGAAGAGCGCACTGGTGGTGCGGGAGGCACGCGACGGCGAGCCGCCGCAGCCCGGGCGGGCGCTGATCGCGCCGGCCGGCCGCCACCTCAAGCTGCGGCGCGTCGGCGGCGAGCCCCGGCTGTGGCTGGACCACGAGCCGGAGTCCGCGCTGCACCGGCCCTCGGTGGACGTCACGATGCAGTCGGCGGCCCGCGTCTACGGAGCGGGCGTGCTCGGGATCCTGCTGACCGGGATGGGCTCGGACGGCGTCGAGGGCCTGCGCGCCATCCGGTCGGCCGGGGGGCGCACCCTGGCCCAGAGCGAGGACAGCTGCGTGATCTTCGGGATGCCCAAGGCCGCGCTCGACGCGGGCGTCGTGCACCGGGCGGTGCCGCTCGAGCGCGTCCCGGACGAGATCCTGGCCGCGGTGTAGAATCTCACTCCAGTCCCCCTATGAGCCTCACCGGCAACCTCGAGGATCTGCCGCTCCTCGACATCCTCCAGATCGTCTCCTTCAGCAAGAAGACAGGGCACCTGACGATCCGCGCCGCATCGGGCGAGGGGGCCATCGTCTTCCGCGACGGGCTGGTGGTGTCGGCGTTCACGTGGGACAGCGCTCCGCTCGACCCGCGCGCCCGCGCGTTGCCGGCCGACAAGCGGGACCAGTACCTGCGCACGCGCATCGAGCTGGCGCTGGAGCAGCTCATCCGACTGCGCGAGGGCCAGTTCAGCTTCAGCCTCAGCGACGAGCCGCCCGTGCGCGTGGACTCGCGCGACATCCGCGACGAGACGCTCACGACCGGGATCAACCCGCAGGAGCTGCTGCTGGACCTCGCGCGCGGCATGGACGAGGACCGGCGGAACTCCACCGCGCTGCTGGAGGCGTCGTTCGCGGAAGCGCCCGCGGACGCGGCGCCCGTGGCCGCCCCGCCGGACGGCTTCGAGGAGGAGCTCGAGCTCCAGCCGGCCGACGACGACGACGAGGACGCGTCGCCGTTCACCGTGCCGGTCCCGAAGCTCGGCGTGCAGTGGGAGCCCGCGCCCGCGCCGCCCGCGCCGCCGGCGCCGGTCGCGGCCGCGCCCCCCGCCTCGCAGTCCCAGGAGCCTCCCGCGCTGCTGCTGGTCGACGACGAGGAGGACGTGCGCCGCGTCCTGGCCGAGCACCTGACGCAGGGCGGGTACCAGGTCGTCGAGGCGGACGGCCCCGACGCCGCCGTCAAGAAGGCGGGCCGCCTGGGCAAGGCCGGCATCCCCTTCATCCTGATGACGGACCTGGGCATGCCCACGTCCGGCGGCTCCTCCTTCCAGGGCGGCTTCGAGGTGGTGAAGCGCGTGGTGAAGATGAACCTGCGCCCGCCTGTCCTGATGATGACCGAATCGCTCTCGGGCGCGGTCCAGGCCCGCGCGCGCCAGCTGGGCATCGAGAGCTTCGTGTTCAAGCCGGGCCTCTCGAAGCTGGACCCGGAGCAGTTCGAGGCCGACCTGCGCGTCTTCGCGAACAAGGTCCGCACCGACATCCTCCCGCGCCTGACGCAGGCTCACCCGGCGCCGGCGCCCAAGGCCGCGGCCAGGGCGGCGCGGCCCGAGATGGCGCCGGCGGAGCCGCACGCGCCCGAGTCGCTCTCGCCCGAGTTCCTGGAGCTGCAGTCCCGCCTGCGTGAGCTGCGCCTGCGGGGCGAGGCCGGCGACATCGCGGGGCTGGTGATGAAGGTGGCCCGCGAGTTCTTCGAGCGCGCGGTGCTGTTCCTGGTGAAGGACGACGAGGCCCGCGGGCTGGCGGGCTTCGGCGCGGCGCCCAAGGACGAGAGCCTCAACCTGCTGGCGCGCCGCATCGTGATCTCCCTGCAGGAGGCCTCCGCCTTCGGCGAGGTGGCGGCGTCGCGGAAGCCCTTCCGCGGCGCCGCGCCCGACGACAAGGCGGTGCAGCACCTGCTGGGCAAGGTCGGGCGCTTCAAGTCCGGCGCCATCGCGCTGCTGCCGCTGCTGACCCACCGGGAGACGATCGCGGTCCTGTTCGGGGACAACCCGGAAAGCGGTGCGCCCCTGCCGCGGCTGGAGCCGCTCGAGGTGTTCATCAACCAGGCCGGCATCGCGCTGGAGAACGCCTTCCTGCAGAAGAAGGTGCTGGCGTTGCAGGGCCAGCAACTGGGATAGAATCGGCCGCAAAGCCGGACCCCTCTCGAGAAGACGAGGCGCCCAATGGCGAACGACGATCCCGCCAAGACCAGCCAGGAATTCTTCCAGATGTTCACCAAGGCGAAGGAGTTCACCGAAGAGGTGCTCAAGGAGAACGAGCGCCTGCGCTTCAAGGTGGCCCGCCTGGAGACGTCCGGAGGCTCGCCCGGCGGCGAGGAGCGCGCGCGCGAGCTGTCGGTCCGCGTGCGGGACCTCGAGGAGCGCCTGGCCGAGATGGAGGCGCGCTACCGCAAGGTCGAGGAGGAGAACAAGGAGTTCGCCGACCGCTACATCGAGATCGAGGAGCAGAACAACAACCTCGCCAACCTCTACGTGGCGTCCTACCAGCTCCACTCGACGCTCGACTACAAGGAGGTCGTGCGCATCGTCCAGGAGATCGTGATCAACCTGATCGGCGCCGAGGCCTTCCACATCTACATCGTGGGCGACAAGACGCCGCAGCTGGAGCTGGAGGCGTCCGAGGGCCAGGAGGGCGCGCCCGCCACCGTCCCCGTCGGCGAGGGGATGATCGGCAAAGCCGCGAAGAACGGCGAGAACTACTTCGCGGAGCGCGTGGCCTGGCAGGACCCGACGCCCGTCGACCAGCCGATCGCGGTCATCCCGCTCAAGATCAAGGACAGCGTGATCGGCGTCATCTCCATCAACAAGCTGCTCATCCAGAAGCGCGCGTTCACGACCATGGACCACGAGCTGTTCACGCTGCTGGCCGGCCACGCCGCGACCGCGATCTTCTCCGCCAAGCTCTACTCCGCGTCCGCACGGAAGCTCACCACGCTGCAGGGCTTCCTGGACATGCTCAAGACCCAGCCCAAGTAGGTCCCGGGCCGTCAGGGCCCGCGCATCCGACGGGCCGCTCATCGGCCGCGGGGCACGTGTTTTCACGACCGGCGCGTGCGTGACGCGCGGCTTCGGCACGTGCCCTGCAGGGCAGGAACCGGGGACCCGGGCGAAACCGTGCCACGAAGTGTGCCTGGTGCCGGAGGAAGGAGGACGTCGTGACTCCACTCGCTCGAAGGCGGACCCCGTGGCTGGCCGCGCTCATCGCCCTGGCCGCGGGAGCCGGGGGCGCCGACGCGGCGCGCCCGGCGGGAGCGCGAGCCGCATCTTCGGAGTGCGCACCCGCGCAGCGTCGCGAGGCGCTGCGTGAGGCGCAGGCGGAGGTGACGCGTGCCGTGCCGCTCGAGCTTCCGTCGCTCGACAAGGCGACGGCGGAGGGCGGGCCGCTCGAGCGATGGCAGCTCTCGCACGGCCATGTCGTGCTGGCCGGCGCCGGCGGCGTGGCCGTCCACGACCTCGAGGTGCCCGCGCCCCTTCCGCAGGTCCTCATCTACGCACCGTCCGCTTCCAGCGCGCCCGAGTCGTGGCTCGACTTCGACGGCGAGGAAGGGCCCTATCGCCTGGTGGGCTGGGCGTACCTCGGGCCGTACACGCCGGGATCGAGCCCGCCCGCACGGCCCTGCGTCGCGCCGTCCGAGTGGTGGGTGCACGAGGCGGGCTGGCACCTGATGAACGGCGGCATGGTCCTGACGCCCGACGCGAGCACCGAGCCGCCGCGCCGGGGGCTCGGGTCCGAGGTGTACTTCTGGCACCCGGCGGTGTGGGACGTCCACTTCTGGCTGGGCGAGGACGGCGTACCCGAGGTCACGTTGCACAACCCCGGTGCCCGCCGCGGGGGGCTGGACCTGCCGGAAGCGGCGTTCTTCCGCTTCGTGAACGGGCGGCGCGAGGCGGCGCGGCCGCCGAGCCTGCCCTGAACGGCGTCGGGCGCGGGTGCATAATGGCTGCGGAGGTTCGCAAGTGACCCAGGCCCAGACGCTCGGCGCTCTCCGCCGTGACCCGACGTACCGCTCGCGCGGCGTGAAGGACGAGATGCGCGAGAACCTGCGCGGCAAGCTCGGCCGCGGCGAGGCGCTGTTCCCGGGCGTGCTCGGGTACGAGGAGACGGTGGTGCCGAAGGTGGTGAACGCGATCCTGTCGCGCCACAACCTCATCCTGCTGGGCCTGCGCGGGCAGGCCAAGAGCCGGCTGCTGCGCAGCCTCACCACGCTGCTCGACGACGCGGTGCCGGCGGTGGCCGGCTGCGAGATCCACGACGACCCGTTCCGGCCGCTCTGCCGGCGCTGCCGCGACCTCCTCGCCGAGCGCGGCGAGGAGACGCCGCTCACGTGGCTCACGCGCGAGGAGCGGTACGTGGAGAAGCTGGCCACGCCCGACGTGACCATCGCCGACGTGATCGGCGACGTCGACCCCATCCGCGCGGCCCGCGGCGGTCACGACCTGGCGAGCGAGCTGACCGTGCACTACGGCCTGCTGCCACGCGCGCACCGCGGGATCTTCGCGCTCAACGAGCTGCCGGACCTGGCGGGACGCATCCAGGTCGGCCTGTTCAACATCCTCCAGGAGGGCGACGTCCAGATCAAGGGCTACCCGGTGCGCCTGCCGCTCGACGTCTGCATGGTCTTCACGGCCAACCCGGAGGACTACACCGCGCGGGGCAAGATCATCACGCCGCTCAAGGACCGCATCGGCAGCGAGATCCGCACCCACTACCCGGCCACCATCGAGCAGGGCGTCGCCATCACGCAGCAGGAGGCCTGGACCGACCGCGGGCCCGAGCTGCGCCTCCCGCGCTGGCTGCGCGAGGTGGCCGAGGGCGTCGCCTTCGCCGCCCGGCGCGACAAGCGCATCGACAAGCGCAGCGGCGTCAGCCAGCGCTTGCCCATCTCCGCGCTGGAGGACGCGGTGAGCAACGCCGAGCGCCGCGCGCTGCGCGCGCACGAAGGCGTCGTGGTGCCGCGCATCTCCGACCTCTACGCCTCGCTGCCCGCCGTCACCGGCAAGCTGGAGCTGGAGTACGAGGGCGAGCTGATGGGCGCCGAGAGCATCGGCCGCGAGCTGATCCGCGCCGCGGTGGGCGAGACCTTCTCGGTGTACCTGGGCGCGGTGGACTTCCGGCCGGCGGTCGCGTTCTTCGAGGGCGGGGGACAGCTCAAGCTGCGCGAGGAGGGGCCGGCGGACGAATGGCTGGCCGAGCTGTCCAGGGTCCCCGGCCTGCTGGGCCACCTGCAGCCGCTGGGCGCGTCGCCCGACGACCCGACGCCGCTGCGCGCGGCCGCGGGCGAGTTCGTGCTGGAGGGGCTCTGGGCCCAGAAGAAGATCGGGCGCACCGACGACCGCGGCTTCGTGGCCGTCGAGCGCCCGGCCGAGACCGACATCGACCTGGAGCGCCTCGAGCGTCTCCGGCGGATGAAGAAGCAGGTGAATTAGTCATCGAGCAGGGGGTGCTGCGTCGCACCCCCCTGACCCCCCGCGCGTCGCGCCGGAGTGAATCCGTCGCGCCGCGCAGTCCGTGGTTCGAGACATGGCCACAACGAAATATCACCGGTACTTCGGCGAGCTGTGGGACGACCTCGACCTGGAGGACCTCGTCTCCGAGCTGTCCGACTTCCTGCTCGACAGCGGGTTCGGCACCGAGGAGATGAACGACTGGGACGAGGACGACCTCCAGTCGCTCCACGACGCCATCCTGGACGCGCTGATGCGCCGCGGCCTGCTCTCGGACGAGGACCTGCAGAAGCTGATGGGCGACGCGGAGGCGCGCGACCAGTTCCTGCAGAAGGTGGTCGAGCGGCTGGTGCGGGAGGGCTACCTGAAGCTCTCGGAGGACCGCCCGTTCCACGACACCAGCGGCGGCGGGTCCCTGGGACCGGCGGGCAAGCCCATCAAGTTCGAGCTGACGGAGAAGGGCATCGACTTCCTCGGCTACAAGACGCTGCGCGACCTGCTGGGATCCCTGGGCAAGTCCTCGTTCGGGCGGCACGACACGCGCGACCTGTCCACGGGCGTCGAGACCTCGGGCGCGTCCAAGACGTACGAGTTCGGCGACACGCTCAACCTCGACGTCAGCGGCACGCTCTTGAACGCGCTCGCCCGCGAGGGGCTCAAGGTCCCGCTGGACGTCGACTACGACGACCTGCTGGTGCGGCAGACCGAGTACCAGAGCTCGTGCGCGACGGTCGTCATGCTGGACTGCTCGCACAGCATGATCCTCTACGGCGAGGACCGGTTCACGCCGGCCAAGAAAGTCGCCCTGGCGCTCTCGCACCTGATCCGGACGCAGTACCCGGGGGACACCCTGCACCTGGTGCTGTTCCACGACTCCGCCGAGGAGGTCCCGCTCTCGCAGCTGGGCAAGGTGCGCGTCGGGCCCTACTACACGAACACGCGCGAAGGCCTGAAGCTGGCGCAGCGCATCCTGGCCCGCCAGCGCAAGGACATGAAGCAGATCGTGATGATCACGGACGGCAAGCCGTCCGCCCTGACCGAGCCCGACGGCCGCATCTACCGCAACCCCTTCGGTCTCGATCCGCGGGTGGTGGCGCTCACGCTGAAGGAGGTCGCCAACTGCCGCCGGCAGGGCATCCTCATCAACACGTTCATGCTGGCGCGGGACCGCGAGCTGGTCGCGTTCGTGAAGAAGGTCAGCGAGATGTGCCGCGGCAAGGCCTACTTCACGACGCCCCACAACCTGGGCCAGTTCCTGCTGATGGACTTCCTGAACAAGAAGATGCAGAAGGTGCACTGATGGCGACCGTCCACGAGGAGATCCTGGTGCATCCCACGCAGGCCAGCCGCGTGCGCCTGCGGGTCTTCGACCGGCCGCCCGAGGCCACGGTCGCCGGCATGGGGCCCGACCAGCCCGGGTTCCTGGTGACGGAGGAGCGCATCGGCGCGCGCACGGTCGTGAACACGCTCGGTTTCCTGCGCACGCAGGACGAGGCGATGGCGCGCCTGCGCGGGCGCGCCGCGGAGCTGGCGCAGCAGCAGTACCGCGCGCTCGCGACCACCTCGCCGGCCGCTTGAAGCGGGGAGCGCTCCTGGCGCTCCTGCTGGCGTCGGGGATCGTCGCCTTCCGCGTCAGGCACCTCGACGAGCGCGTCGTCCACGACCGCTTCCAGCTGCCCGCGTTCGACGCGTACGCGTACGTGGCGATGGCGGAGAGCCCCACCGTGTTCACGGTCGCGCCCTGGGGCTACCGCGTGCTGACGCCGCTGGTCGTGGACCTCCTCCCCGGGCGGGACGTCATCGCCGGGTTCCGCTGGCTCACGCTGGCCGGGCTCGTGGCCGCCTGCGTCTTCACCGGCCTCTTCCTGATGCGGCTGGGGCACGGAACGGCCGCGTCCCTCGCGGGGGTGGCCGCGCTCGCGGCATCGGGGCCGGTGGGCGAGGTCCTCGAGTATCCCTACCTCGTCGAACCGCTCGCGCTCGCGCTCGAGGCGGCATTCCTGCTGGCGCTGGAGTCGGGCGCGGGCGCGGGCGTGCTGGCGCTCGTCTCCGTGCTGGCGGCGAGCAACAAGGAGCTGCAGGTCCTGCTGCTGCCGCTCGTCTTCCTGGCCCGACACGACCGGGACGGCGTGCGGCTGGCGACGGGGAAGCTGCTGGCCGCCGCCGCGGCGGCGCTCGGCACGACCGTCCTGCTGCGCTGGGGGTGGGCGCCCGTGGCCTCGCTGCCCAGCCTGCCGCCCGCCGACTCGTGGGGAGGCATCCTCGACAGCCTCTGGCACCACCGCGCGGAGACGTTGCGCGGTCTGCTGCTGTCGGGCCTGCTGCCGCTGGCGGTGGCGGGCGCGTGCCTGCGGCGCGCGCGACCCTACCTGCGGCGGTACGCCTTCCTGCTCGCGGTCACGCTGGGCTTCCCGTTCGTGGCCTGGATGAACGTGGGGGAGACGCGCCCGCTCGCGCTCTTCGGAAAGAACACGGACCGGCTGCTGGTCTTCGCCGTTCCCGCGGTGCTTCCGCTCGCGCTGCTGGCACTCGAGGCGCTCCTGCGCCGGCCGGTCGCCCCACCCGCCCCCGCCGGCCCCTCGTCGCGCGCCCTCGAGCGCGGCGCGTGGGTGGCCGTGGCCCTGACCCTGGCCGCCCTGCCGCTCGGTCTCGACCGCTACCGGCGCGCCGACCTGCG
>JAICEW010000073.1 GCA_025923995.1 Vicinamibacteria bacterium | reverse complement strand
GGCGTGGCGCGCGAGGTCTCCGTCATCTACGGGGCGCCGCTGCGCGCGCCCGACACGCACGTCGTGGAGAAGGGCGCGCCGGCCGCCCAGGCGTTCTCGGTGGCGATCGAAGCGCCGGACCTCTGCCCACGCTTCTGTGGGCGCGTGCTCGACGTCACGATGGGCCCCTCCCCGGCCTGGATGCGCGACCGGCTGGAGATGGTCGGGGTGCGCCCGATCTCCAATGTGGTCGACCTGACGAACTACGTCATGCTGGAGCTGGGCCAGCCTTCGCACGCGTTCGACCTCGCGAAGATCGCGGACGGCGCGCTGGTGATCCGGCTCTCGCGCGAGGGCGAGCGGCTCGTCACCCTCGACGGCGAGGAGCGCTCGCTGCCGACCGGCACCGGCGTCGTGTCCACGAGGACCGTGCCTCTCGCCCTGGCCGGCATCATGGGCGGCGCTTCGAGCGAGGTCTCGGACGCGACGCGCGTGGTCGCGCTGGAAGCGGCCTACTGGCACCCGCTCACCATCCGCCGCAGCGCCAAGGCGCTCGGGATGCACACCGAGGCGTCGCACCGGTTCGAGCGCGGCGCGGATCCGGAAGGGCAGCCGGCGGCGCTGGACCGCATCGCGCACCTGCTCGCGAAGATCGAGGCCGGCTCCGCCCGCCCGGGGATCGTGGACCAGCTCGCGAAGCCGCGCCGCGCGTCGCGCGTCCCGCTGCGTCCCACGCGCGCGAGCGCGCTGCTGGGGGTGGACCTGCCCGACGAGCGGCAGCGCGTGATCCTGCGCGGCCTCGGCTTCGTGCTGGCTCCGGACGGATGGCAGGTGCCGTCCTGGCGCTCGGACGTCTCGCGCGAAGTGGACCTGGTCGAGGAGGTCGGAAGGCACTACGGCGCCGGGCGGATCCCCGCCACCGTGCCGGCGGCGCAGCGCGTGGGCGCGCTCACCCGGCCCCAGAGGCGCGAGCGCGAGCTGCGCCGGGCCCTGGTCGGGATGGGGTTGCAGGAGGTCATCGAGCTGTCGCTCGCGCCCCAGGCCGACGCGCGGGTGCCGCTCGCGAACCCGCTGGCCGGCGGCGCGGGCGCGCTGCGCGACAGCCTGGTGTTCCCCGGCCTGCTGGACGCGCTGCAGACGAACCTGCGGCAGGGACGCCGGGACCTGGGCCTGTTCGAAGTGGGACGTGTGTTCGCTCCGGCGGGCGGGGGCGTGCGCGAGACGGGACGGCTCGGGCTGCTGCTGTCCGGAAGCCTCGAGCCCGCGAGCTGGGCCCGCAAGGCGCGGGCCGCCGACTTCTTCGACGGCAAGGGCGCGATCGAGTCCGTCCTCGCGCGGCTGGCCGCCGGTGCCCCCTCGTGGCAGCCCGGTGCGGACCGGCCCGAGCTGCATCCGGGCAAGGCGGTGCGCGTGCGGATCGGGGCCCGGGACGTGGGCTACCTGGGCGTGCTGCACCCCGACCACGCGACGGCGGTGGGGGCGCGGTCGGAGGTGGTGGTCGCGGAGATCGACCTCGCGGCGCTGACGGCGGGCGATCCCTCGGCCGTGCGCGCCCAGCCGCTCGACCGCTTCCCTGCGGTCGCGCGCGACCTCTCGGTCTTCGCCGACGCCGCCGTCGCGGCGGAGTCGATCCTGGACGAGGTGCGCTCGGCCGCCGGGGCGCACCTGCGCGACGTGACCGTCGCGGACCGCTACGAAGGGCCGCCCGTGCCGGCGGGGCGCGTGAGCCTCACGCTCGCGCTACGATTCCAGGCGGTCGAGCGGACGCTCACCGGGGACGAGGTGGAGCGGGCCATGGCCGACGTGGTCGGCCGGCTGCGCGCGTCGGGACACGAGATCAGGGGAGAAGAGCGTGCAGGATAGCTTCGAGCTGCTCGAGGAGAAGGTCCGGCGCGCCGCCGAGCTGGTGAGGGCGCTGCGGCAGGAGAACAAGGAGCTGGAACAGCAGCGCCGCCAGGCCGAGTCGCGGCTCAAGGAGGCCGAGAAGGGCCTGCAGGCGCTCGAGAAGCAGAAGGGCGCGGCCGCGTCCGACCACAAGCGCGTGGAGGCGCTCGACGGCGAGGTGGCCACGCTGCGCAAGGAGCGCGAGGAGATCAAGAAGCGCCTGGCGCGGCTGATCGAGGTCCTGGACGAGCTGGAGTAGGACGGCTCATAATCCAGGCCCATGGCGGACAAGGCCGGGCTCGTCCACGTCGAGATCTTCGGGCAGACCTATGCCGTCCGTGCCGGCAGCGACTCCCGCTTCGTCGAGGAGCTGGCCGCCCACGTCGACGCGCAGATGCGCGAGGTCAGCAAGTCCAGCGGGGCCGTGGACTCCGTGCGCATCGCGGTCCTGGCCGCGCTCAACATCGCGGCCGAGCTGTTCGAGGCGCGCGACCGCCTGGAGCAGGGCGACGAGAAGCTGCGCATCCGCGCCGAGATGATGGCGCGCACCCTCGCCGCCGCGATCGACGGCTAGCATCTTGCCTCGGCTTGGTGCGAGAGGCTATGATCGCTGGCGACAAGGTCCCCTGCGTTGAACGTGATGGATCAGGAAGCCTCGAACCAACGTCGTTAATCCGGGGTCCCGACAGTCGTTCCGTGGTGTGCATGCCTCCGCGTCGAGGAAGCCTGAAGCGGGACGCAGGGATCCCACCTAGTGACCAGGTTCAGGTCACCGTCCACACGGCAAAGGCGGGGGGCCTTCTCATTTCTCCCCTGACGACGGCATGAGCGTGGCCGACCCCGCGGTCACCGTCGGCTCGCTGGGCGAGCGCGGCCTGCTGCGCCACCTGCGTGGCCGCATCCCCCACGGACCCGGCGTGCTGCTCGGCATCGGCGACGACGCCGCCGCCGTCGTGACGGGGCCGGTCACGCTGGTCACGACCGACGTGATGGTGGAGGGCGTGCACTTCCGCCGCGACTGGGCGCCTCCGTCCCTGCTGGGGCGCAAGGCGCTGAGCGTGAACCTGTCCGACATCGGGGCCATGGGCGGCGCCGGCCAGTACGCGACGATCAGCCTGTGCCTGCCGCCGGACCTGCCCCTCGCTTTCGTCGACGGGCTCTACGACGGCCTGCTCGAACGGGCGGCCGAGGCGGGCGTGGAGGTGGTCGGCGGGAACCTCGCGGCGTCGTCCTGCCTCACGATCGACGTCACGCTCATGGGCGCGTCCGAGCGCATCCTGCGCAGGCAGGGCGCGCAGGCGGGCGACCTGGTGGTGGTGACGGGAACGCTCGGCGCCGCCGCGGCCGGCCTGCGTTTCCTCGCCCGGGGCGCGCGCATCGACGGAGACGGAGCGCTGATCGAGGTGGCGGGGGTCCCGCCGGCGGCGGCCGCCGACCTCCAGCGCTGCCTGCGGGCGCAGCTCGACCCCGCCCCTCCCCTGTCGCTGGCGCGCGCGCTGGGCCAGGAGGACCTCGTGCACGCCGCCATGGACCTGTCGGACGGCCTGTCGGGCGACCTGTCCTGGATGTGCGAGGAGAGCCAGGTGTCGGCGTGGATCGACTCGTCCTCGGTGCCGGTCGAGCCCTCGGCCGCGCGGCTGGAGAGGGAAGGGGGGGACAACGGCTTCTCGCTCGCGCTCCACGGCGGCGAGGACTACCAGCTCCTGCTGGCCGTGCCCCCGTCGGCGTGGGACGCGCTGCGCGACGTGGCGGCCGTCTGGGAGGTGCCCGTCACGGCCGTCGGGGGGTTCGCCTCCGGGCCGCCCGGAGTGTCCGTGAAGTTCGGCGAGGCGATGCGGCGGCTGCGCCCGGGCGCGCACGATCACTTCGCGAGCCCGGTGCGGGAGCAGCGCCGGGATCCCCTGCGAGGGGCATGAGCGGTCGCATCCGGCGCGCCCTCGGGGAGCTGCTGCACCTCGAGGACACCCCGCATCGCATCGCGCTCGCGTTCGGCCTGGGCATCTGGATCGCGTTCTCCCCGCTGCTGGGCCTGCATACGCTGATCGCGCTGGGCATCGCCTTCGCGTTCCGGCTCAGCCGCGGGGCCATCCTGATCGGCTGCTACGTGAACAACCCGTGGACGCTGGCCCCGCTCTTCCTGGCGGGCACGGTCGTCGGCTGCGCGCTGCTCGGCGTGTCGACGGAGGGGCTCGCGACCATCGACTGGGACCGGCACGGCCTCGCGTTCTACACCGACCTGCTGGCGCACCTGCGCCCGTACCTCTGGCCGTTCGTGCTGGGCAACACGGTGCTGGGCGTGGTCTTCGGCTTGCTGTCCTACTTCGTCCTGCGCCGCGTGCTGGAGCGTCGGCGCCCCGCCGGCGTCGAGGGAGCCGCGACGGACTAGGCCAGGCCCGCGGGTCGGGCCCGGTGGTGGTTCGTGCGCTGCTGGAAGGCGTGGCCGAGGCGGAGGAGCGTCTCCTCGTCGAAGAGCCGGCCCTGGAGCTGGAGGCCCACGGGGAGGCCGCCCGCGGGCGCGCTGGGCAGCGAGACGGCGGGAAGGCCCGCCAGGCTGGCCGGCACCGTGAAGATGTCCGCCAGGTACATCTGCAGCGGGTCCGCCGTCTTCTCGCCGATGCGGAAGGGCGGCGTGGGCGCGGTGGGTGTGGCCACCACGTCGCACCCGGCGAAGGCCTGCTCGAAGTCCCGGCGGATGAGCGTGCGCACCTGCTGGGCCCGCACGTAGTAGGCGTCGTAGTAGCCCGACGACAGCGCGAACGTGCCCAGGACGATCCGGCGCTTGACTTCGGGGCCGAAGCCTCGGTCGCGCGTCTCGCCGTACATCGAGGCCAGGTCGGGCGCGTCGGCGCGCCGCCCGTAGCGCACGCCGTCGAAGCGGGCCAGGTTGCTCGAAGCCTCCGCGGTCGCGATCAGGTAGTAGGTCGCGATCGCGTGCGAGAGGTGGGGGAGCGAGACGTCGACCATGCGTGCGCCGGCGTCCTCCAGCGTGCGCAGGGCGTCCTTGAAGGACGCCATCACCGCGGCGTCGACGCCCGTCTCCAGGAAGCTCCAGGGCACGCCGATGCGCAGGCCGGCCGCGTCCCGCGCCATGGCCGCCTCGAAGTCGGGCGCGGCGACGGGAGCGCTGGTGGCATCGCGCGGATCGGGGCCGAAGAGCACGGCGGCCGCGAGTGCGACGTCCTCGACGGACCGGCCGAACGGGCCGGCCTGGTCCAGCGAGGACGCGAATGCGACCAGGCCCCAGCGGCTCACGCGGCCGTAGGAGGGCTTGAGGCCCACGACGCCGCAGAAGGCCGCGGGCTGGCGGATCGACCCGCCGGTGTCGGTGCCGATCGCGAGCGGGGCCATGCCGGCCGCGACCGCCGCCGCCGACCCTCCCGACGATCCTCCCGGCACGCGATCGGGAGACCAGGGATTGCGCGTCACGCGATAGGCGCTGTTCTCGGTCGACGAGCCCATCGCGAACTCGTCGAGGTTGGTCTTGCCCAGCACGATGGCGCCCGCGGCCTCGAGCCGGCGCACGGCGGTGGCGGTGAAGGGCGGCACGTAGCCCTCCAGCACGCGCGACCCGCAGGTGGTGGGGACGCCCTCGACGTCGAGGACGTCCTTGATGGCGACGGGGACGCCCGCCAGCGGGCCGGGATCGCTGTTGGAGAGCAGGCCGTCCACGCGCCGGGCGCGCTCGAGCGCGCGATCGGCCATCACCTCGAGGAACGCGCCCACGGTCCCGTCCAGCGCGGCGATGCGGTCCAGGTGCGCGCGCACCAGCTCCGTCGCCGAGACCTCCCGTGCACGCACCGCCGCCGCGGCCTGGGCCGCGCCCATCCAGTGGAGCTGGGCCGCCATCAGGGGAGCACGCGCGGCACGCGGAACAGCCCGTCCGCGGCGTCGGGCGCCTCGCGCAGGGCCGTTTCGCGCAGGCGGGCGTCCCGGGGCACGTCCTCGCGGAAGGTGCCTGACGCGATCGCGTGGCTCATCGGGGGAACGCCGCGGGTGTCGAGCGACTGGATGGACTCCGCGTAGGCGAGGATCTGGTCCAGCTGCCGGGCGAACGTCTCCTTTTCCTCGGGGCTCAGGGACAGGCGCGCCAGGCGCGCGACGTGCTCGACGGTCTCGACGGTCACCCGCGGCATGGCGACGTACTATAGACTGCATCGCTTCCATGGACCTCATCCACGGCGCCGACGCGAACGCATGACCCGCTGCCCCCGCTGCCAGCAGGAGCAGCCCGAGCCGAGCGCGGGCTTCTGCATCCACTGCGGTGCCCCGCTGCCGCTCCCGCCGGCTCCGGGCGAGGAGCCCGCTCCCCGCCCAGAGCCTGTGCCCGCACCTCCTCCTCCAGCGTCCCCGCCGCCTCCTCCGCTCCCGTCCGAGGGCGTGCCCTGGGAGCGCCGCTCCGAGCTGGGCTTCCTGACGGCGCTGGTGGACACGACCCTGCAGGTCCTGTCGAAGCCGCGGGACTTCTTCCGCCGCGTGTCTCCCACGGGCGGGCTGGGCGCCCCCCTGCTCTACGCGGTCATCGTGGGCTACGTGGGCCTCGTGGCCACGGCGGTGTACGACGCGATCTTCGAGGCGCTGGTCGGCCACGAGACGGCGGAGCTCGGCCTCGGGCCCGAGATCGACCGGGCCCTGGCGATGGTGCAGGGCGGGCCCGGGCTGCTGGTGCAGGTCCTCATCGGGCCCTTCGTGCTGGTCGTGGGGCTGCTCGTGGTGAGCGGGCTCAACCACCTGTGCCTGATGATGCTGGGCGGCGCGCGGCACGGGTTCGAGGCCACGTTCCGCGCAGGGGCCTACGCACGCGCGGCCAGCATCGTGTCGCTGGTTCCCCTCTGCGGGCCCTTCGTGGCCATCGTCTGGACCGCGGTCAGCTCGATCATCGGGATCCAGGTCGTCCACGACACGACGCTGGGGAAGGCGATCGGCTCGGTCGTGCTGCCCGTGTTGGTGGCGTGCTGCTGCTGCGTGGCCGGGTTCGGGCTGCTGGGGATGCTCATCGCGTCGGCGGCGCAATGAGCGGCGAGTCGGTGATGGGGCCGGCCCGGGCCAGCGCGTTCCGCGCCGTCGCTGGAGCATTCCCGCTGGGCGCGGCGCTCGCGCTGGCGGGAGCGCTTGCGGGCTACGCCGTGATCCTGCTGGGGGTGCACCGCCTCGGCTTCATCGTCTGCTACTTCAAGCTCTTCACCGGCTTTCCCTGCCTCACCTGCGGCGGCACGCGCGCGGCCGTGCGGCTGCTGCAGCTCGATCCGGCGGCCGCGCTGGCCATGAACCCGCTCGTCACGGTGGCCGGGCTCCTGGTCGGGGTCTGGGCGCTGGCGGACCTGGTCCTGCTGACGCGCCGGCGGGCCCTTCGCGTCGAGCTGGGCCCGCGGGCCGTGCGCGTGCTGCGGGTGCTCGTCCCGCTGGCGGTCGTCGCCAACTGGGCCTACCTCATCGCCGCCGGGCGCTGACGCCGGCTCACGTCGTCCGCGCCTCCGCTCGTATACTGGCGGCGCATGCGGCCCGAGCTGTCCGTCGTGATCCCCGTGTTCAACGAGGTCGACAACGTGCGCGACCTCCACCGCGAGCTGACCGCGGCGCTCGACCCGCTGGGGCGGCCGTACGAGATCCTGCTGGTGGACGACGGCTCCACGGACGGGACGCTCGCGGCGCTGCTCGCGATCGAGCGCGACGACCCGCGCGTGCGCGTCCTGCGGCTGCGCCGCAACTTCGGCCAGACGGCGGCCTTCTCGGCCGGCTTCGACCACGCGCGCGGCGACGTGATCGTCACCTCGGATGGCGACCTGCAGAACGACCCCCGCGACATCCCCGCGCTGCTCGCCCGCCTGGACGAGGGCTACGACATGGTCTGCGGCTGGCGCCGCCACCGGCAGGACTCGTTCACGCGCGTGCTCCCCTCGCGCATCGCGAACGGCATCATCTCGTGGTCCACTGGCGTGCGCCTCCACGACTACGGGTGCTCGCTGAAGGCCATCCGGGCGGAGGTGGTGAAGGGCCTGCGGCTCTACGGCGAGATGCACCGCTTCATCCCCGCGGTGGCTTCGTGGATGGGCGTGAGCGTGGACGAAATGGAGGTCCACCACCGGCCGCGCACGCGCGGGCGCAGCAAGTACGGCCTGGGCCGCACGCTGCGCGTGATGCTCGACCTGTTCACCGTGAAGTTCATGCTGCAGTACGGCACGCGGCCCGCGCACTTCTTCGGCCTGCTGGGCCTGGCCGCCGGGGGCATCGGCGCCGCGATCCTCCTCTACCTCCTCTATGTCCGGCTCTTCGCGGACACGGCGATCTGGGGCCGGCCGCTGCTCCTGCTCGGCCTGTGGCTGGTCCCGATCGGGCTGCTGCTGGTCAGCTTCGGCCTGATGGCCGAGCTGCTGGTGCGCATCTACCACGAGAGCCAGGGCAAGCCCATCTACGTGGTGAAGGAGAGGGTGCGCACCGACACGAGGGAGCGGGAGCCCGAGCCGGACCGGGCCCTGCGTTGACCGCGCCCGGACCCCGCATCCTGTTCGTGACCGAGTCGTTCTGGCCCGTCCTGGGCGGCGGCGAGACGCACATCCGCGACCTGGCCGGGCGCCTGGTCGCACGCGGCTTCGGCGCGCACGTGCTGACGCGGCGCACGGACCCCGCGTGGCCCGCGAGCGAGGACGCGGCCGGGGTCGCCATCACGCGCGTCGGGCCCACGGGCCCGGGCCGCCTCAAGAAGTACGCGCTGGCGCTGCGCATCCTGCCCGCGTTGTGCCGGCTGGCGCACGGCTGCGACGTGCTGGTGGTCCGCGGGACGCGCGTGCTGGGCCTGCCCGGCCTGCTCGCGGGCAGCTGGGCCAGCCGCCCGGTGGTCCTCCAGCCGGAGGTGAACGGCGAGCTGTCGGGCGAGGTCTACACCTGGGGCACGCGGCTTCATCGATCCCTGCCGCGGCGCATCGTGGGGCTGCTCGTGCGCGCGCGGAACCTCCTCTTCCGCGACGCGGCCGCGGGCGTCGCCATGTCGCGGCTCATCGCGGAGGAGATCGCAGGTGCTCGCTTCCCTCCGGAACGGATCGCGCTCATCCCGCACGGCGTCGACACGCGGCGCTTCCGCCCGCGGACGCTCGAGGAGAAGGCCGCGCTGCGGTCGGCGCTGGGCCTGCCGGCGGACGTGCTCGTCGTCACGTACACCGGCCGGCTGCTCCGCGGGAAGGGGCTCGAGACGCTGATGACCGCGTTCGGGCGCGCCTCGTCGCGCGAGCCGCGCGCGCACCTGGTGCTGGTGGGCTCCGGGGCGGGACAGGTGCTCTCGAACGAAGACGAGCTGCGCGCGCAGGTCGCCCGCCTGGGCCTCGACGGCCGCGTCACCTTCGCCGGCCGCGTCGACGCCGTCGAGGACTGGCTGGGCGCGTCGGACCTGTTCGCGTTCCCGTCCGAGTTCGAGGCGCTCGGCCTGTCGCTGATCGAGGCGGCGGCCTGCGGCCTGCCCTGCGTCGGCTCGCGCACCGGCGGGATCGTGGACGTCATCGAGGACGGCCGCACCGGCCTGCTCGTGCCGCCCGCGGACGCGGAGGCCCTGGCGGACGCGATCGAGGGGCTGCTGGCGGACGGGGACCGCAGGGAAGCGATGGGCGCGCAGGGCCGAGCGCGCGTCCTCGAGCGGTTCGACGTCGAGGTGAGCGTCGACCGGTATCGCGCCCTCTTCCAGGAGCTGGCCGCCCGACGGCGATGAGGGTCGCGCTCACGGGCGGCACCGGCTACACCGGAGGGCGTCTGCTCGCGCGGCTCGTCGCGCGGGGCGATCGGGTGTCCGCGCTCGCGCGATCGGGCGCCTCGCGGCCACGGGTCGATGGCGTCGAATGGGTCGAGGGCGACCTGGCCGACGCCGGAGCGCTCGCTCGCCTGGTCGAGGGCGCGGACGCGGTGCTCCACGTGGCGGCGGTGTACCGCACCGCGGGTCACCCCGACGCGTACTACCGCGATGTCAACGTCGGCGGGACGGAGCGCCTGCTGGAGGCGGCCGCGCGCGGGGGCGTCCGGCGCCTCGTGCACACGTCGACCGTCGGCGTGCACGGGCACGTGGAGCACCCGCCGGCGGACGAGAGCGCGCCCATGGCGCCCGGCGACATCTACCAGGAGACCAAGGCCGAGGGCGAGCGCCTCGCGCTGGAGCTGGGACGCAAGCGCGGGATCGAGGTCGCCGTCATCCGGCCCGGCGCGATCTACGGGCCGGGCGAGCGGCGGCTGCTGAAGCTGTTCCGCGCCATCGCGCGCGGACGGTACGCGATCGTCGGCGACGGTCGCGCCTTCTACCACCCCGTCTTCATCGACGACCTCCTCGACGGGTACCTGCTGCTGCTGGAGCGGCCCGAGGCGGCGGGGGAGGCGTTCATCGTCGCCGGCCCGCGCTACGTCTCGCAGCGCGAGCTGGCCGGCCTCATCGCGCGGCACACGGGCGGTCGCGTGCTTCCCTTCCGGATCCCCGCCTGGCCGCTGCAGGCGCTGGGCACGCTCGTCGAAGCGGTGTGCGTGCCCCTCGGCATCGAGCCGCCGCTGCACCGGCGGCGGGTCGACTTCTGGGTCAAGAGCCGCGCGTTTTCGATCGAGAAGGCGCGGCGCCTGCTGGGCTACGCGCCCAAGGTGGACCTCGACGCGGGGATCGGCGTCACCGCGGCGTCCTACCGCGAGGCCGGCTGGCTGTGAGCGACCGCACCGCGCGCCTGGCGATCGCCGGCGTCGTGCTGGCCCTGGCCGCGGCCGTGTGGACGGTCCGCCTTCCGCAGTTCTGGGGCGACGGCGCGACGTACTACGCGATGGCCTGGAGCCTGGCGGAGGACGGCGACCTCCGCTACGAGGCCAGGGACCTGCTGCGCGTGCAGCGCGAGATGGGCCGTGGCCCCGAGGGACTGTTCCTGAAGCGCACGCGCGGCGGGCTGACGTTCGACACGGCCGGGGGGTTCCCGTGGGTGCACCGTGTGCGCGCGCCCGAGAACGCGCAGCCGCTGTACTTCGCGAAGGCGCTCGCCTATCCCGTGGCCGCCGCGCCCTTCGTCCGGCTCTTCGGGACGCGCGGCCTGTTCCTGGCGAACGTCGCCTTCCTGGGGCTCGCCCTGTGGCTCGGCTACGAGGAGCTGCGCCGGCGGGCGAGTCCCGCCGGGGCGCTGGCCGCGGCGGTGGCCCTGTTCCTCGCGACGGCCACGCCCGTGTACCTGGTCTGGCCGGCGCCGGAGGTGTTCAACGTCGGCGTGATCGCGGTCGGGCTCGTGGCCTGGCGGCGCGGCCATCCGCTGGCGTGCGCCGTGCTGCTGGGCCTCGCGATCTACTCGAAGCCCTACAACCTCTGGCTGGCGATCCCGCTGGGCGTCGCGCCGCTGCTGGGATGGCCGGAGCGCGAAGACCTTCCGGCGCCGTCCGGGTTGGCGCGGCGCCTGCTGGAGTCGGTGAAGAGGGGCGCGGTGCTGGCCGCGACGACCGCGGCGCTCTTCGCGGTCAACGCGGCGGTCACCGGCGAGGTGAACTACCAGGGCGGCGAGCGCAAGACGTTCTACGACGACTTCCCGTTCGAGCGGAAGGGCACCCGCGACATCACGTTCGGCAACAGCGGCATCTGGATGTCCACCAACAGCGCGGGGCCGAGCGTCCAGGGCGAGGACGCCGCGCAGGGGCTGGGGGCCGAGCCGCCGCGGTGCGCGTCCGAGCTGCGCGCGTCCTTCTTCCGCAGCCTCTGGACGTTCTGGATCGGACGGTTCGGGGGGGCCGCGCCGTACTTCCTGCCTTTCGTGGTCGCGCTCGTGCTCTTCCTCGTGTGGCGCCCGCGCGACCGGTTCGGCTGGCTGGCGGTCGGGGCGCTCGGCGTCTCGTACCTCTTCTATCTGGAGATGATCCCGGACAACTGGTACGGGGGCAGCGGCACCATCGGCAACCGGTACTTCCTGAACCTCGTGCCGCTCGCCGTCTTCCTCGTCCCCCGCGGGGGCGCGATGTGGGTCGCGGCGGCGGGCCTGCTGGGGCTGGTGTTCACCGGTCCCATGCTGCGCCGTCCGCTCGTGCACTCGCTGCAGCCGGGGCACCACGCGCTGTCCCGGCCGTTCCGCCTGCTTCCGGCCGAGCTGGAGATGCTGAACGACCTCTCCGTCTTCGCCGAGCGCTGGCGGTGGAAGAAGCCGTACGGCGACACGGAAGGCGATCCCCACAAGCACTGGCCCGCCGATCCCAGGGCCTACTACCTCTACTTCCCCGACGACGGGACGTTCGGCCGCGAGACGCTCGCCGATCAGCAGGGCTTCTGGCTGCGGGGCGGCGAGACGGCGGAGGTGTTCCTGCGCGCGCTGGAGCCGGTCACCACCATGCGGCTGCGCGTGACCGGCGGCCCGGCGGGCGACGTCGTGACCGCCCGCACCGGCCCTTCGTCGCAGACCGTGACGGTGGCAGCGGGGGAGCAGGCCGGCGTCGCCCTGACTCCGGCCTCCCCGGTCGTCTACAAGGACAGCTTCGTGTACGTGCTGCGGCTCCGCTCGACGCGGGGCGCGGCCGACCCGTCGGGACGTCCGCTGGGGAGCTTCGTCCGGATCGACCTGGACGTGGCCCGGCGCGAGCGGCCGCGCTCGTGTGACGTCAGCGCCTGACGCGGACGCGGTAGTCCACCCGCGCGCCGGACCGCGGCTGCAGGCGGATCGAGTACGTCCCGGCGGGCAGCATCTCGGCAGGCACCGTGACCAGGTAGCCGCCGGGCGGACCCGAGACCAGCTCGTCCGTCCTCCACACCTCGCGGCCGTCGGCGCCCAGGATGGCGAGGGAGGCCGGTGTGCCCGCCGGCGCGTCCGAGCTCGCCAGCAGCGCGATCTCGGCGGCGCCGGCCGGAACGGCGATCTCGGTCGCCTGGGATGCGCCGCCGCGACGCACCAGCGGCGGCACCAGCTCGAACAGCGGCAGGTTGATCCGCGGCCGGGCGGTGCTCGCGGCCCTCTCCAGCGCCTGCACCATGCCCCGCAGGCGGGAGGTCTCCTGCTCGAGCAGGGCCACGCGCGGGTCCGGCGGAGTCACGGGCGCCGGCCCGCGGCCCCACAGACCGAAGCCCAGCACGAGCCCCGCGGCCAGCGAGGCGGGAACCGCGAGCCAGCTCGGGTTCCACCGCACGGCGCGCGGGCGCTCCTGCGCATCCGCCTCCAGGCGGCGGCTCTCGCGCGCGAGCTCCAGCTCCTCGCGGCACTCGGGGCAGGACGCGAGGTGCGACGCGGCCAGGGCGGCGTCGGGAGCGCTCGGCGTGCGGTCCCAGGCCAGGTCCATCAGGACCGCGACGGGGACGTGGGCGCCGAAGACGGCCGCGGCGCGGCGCGTCTCGGCCAGCTCCTCGCGGCAGCGCGGGCAGGTCGCGAGATGCGCGCGCACCTCGTCCGCCTCGGCCGCGGGCAGGCCGCCTCCCACCAGCCAGGGGAGACGCTCGGACGTACCCGTGCAATCCATCCTCATCATCCTTCGGCGGTTGTGGCGGCCGTCACGTTACCGGAGAGGGCTTCGATGGCGCGCTTGCGGCAGCGGTAGGCGCGGACGCGCAGGGCGCCCTCGGCGACGCCCATGCGCGCGCCGATCTGCTGGTAGCTGAGCCCGGACAGGATGAGCCGCCACAGGTCCCTGCAGTCGGCCGGCACCGCCTCCAGCGCGGCGAGGAGCCGGCGGCGGGAGTCCTCGTGGATCAGCAGGTCGAGGGGCGAGGGGTCGTCGGCGGGGAGCGGGGCGTCGGCGTCGACGGCCTCCATCATCGGCCGCCGCTTCTGCCGCCGCATCGCGTCCAGGCACGTGTGGCCGACGACCTGCCAGACGTACGTCTTGAGTCGGGCCTCGCCGCGCCAGGCGGACTTGCGCAGCAGGCGCAGGATCTCGATCCGCGCCTCCTGGAGCAGGTCGTGCCAGTCGTCGCCCAGCCGGGCGCGGAAGGACGACGCCGCCCCGGCGATCCAACCGTCCACGGTCGAGACGGCCTCCGCGTCGCCGCGCAGGAAGCCGGCGGCCGTCTCGGCGTCTTCCCGGGTGGAGGGAGCCACGCGGGCTAAGCGCTCTGCTCCTTCTTGAGGAGCGCGTCCAGCCCGCGGCTGATCTTGAGGCACCGGTCGGGCGCGTCGGCCTCGAGCAGCTTCTGCCGCGCCGAGGCCGTGATCGGGAGG
This sequence comes from Vicinamibacteria bacterium, assembly GCA_025923995.1. Lineage (GTDB taxonomy): Bacteria > Acidobacteriota > Vicinamibacteria > Fen-336 > Fen-336 > JAICEW01. The sequence continues at coordinate 8,400 of JAICEW010000073.1, read as the reverse complement.
TACTGGCAGGCCAGGTTCACCCACGCCATGGGCTCCGCCGAGCGCCGCTGCTTCTCGAGGAACGCCTTGAGCTCGGTGTGCGCGTGGATGTAGCGGGCCAGCGCCTCGACGGCCGGTCCCCACTCGTCTCCCGGGTCGCCTTCGCCCAGCGGCGCCGCCTCGGCCAGGATCGCGCCCGCGCGGACGACGGTGACGAGGCGTACGCGGCTGTGGCCGTCGAGCTCGACGCTGAAGCCGTCGGGGAGCTGCGCGTCGGCCTCCAGCGTGGCCACGGTGGCGATGTCGTGGAGCAGCCCGCTCGTCAGGTCGCGGTAGCCGGCCACGATCAGCCGCCGGCCACAGCGCTGCGCGATCTCGACCGCCTGCACGGCCGCCGGCGCGCTCACCACCGCCTGCAGCGATGACTCGGGGAACAGGCAGGCATCGGAGAGCGCCAGCACCGGCAGCAGGAGGTGGTCCGGACGCGACGCGTCCGCCTCGTCGTTCATCCTGCCGCGGATGGTACTACGGCGCCGCGCGGCGGCGGCGGCGCCACTTCTGCTGCAGCACCGCGGTGAGCGTGGTGCGTCCGCGGCCCGGGAGCAGCTCCACGTAGTCCTCGCCGATGCGCGCGATCGCGCCCAGGTCGCCTCGGGGCAGGGTGAGCGGGACGCCGGAGACCTTCCCGCAGAACGCCGTCCGGTAGCCGGCCTCGCGCGCCAGGCGGCTGGCCGTCGGTCCGGAGACGTGCCAGGGGAAGCACAGGTGCAGGACGGGCCGCCCCGTGCGCTCCTCGATGACGCGGCGGGACTCCGCCAGCTCGTGGCGGATGGCCTCGTCGCGCTGGGCCGGCGTCTCCCGGGTGCCGGAGGGCGGGCTTGCGAGCAGCGCATGCAGCTCGCGCTGCCAGCGCGGGCGCTCGAAGAAGCGCGCGCCGCCCGCGGCGGCCACCGCCTCGACGCACGCCCGTCCGTAGTCCGCCTGCTCGCGGAACCGCAGCGCCTCCGAGGTCCGCGCCGCCCATTGCAGGATGGGACGGCCCAGCGGCACCTCCTCGGGGGGCAGGTCTCCGCCCGCGGCCGAGGCGACCAGCGGCAGGTCGAACGCGTCGTAGCCGTGGCGCAGCGGCGGCGTGACGAAGCCGACCACGCGCGCGTCCGTGTGGATGCGGGCATGGCTGAGCGTGTGGCTCTGGAAGTCGAACACGCCGCGGTCGGACAGCGTGCGGATCTCCTCCCAGGACAGGAGCGGGTGGTGCCGCTCGCGCGCGAGCACCTCCTCCGCGTCCGCGCGTCCCTCGCGCACGTCGGTCCAGATGGGAAGCGGCGGGCCCGTCCGCGAGGGGGTACGCCCGGGCACCAGGAACACGATGCCCTTCATGCGGCGCTTCTCCAGCAGCGGGGCGGCCACGCTCCACAGGCTGCCGCGCCCGTCGTCGAACGTGAGGACCACCGCCCGCTCGGGCGCCGGGCGTCCGCCCAGGAGGAACTGGAAGTACTCCTCGGCGGAGAGCGTCACGTAGGAGTTGTCGGCCAGGTAGTCGAGGCGGCGGCCGAAGCTCTCGGGCTCGACCGAGTGGAACACGAACACGGGCACGTGGCTGCGGGGCAGCGGGCCTCCCGTCACGAACGATGGATACCGCCCCAGCATGAGGTCGCGCGGGACCTCCCAGGCCTCGCCCGCGTGCCGGGCCAGCGCGCGCAGCTTCACGCGGCGGCCCCGCGCTCCGCGAGCACCTCGTCGTAGAGGTCCTCGATCCGGCGCACGCATTCCGCGATGTCGTAGCGGGCCGACTCCGCGGCCGCGGCGGCGCCCAGCCGCCCGCGCAGGTCGGCCTCACGGCGCACGCGCACCAGCGCGCGGGCCAACGCGTCCGGGTCGCGCGGCGGGACCAGCAGCCCCGTCCGCTCGTGGTCGAGGACCTCGCGGCATCCGTCGACCGCCGTGGAGACGATCGGCTTGCCGGCGGCCATCGCCTCGAACAACGCGAGCGGCGTGCCCTCGTAGGTCGACGAGATGCAGACCACGTCGAGCGCGGCCAGCACGGCGGGGATGTCGGAGCGATGGCCGGCGAAGACGATGCGCTCGCCCAGCCCCAGCGCGGCCGCCCGCGCCTCGAGCTCCGGCCGCAGGTCCCCGTCGCCGACCAGGACGAAGCGCACGTCGGCGAACTCGCCTGTCACCTGCGCGGCCGCCTCCAGCAGGTCGCGCTGGCCCTTCTGGGCCGAGAGGCGGCCGATGGTCCCGATGGCCAGGGTCGCGGGTGGAAGACCCAGCTCGTTGCGCACCGACTCGCGCGCGCCGGCCGGAGGGCGGGCGAACTCCTGGAGGGGCGCGCCGTTCCAGATGAGCCGCACGCGTTCGGCCGGCACGAAGCGGTCGTCCACCAGGAAGTCGCGGGTGGACCCGGAGACCGCGATGGCCCGGTCCGTGTAGCGCGCCAGGAGCCGGTCGGCCCAGGCCTGGTAGGCCGGCATGTGCGGATCCGCGAAGTGCTCGTGCAGGACCAGCGCGGCGCCCACGCGGCGCGCCGCCAGCCGGCCGAAGTCCGCGGCGGCGTAACCGTGGACGTGCAGGATGCGCGCGCGCCGTTCGCGGGCCAGGCGCACCAGGTCCGTCAGGATGCGCGGGTCGAAGCGGCCCCGGTTCAGGTGGTGGACCGGAACGCCCTCGCGCGCGAGCAGCTCGGACGCGGGCTCGGGCGCCTTGAGGCCGACGAGCGACACCTGGTAGCGCGCCGGGTCGTAGCGGGGGAACCACCAGGAGAACAGGCGCGACACGCCGTGGATGCTCGAGCCGGCGACGCCGAACTTGTCGCAGACGTGGACGACGGAGACCGTCATCGGGCCCGTCTCATTCGTTCGGCTGCGGCGAGGCCGCCAGCGCGTTGCGCGACGTCCACACGACCGCCCCCGACAGCGAGAGCAGCACGATCAGGCCCGCGCCCACCAGGCTGAACGCGAGCGCGCTGTCCCGCGGCAGGCCCAGCTGCTGGAAGTACACGATGAACACGCTCTCGCGGATCCCCCAGCCGTTGAACGAGACGGGGACCGTCTGCACCAGGCTGCACAGCGGCACGATCAGGAAGCAGGCCGACAACGGGAGCGGGATGCGCAGCGAGTGGGCCACGTCGTAGTAGTAGACGACGACCAGCGCCTGCAGCGCCACGCTGGCGCCGAACGCGAGCCAGACCGCCGCCATCTGCTCGCGGTACACGTGGACGGCCGCCTGCACGGTCTCGAAGCGCCGGCGGGCCCACTCGCGCGAGCCCAGGCCCGACACCGCCAGCACCCGCCGCGCGATCCCGGGCCGGAAGAAGACCCAGGCCAGCACGCCGAACACGACCGCGAGCACCATGAGGGCCGGGGCGGCGCCCGCCAGGTCGCGCACCGCGGGGCCGCCCAGCAGGTACGCGCCCAGCGCCAGCACGTACAAGGCGCCCAGGCCCAGGATGCGGTCGATGGCCACGATCGCGAGCGAGGTCGTGGTGCTGCCGGTGAGGGCGGAGCTGTCGCGCACCCGGATCACGTCGCCGCCGATGTTGCTGGGAAGGAAGTTGTTGAAGAAGGTCGCGACCAGGTACGAGGCGGAGAGCCGCCGCAGCGGGGCGTGGAAGCCCTGCGCGCGCAGGAGCACGCGCCAGCGCCAGGTGGAGATGAGCAGGATGAGCGTGTACAGGCCGACGGCCGCCCCCAGCAGGATGGTGTCACCGCCGCGCACGCGGCGGTAGAGGGCGCCCAGGTCGGTGCTCGACAGCAGGTACGTGAGCAGCGCCACGCTCACCGTGACCTTGGCGAGCACGAGGGCAGTGCGCCTCAACGGGCGCCCCCTTCGGAGGGTCTCAACGGAAGTTCAGGGCCTGGACGGCGTCGATGTCCGCGCCTTCGGTCAGCGTGTCGCCCGACAGGCACGGGTAGATCTCTCCGTCCTCGATCTTCAGGAAGCGCGCCTCCGCGAGCGGGCCCGCGGCCAGGTCGAACTCGCAGAAGTTCGAGAACGTGCCCAGGCCCCGGCGGCCGCACGGCTCGCGGAGCCCGAGGAGCGTGAAGGGACCCGACGCGCTGGCGGACGCGTACACGGTCACCTCCTCGTTCGAGGTGGCCTGGTAGATGCGGATGTCCGCGCCGGGTCCGTTGACCACGGTCGCGCCCATGTCCAGCGTCACCCAGCCGCCCTGGCCGAGGCTCATCAGGCCGCGGTAGTTGTCGCGCCCGCCCAGGTTCAGGGCGTCGGGTGGGCCCACCAGCTCCGCGGGGTTGTTGTACCCGTTGCGCGCGAGCGAGCAGGCGGGCACCCACCAGTCGGCGACGGCGGTCGCGTAGGGCGCCGCCACGCCGGTGGCGCCCACCGCCGTCGGCCGTGCGTCGAGGCACGCACCGAGGACCGCGCGGGCGTGGGGGCCCTGGAGGAACGCCAGCAGCCGTCGCGCCCCCGCCTCGTCGGGCGAGCCCACGACGACCGCGGCCGTGGCCACCAGCGGCGTCACGTCGGCACGGACGTGGTCGCCGGGGCCGGCCAGCGAGCGGGGCACCAGCGCGTAGGTCGCGCTCGACAGCTCGGCCGCGTCGCGCGACACGACCAGGCTCCCCGGCGGAAGGCCGGCCAGCGACTCGCGCGCGACGCGCCCCGCGGCGCCGCCGAGGACGGCCACGCGCGCGCCGGTGACGCTCGCGAGCGAGCGCACCTGCGTGCCGGGCGGCGCGACGGTGACCCAGGGCAGGTCGCCGAGGTCAGCCGCCGTGCGCACGTCCGCGCGTCCTCCCTCGAGCAGGCGCGTCATCTCCGAGTCGTCGCCCACCACGAGCGCGGCTCCCCGCGGCGGATCGGGCGCGCCGACGTCGAGGACCGTCGCCCTCCCCGTCTCGTTCGTGAACGCGGTCAGCACGGGGCGCAGGCACGGTGCGAAGGCCTCGTTCGCGCGGACGCGCAGCGCGTCGGCGGAGGCAGGGCCGGCGAGCGCCGATAGCGCCAGGGCGAGGAGCGCTGTCGCGCGCGTCATCGGGCCCCCAGGACGAAGGTGTGGGTCGCGGAACAGGAGCCGAGCTCGCCCTCGTCGCCGGCCGCGCCGCCGAAGGCCACGTAGCCCATCATGGTGCCGCTGCGGACCTCGCCGCGCCCGTCGTTCGCGCGCACGACGGGGCCCGATGCGATGACGCGGATCCACAGGCGCAGCGACTCGTTCGCGAGCGCGCCGTCGGCCGTGGTGCCCACGCCGCCGCGCAGCGCCTGCGCCTCGTTCAGGAACTCGGCCTCGAGCCCGCCCGGATCGCCCGTGAGCACGACCTGCGTGCCGGGCTTGGGCGCGGCGCCGCCGGCGGCGGCGTCCATCGGGAACGAGAAGGTCGCGATGGGCGCGCGGCAGCCCGCGGCGGGCGTGATCTGGAGGACGTACCGTCCGGTCACCGGTCCGGCAGCCGAGGGCGTGGGCGTCGGGGTCGGAGTGCCGCCGGGGTCGCCCGGCGAGGATCCGCACGCGGGAAGAAGGGCAGCGGCGAGCACGACGGCCACGGCGCGGGGCGAAGCGAAGGTTCTTCGGCGTGAGGCGGCCGAACCGCGGCCGGATGGACGATGGAGGTCGGCCATGCCCCGCAAACACGGCATGGTACAGTACCGCCGCGGAAGGCGTCAACGTATTGAGAGACAGGCACAAAGGTCCCAGATGAACGATCCCGGGGACATCGCCATCCAGCAGGCCCTGGGCGATCCCAGACGCTCCTCCCTCCAGAAGTACCAGGATCTCGTGGTGGGCAGCCGCGGCCTGGGGCGGCTCCTGCTCTACGAGCTGGTCGCGATGACGACGTCGTGGGTGCCCGGCGCGCTGGGGCTCCTCCTGCGGCGCATCGCGTACCCGCTGCTGCTCGGCTCGGTGGGGAAGAACCCGACGTTCGGCCAGGGCGTGGTGCTGCGCCATCCCGGCAAGATCCACCTGGGCGACGACGCGGTGATCGACGACCTCGTCCTGCTCGACGCGAAGGGGACGACGAACCGCGGGATCCGGATCGGCCACGGCGTCTTCCTGGGACGCGGGACCATCCTCTCGTGCAAGGACGGCGACATCGAGCTGGGCGATCACGTGAACGTCGGGTTCCACTCCGAGATCTTCTCGGGCTCGTCCGTGACGGTCGGCGCGTACGGCCTCTTCGCGGCCTACACCTACCTGGTCGGCGGCGGCCACGCGTTCGACGAGGCGGGCGTGCCCATCCTCCGGCAGGAGCGCACGTCCCGGGGCATCCGGCTGGCGGAGAACGTCTGGCTGGGCGCGGGCGCCAAGGTCATGGACGGCGTGTCGATCGGCCGCGACGTCGTGGTGGGAGCGGGCGCCGTCGTCACGGGCGACCTGCCGGACCGCGTGGTGGCCGCCGGCGTGCCCGCGCGCATCGTCCGCCAGCGGGAGCCGGAGCCGACCGCCTCCCGATGAGCCGCATCCTGGTCGTGACCTCCGGCGCGCTGTTCGTGCGCGGCGGCCACCTCGTGATCGCGGAGGAGACGGCGGCCGCGCTGCGCCGGGCGGGGCACGTGGCCGAGGTGCTGGTCACGCCGCAGAACCGCTTCGGCCGCCAGGTGTCGGCGTACGTCGCGACCTGGCTGACGGACGTGGGGGAGACGGCGGACGGCCATCCCGTCGACCAGGTGATCTCGTTCCGCTTCCCGTCCTACGCGGTCCGGCACCCGCGCCACGTCTGCTGGCTCAACCACCGCATGCGCGAGTACTACGACCTCTGGGAGCGCTTCGTGCGCGGCCTGGGCCGGAAGGGACGCCTGAAGGAGGGCGTCCGCCGGCGGATCTTCCACACGATCGACCGCCGCCTGCTCACGCGCAACGTGACGCGCCTGATCGCGCAGTCGCGGACCATCCAGGCGCGCCTGCAGCGCTTCGGCGCGATCCCCAGCGAGGTGCTCCACCCGCCGCCGCCCGAGCGGCCCTATCGCACGGACGGCTACGGCGACGAGGTGTTCGCCGTGTCGCGCCTGACGGCCCTGAAGAGGCTGGACCTGCTCGTGGAGGCGGCGGCGCTCATGCGAAACGACACGCTGCGGTTCGCGATCGCGGGCGAGGGTGAGGAGCAGGCACAGCTGCAGCGCCGCATCGACGAGCTCGGCCTCGCGGATCGCGTCCGACTGCTCGGCCGCATCGACGACGCGGCGATGCTGCAGCGCTACGCGGAGTGCCGCGCCGTGTACTTCGGTCCCGTGAACGAGGACTACGGGTTCGTGACGCTCGAGGCCTTCCGCTCGGGCAAGGCCGTGCTCACCTGCGCCGACAGCGGCGGGCCGACCGAGCTGGTGGAGGACGGACGCACCGGCTACGTGGTCGAGCCGACGGCCGAGGCGCTGGCCGCGCGGCTCGACGCGCTGGCGGCCGACCGTTCGGTCGCCGAGCGCATGGGCGCGGCGGCGCGCGCGGCGGCGGCGCCGCACACCTGGGACCGCGCGGTCGCCGTGCTGACGCGATAGAATCGCTCTTCGGAGAGCCCCATGAAGAAGGCCCTGGAAGACACCGTCGGCGAGCCGAAGGCCGCTCCCACCTTCACGACCATATCGGGACGGCCGATCGCGCCGCTCTACGGCCCCGCGGACGCGTCGTCGCTGGAGTACGCGCGGGACCTGGGCGATCCCGGCCAGTTCCCGTACACGCGCGGCGTGCACCAGACCATGTACCGCGGGAAGGTCTGGACCATGCGCCAGTTCGCGGGCTTCGGCAGCCCGCGCGAGACGAACGCGCGGTTCAAGTACCTGCTCGAGCACGGCTCGCACGGGCTCTCGGTCGCGTTCGACCTGCCCACGCTCATGGGGCGCGATCCCGACCATCCGCTGTCGCTGGGCGAGGTGGGCAAGTGCGGCGTGGCGGTGACCTCGCTGCAGGACATGGAGACGCTGTTCGACGGCATCCCGCTGGACGACGTCACGACGTCGATGACGATCAACTCGCCCGCGGCGATGCTGCTCGCCTTCTACATCCTGGTGGGCGAGAAGCAGGGCGTGCCGCAGGCGAAGCTGGCCGGGACGGTGCAGGCGGACATCCTCAAGGAGTTCATCGCCCAGAAGGAGTTCATCTTCCCGCCCAAGCCCAGCATGCGGCTCGTGGTCGACATGATCCGCTACTCGACCGAGCACATGCCGAAGTGGAACTCGATCTCGATCTCGGGCTACCACATCCGTGAGGCGGGCTCGACGGCGGCGCAGGAGCTGGCCTTCACGCTGCGCGACGGCGTCGAGTACGTGCAGTGGTGCGTGGACGCCGGGATGGACGTGGACAGCTTCGCCCCGCGCCTCTCCTTCTTCTTCAACTCGCACAGCGACTTCTTCGAGGAGATCGCGAAGTACCGCGCCGCGCGCCGGATCTGGGCCCGCGTCATGAAGGAGCGCTTCGCCGCGAAGAACCCGCGCTCGATGATGCTGCGCTTCCACACCCAGACCGCG
>JAICEW010000072.1 GCA_025923995.1 Vicinamibacteria bacterium | reverse complement strand
GGCCGTGCCCCGGGGACCCGTCGCGGACGGGCCCCGGGGCCTCACTCGTAGCGGAGCGGAGGGAGCGGAACCACCAGGGACAGGACGACCGCACCCAGCGAGAGGGCCAGCAACACGACGGCCAGCACCACGTGGTCCCCGCGCTCGGGCTTGAGCGGGTCGAGCCACTTCGACGCCAGGTAGCCGCCGCCCAGCCCCCCGATGTGCGCCCAGTTGTCGATGCCGCGCAGCATGAAGCCGAAGAGCAGGCCGCTGATGATCCACTGCACGGCCTGGTCGCGGATGAGGGAGCTGCCGCCGCGCCGGCCGTAGTGCAGCACCGCGCCGATCAGGCCGAAGACGGCGGCCGAGGCGCCGAGCGTCAGGCCGCCCCCGGCCAGGGGCCAGGGATAGCCGGCGAACACGAACGCGGCGAGCGTGCTGACGAGGAAGCCCGTCACGCTGCCGAGCACGTAGATGATGACCGTGCGCGAGGGCCCGTACAGGTGCGAGACGACCGGACCCAGGTTGTAGATCGAGAGCAGGTTGAAGCCGATGTGGACGAGGCCGCCGTGCAGCCAGCCCGCCGACAGCGGCGTCCACCAGCGCTCGAGCACGAACACGGGAAACCCGCCGGACGCGCCGAAGCGCAGCCAGTTGCGGCCGCTCGGCGACAGGATGCCCAGCCCCTCGAAGCTCACGCCCGACCAGTCCGAGGCCAGCATCGCCAGGTACACCGCGCCGCACAGCCACATCACGAACGGGACGAAGGCGTCGCCGCGCGCGAGCGCCCGGAGCGGGCCGGTGAACCCCCACAGGCCGGGCCGCTTGCGCCCGCAGTTGAGGCACTCCTCGTCGTTGACGCCCACCAGCTGCCCGCACGAGGGGCACAGCACCGAGCCGGTCTTCTGTCGGCGGAACATGTTCACCTGGGGTCCCCCGGCGGCCATCCTAATACGAAGGCGCGCCGCGCCCCCGCATTCCGGCCACGTAAGCGATTACGTGGCCCGTGCGCGAATCGCGTCACGAGGGTCGTCACGAAGGACGTGTTTGATTGGAAACTCGCCCGTACTGCCGCGGGTACGGCGTTTGCTAAACTGACGCGGTCCCGTACAGGAGGTCCCATCCCATGTTGAAGCGCCTCTCCCTGTCCGCGCTCACGCTGGCTACCGCGGCGGTCGCGCAGCCGGCGTTCGCGTCGTTCCATCACATGCAGATCGAGCAGGTCATCGGAGGCGTCAACGGCGATACGACGCGCCAGGCGATCCAGCTCCGCATGCGCTCTGCGGGCCAGAACCTCGTGGCTGCGAGCCAGTTGATCGCATGGGATGCCGCCGGAGCCAACCCTGTCGTGATCCTCAACATCCCTTCCAACGTGGCGGTCGGTACCCTGGGGGCCCGCGTCTTGATCGCGACCAGCAACTTCCTCCCGGGCCTGACTCCGGATTTCGTCATGGCGAACCCGATTCCCCCCTCGTATCTCGCCGCGGGCAAGATCACGTTCGAGACCGACGGGGCGCCGGGCGCGGGAGTGTGGTGGGGCCTGGCCTGGGGCGGGGCGAGCTACACGGGGACCAACACAGGCTTCACGACCGCGTCGGACGGGAACGACGCGGACGGCAACTTCAACCCGCCGTTCGCCGGCGCGCTCCCCTCGACGAGCACGCAGGCGCTGCGGTTCCCCGGCGCGGCCTCGGCGCTCAGCACGAACAACGCAGCCGACTACGCGCTCACTCCCGGCGCCGCGGTCTTCACGAACAACGCCGGCGGCAACGGCACGGTGCCCGTCGAGCTGATGGAGTTCAAGGTCCAGTAGGATCGATGCGTGTCCCCTCCACGCGGAGGGGACACGCTCGGCCGCCTACCGCGGCCGCGGCTCGAGGAAGGTGTCGAACGCGAGCCCGGTCCCGGGCTCGAGCGCGACCGACTTCCCCGCCAGCCCGCCGTACGGCGCGTCGCTGCTGATCGTCAGCGAGCCGCCCTGGCCCGCCAGCCCCGGCAGCACGGACGTGTTGACCGACTCGGAGCCGAGCGGCGCCAGGGTGAGCGCGTGGGTGCCCAGCAGCGAGCCGTCGGTTGCCCAGAACCACAGGGTGGCGGCCACCGCGCCGCTCGTCGTGTTCTGCACCTGCACGACCGTGACCTGCGAGCCGGCGTTGTTGAAGCGCGGAGCCCGAAGCGTCGTCTCCAGGACGCGCAGGCGGTACTGGTCGTCGGCGCCGCAGTCCGTCGTGCACTGCGCGCTGCGCACGCGCACCTGCTGGCCGGTCACGAGCGAGGTCGCCAGGTTCTGCCAGCGCAGCGCCCGCCCGGGGCCGGTGCCGACCGGGACCGAAGCCTGCACCACGGTGGACGTCGCCGTGTCGAACCGCTCGAGCACGGGGCCGGCCGAGCCCAGGTCGCCCGAGCCCATGTCCACCAGCACCTCGTACGACGCGCCGGGAGCCTGCGCGATCGCATAGGCGTCCACGTCGGGCGCGGGGCCCGGATGGCTGGCCAGGCTCCCGGTCCAGGAGGTCCCGTGGCCCAGCTCCTGCTGCACCGCCGTGTCGTCGTCGCGGATGAGGCCGGCCCCGGACGAGTCGGCCACCGTCGCGTTGGTCGGGCTCGACAGCCCGACCCCGAACGTCTCGTCGGGCTCGTCCTGCAGGTCGCGCACGATCGACACCTCGATCGAGCGCCGGGTCTCCCCGGCCGGGAAGGTCAGGGTCCCGCTCTGCGCGCTGAAGTCGCCGGGGCTGGACGCCGTGCCGTTCGCAGTCGAATAGCCCACCGTCACCGGGAAGCCGCTCGCCGCGGAAAGCGTCACAGGGAACGCGACGGTCCCCATGCCCCCGTCGCCCTCGATCGTCTCCGTGTCCGCGATCGTCAGCGAGGCCGCCGGATCGTCGTCGACGATCGTGCCCACGGCGGTGCCGTCCGCGATGACCGCGTTCGTCGCGCTGCCCAGGTTCAGCGTGAAGGTCTCGTCGGGCTCGTCCGTGGTATCGCCCACGATGGGGACCACGACCGTGCGCACGCCCACGCCCGGCGGGAAGGTGAGGATGCCCGCGACCGACGCGTAGTCCTCGGGCGCGATCGCGGTGTCGTTGTTGGTCGCATAGAGGACGGTCACCTCCTGTGTGGTGGTCGGAGCGAGCGAGACGGTGAACACCGCGTCGCTCGTGCCGCCCGTTCCCTCGGGCACCGTGACGTCGATCGCGCTCAACGAGGGGTCGAGCGACGCGTCGATGCCGAGGCGGAGGATCCAGTCGCCGTTCACGTTGTAGGGAGGGTTCTCGGCGAAGCCCCAGACCGAGTTCTCGTCGCGGATGGTGTTGATCATCGGCTGGATGCCGTTCATGTCCGCCCCGAAGCCGATGGGGGCGAGGATGCTGTTGTTCACCAGCAGCACCCGGATGCTGCCGGAGGTGATCGGCGGCGGCGGAATGGGCTCGCTCGCGAGCAGGATGTCGTTGAACGTGTTGTTCCCGCTGAGGAAGTACGCGTTCTGGCTGTTCCAGATGACCGGACCGGGCGCGGCCGAGCTCCCGTTGTCCTGGAAGATCTGGACCACGTACGCGTCGAGGCCCCCCGCGCAGCCGAACACGCGGATGCTGTGGATCGTGTAGGGGTACTGGGTGGGCTGGGCGGTGAACTTCGAGGCCAGCCCTCGGAAGAGGTTGATCCCCTGGTAACACAACACGGCACCGCCCCCGTAGCTGTCGTTCTGCAGGTAGGTGACCTGCGCTGCGGCCGGGACGGCCATCGCCGACCAGACGCCCACGGCCACGACACGAAGGGGGAGGCGCATGCCGGGATCTCCTTGCACCCCTTCGTGTCCTGAGATCGCGAGCGGTTACAGCGTCGGCGCGCCCTTCCCGTTCGATGTGCCGGAGGGCACCATCTTCCGGACCTGCGTGCGCATGCACCGTGCGACGAAGGCACGGCCACGGAGAGCGTGTCCCCCCGCGCGGGGGGGGACACGCCATCCCTACCGCGGCCGCGGCTCGATGAAGGTGTCGAACGCGAGCCCGGTTCCGGGCTCGAGGGCGACCGACTTGCCCGAGAGCGCGCCATAGGGCGCATCGCTGGTGATCGTCAGCGAGCCGCCCTGTCCCGCCAGGCCCGGCAGCGCGGAAGTGTTGACCGACTCCGAGCCCAGCGGCGGCAGCGTGAGCGCGTGGCTGCCCAGCAGCGACCCGTCGGTGCCCCAGAACCAGAGGGTGGCGGCCACCGGAGCGCCGGTCGTGTTGTGCACCTGCACGACCGTGACCTGCGAGCCGGCGTTGTTGAAGCGCGGCGCGCTCAGGGTCGTCTCGTACACGCGCAGGCGGTACTGGTCGTCGGCCCCGCAGTCCGTGGTGCACTGCGCGCTGCGCACGCGGACCTGCTGGCCGGTCACGATCGAAGAGGCCAGGTTCTGCCAGCGCAGCGCCCGTCCGTGGCCGGTACCGACCGGCACCGACGCCTGGATCACCGCCGACGTCGCCGGGTCGAAGCGCTCGAGCACGGGGCCGGCCGAGCCCAGGTCGCCCGAGCCCATGTCCACCAGCACCTCGTACGACGCGCGCGGGGCCTGCGCGATCGCGTAGACGTCCAGGTCCGCCGCCGGGCCCGGATGGCTGGCCAGGCTGCCGGTCCAGGCGGTCCCGTGCGTCAGCTCCTGCTGCACGAGCGCGTCGTCGTCGCGGATCAGGGCCACTCCGGTTCCGTCGGCGAGCGTGGCGTTGGTGGGCAGCGACAGGCCGAGCGTGAAGGTCTCGTCCGTCTCGTCCTGCAGGTCGCGCACGATCGTGACGCCGACGAGCCGCTGGGAGATGCCGGGCGGGAAGGAGAGCACGCCGGCCGCTGGAGTGTAGTCACCGGGCGTGACCGCGGTGCCGTCGGCGGTCGAGACGTCGACGGTCACCGGGAGTCCGCTGGCGGCGGAGAGCGTGACGGGGAAGAAGACGGAGCCCGTCCCGCCGTCGCCCTCGATCGTCTCCACGTCGGCCACCGAGAGCGCCGGCGCCGGGTCGTCGTCCTGGATGCTCACGATCGCCGAGCCGTCGCCGATCGACGCGTTCACGGAGTTGCTGAGCTCGACCGTGAACGTCTCGGTCGCTTCGTCCGTGGCGTCCCCCACCACCGGCACGATCACCGCCTGCGCGCCGGAGCCGGGCGGGAAGGTCACCACGCCGGAGCTCGCGGTGTAGTCGCCCGGAGCCACCGCGGTCCCGTTCGCCGTCTGGTACGCGACCGTGACCGGCGCGGCGACCGTGGGGTTGAGCGACACCGTGACCACCGCGTCGCTCGTCCCGCCCGTGCCCTCGGGCACGGTGACGTCGATCGCGCTCAGGGTGGGAGTGAGGGCGGCGTTGATGCCCAGGCGCAGGATCCAGTCGCCGTTCACGTTGAAGGGCGGGAGCTCCGCGAAGAACCAGTTCGAGTTGGAGTCGCGCAGCGTGTTGCGGAGGGGCTGGATGCCATTCATGTCGCCCGCGAAGCCGATGGGGTCGAGGATGCTGATGTTCACGAGCAGCACGCGGATGCTGCCGGACGTGATGGGCGGCGGCGGGACGGGCTCCTGGGACATGAGGATGTCGTTGAAGATGTTGCCGCCGTCGAGCAGGTAGGCGTTCTGGCTGCTCCAGATCACGGGCCCCGGGGCCGCGGAGCTGCCGTTGTCCTCGAAGATCTGGATCACGTAGGCGTCGAGGCCCCCCGAGCAGCCGAACACGCGGATGCTGTGGATCGTGTACGGGTACTGGACGGCCGACGCGGTGAACTTCGAGGCCAGGCCCTCGAGGTCGGTGACGCCCACGTAGCACAGCACCGCGCCGCCGCCGTAGCTGTCGTTCTGCAGATAGGTGGTCTGGGCGTGCGCGTGGACGGCGACGAGCGATGTCCAGAGGACCAGGGCCGATGTCGAGGAAGGGACCCGCATGGCTTCGACCTCCTTCGTTCGAGTGCGTCGTTCAACGACCCAGCAGCTTCTCCTGCTTCATGGCGGTGCGCACGGCGCCCGCCGCCTTCTGGCCCGCCGCCGCCACCGCGGGGTCGCCGTCCTGGGCGAGCCGCTCGGCCGCGGGCAGAGAGACGTCTGCGTTGAACAGGAACAGCACCGCGGCCGCCTGCGCCCGGACGGCGGGCTCGGGATCGGCCAGCAGGCGCGTCGTCATCTCCCAGCCGGGGCCCGGCTCGATCTGGCCGCGGGCGAGGGACGTGGGCAGGGCCTCGGCCACCGCGTGCCGGACCTCCGCCTGCGGGTGCAGCGCCCCCGCCCCCAGGCAGGTGCGCGCGCGGGGGCTGCTCGACTCGGCCAGCGCGCGCGCCACCAGCGACCGCACCTCCGGCCGGGGGTGGGCCAGGTCGAGGCAGACAGCGTCGATCCCGGCGTCCCCCAGCCCCACCAGCAGCGACACGGCGCCGCGGCGGTGGCGCTGCTTGCGGAGCTGGTCCTCGTCGTCGAGCACGATGCCGCCCAGGTAGCGGTCGAGGATGCCCGGGTCGCGCATGGCCGCGAGGCAGGCCAGCGTCGTCGGGTTCACCTCCGGCACCAGCGCCTGCTGGATGTACTCGTACTGACCCGCGGCATCGCAGCCCTGCTCGTACGGCGTGAGGTCGTACGCGTCGAGATGGGCGCGCAGGAACTCGGTGTGGTGGGCGATGAGGCGCGGCTTGGCGGCCGGCCGGAACCAGGCCAGCGCGCCCACCGCCGTCGCGAAGACCACCGCCGCGCCCACGCCGATGGGCGTCCACGGGATCTCGCGCGGCGCGGCCGAGGCCTTGGCGGTGGCGCCGCGGGGCGCCGACTGTCGCACCTCGTCCCAGAACGACGGCGTCTCCCCCGCGTGGTCGGTGAGGTCCTGCAGCCGGCCGGCCACGGCCTCGCGGCGCAGCCCGCCGAAGCCGCGGTGGCGCATCTGCTCCACCAGCGCGTCCACCTCGTTGTCGGTCCAGGGCGCACGGGTGCGGACGGTCTCGGGCTTGAAGCGCAGGCTGACGAAGCTCTCCAGGAAGGGCCGCGCCTTCTCGTCCCACGGCGGCAGCGCGCGCTCCTCGGGCTCCCAGTCGAGGTGCCACAGGCGCAGCGTGCGGTCGGCCACCGCCGAGAGCAGCCCGCTGCCGGTCGGCGTGATCGTCACCGCCAGCACGGCGGCGGTGTGGCTCAGCACGCGCTCGCACCGGCCCGACGCGACCTCCCAGACGCGCACCGTCTTGTCGCGCGCCCCGCTGATGAGGTGCCGTCCGTCGGGCGTGAAGACGAGCGCGGTCACCTCCGCCTCGTGGCCCGAGAACTGGCGCAGGACCCTCCGCGCCTTGAGGTCCCACAGCTTGATGTCGCGGTCCACGCCGCCCGTCACCACCTGCCGGCCGCTGGGCGTCAGGCACACCGCGGTCACGTTGTTGGTGTGCCCCTCCAGCACGCTCACGCACTGGCGGCTCTCGACGTCCCAGGCGCGCGCGGTCTGGTCCCAGCCCACGCTCACCGCGAACCGTCCGTCGGGAGCGAACGTGACGGCGCTCGCGTTCGAGGTGTGCCCGCGGAAGACGCCCACCTCGGCGCCGGCCGCCAGGTCCCACAGGCGCAGCGTCTGGTCCCAGCCGGCCGACAGCGCGTGGCTGCCGTCGGGCGAGAGCGCCAGCCCCGCCACGTATTCGGTATGGCCCGAGAGCACGCGTTCGCACTTCCCGCTGGCCAGGTCCCACACCCGCAGCGTCTTGTCCCAGCTGCCCGAGACCGCGCGGCGGCCGTCGGCCGTGAACGCGACCGCGGACACGGTGCTCTCGTGCCCCTCGAACACCGAGAGGAGCTGGCGGGCGCCCAGGTCCCACAGCCGGACCGTGCCGTCCATGCTGCCCGAGAGGGCGCGCCCGCCGTCGGAGCTGACGGCCAGGCACAGCACGGGATCGGCGTGGCCCTCGAGGCTCGCATCCTCCCACGCGGACTGCAGGCCCTTGCGCGGGAGCAGCGCGCAGATCTCGTCCCACAGCGTGAGCGCGGCCTCGGACCGCTCGTAGCCGGGGATGCTGCGCGCGGAGCGCGCGAGCCGCAGCGACTGCGCCACGTCGCCCAGCCGCAGCGACTCCTGCGCCTCTTCCAGGCAGCCGAGGAACGTCGCGTCGCGCCGCTCGGACTCGACCGCGGAGACCGGGCGCGCGACGGCGGGCGGCGGCAGGCGCGCGCGCTCGGGCAGGCTGAGCGAGACGAGGCCGCCGCCCTGCGCCACCCACAGCCGGTGCGAGCCGCCGCGCGCGAGCGCCTGCACCCCGCCCTCCACGCGGCAGACCGACAGCAGCCGGCCGCGCGCGACGTCCCAGGTGCGCACCGTGCGGTCGAGGCTGCCCGAGACGACGCGTCCCTCCTCGAGCGCGGCCAGGCTGGTGATCGCGTTCGCGTGCCCGGCCAGCGTCGCCCGCGGACGGCGGCCCCAGCCGTCCCACAGGTGCACCGCGCGGTCCTCGCCCGCCGACACGACGTCGCCGGGCGGGCCCGCGAACAGCACCGCGCTCACGCGGCCGCGGTGTCCCTCGAACACGCACACCTCGCGCCCGTCCTCCAGGTCCCACAGGCGTACGGTGCCGTCGAGGCTGCCCGACGCGCCGGTCGCGCTGTCGGCGCTGATGGCCACGCTCGTCACCGCCTCGCGGTGCCCCGCGAAGGACTGCACGAGCTGGCCCGTCTCCAGGTCCCACAGGCGCACCACGCGGTCGGAGCCGCCGGCCAGCGCGCGCCGCCCGTCGGGCGCGATGGCGAGCGCGGCCACGAAGCCAGGATGGCGCTGGAAGGAGAGGATGGGCCGGCCGGTCTCCAGGTCGGCGAGCTGCGGCGGCGCCCCGTCGCCGCCCCACAGCAGGCGCGTGCCGTCGGGCGTGATCGCGAGCGCCTTCAGCTTGACCTCGCGCACCGAGATCGTGCGGTTGAGCGCCGCCGACGTGGCGTCCCATACGCGCACGTTCTCACCGTCGGTGGCGAACACCTGGCGCCCGTCGGGCGTCAGGGCGACGGCGACCGCCGGATGCGGAAGTCCCTTGAGCCCCAGGCCCGCCTCGTGGCCGGGCAGGAAGCGGGCCACCGCGTCCTCCAGCTCCGCGGGGAACCCGCGATGCTGGCGGGCCGCCTGCCTGTACAGCCCGCGGCCCTTCTCGTCCTGTCCCAGCCGGACCAGGCTCAGCGCGTACCCCGCGACCTCCGCTGGATCCTCGCCGCCGGCCTGGAGCGCTGCGGCGAGACACTCCATCGCGCGCACCCAGCCCGCGCTGTCGCCGGACGCGCCCTGCGCGCACAGCGCGAGGCCCAGCTCGCGATAGACCTCGGTCGAGCGCACGCCGGCGCCGATCGCCTCCTCGAACGCCTTGGCGGCGGGAGCGTAGTCGCCGACCGCGAAGTGCAGGCGGCCCATCAGGTGGCGGACGCGCGGCGCGGAGGCGTGCGTCTTCCCCGCCTCGCCCATGCGGGTCAGCATCTCCTCGTCGCCGACCCGACCCGCCTCCCAGTCGCGCAGCGCCTGGTTGTAGGTGGCTTCGAGGTGATGCGGCTGGCTGCGCAGGGCGCGGCCCCACAGCGGGTCCGCCTCCGCCTCCCGGCCCAGGTCGAGCAGCGACACCGCGCGGTTGTTGAGGCTGTCGGCGGTGTCCTTGCCCGCCTGCGGCTCCGGCCGGGGGTACGCGTGGCCGGTGGCCGCCTCGTACGCGGTGTAGAGCACCGTCGCCGCTTCCCACAACGAGCGCGGGCGCGCGTCGGGATCCTCGAGGAAGCTGCGCTTGAGCAGGTCGGCCACCAGCGGCGGCATGTGCGGCAGCCCGGGCACGACCGAGCCCTGCGCCAGGTACGAGCGCAGCACCTCCGGCGCCGCCACTCCGAACTCCCAGGTCCGCTGGCCCTGGAACATCTCGAGCACGCACAGCGCCCAGCTCCACAGGTCCGTCCGGCGCGTGAGGTCGCGCGAGGCCGACTGCTCGGGGGACATGTAGGCGGGCGTGCCGCCCAGGCCTCCCGCGACCATGAGCGTCTGGCCGGCCCGCCCCTCCACCGCCTCGCCGGGGGCGACCGCGCGGGCGCGCGTGAGGCCGAAGTCGGTGACCTTCGCGGCGCCGTCCGCGGTCAGCATCAGGTTGGCCGGCTTGACATCGCGATGGACGAGCCCCTGGTCGTGGGCGTAGTGCAGGCCCCACGCGAACTGGATGGCGACGTCGAGGATCTGGTCCACCGTCCGCAGCCGCCCGTCGCGGATCCACTCGTAGAGGCTGCCGCCGTCGACGAACTCCGCGAAGACGCGGGGCACGCCGTCCACGCGGCGCACGTAGTAGCACGACACCGTGTGCGGGTGCAGGCCGAGGTTCACCCAGGTCTCGGCCTCGCGCTCGAAGTTGTCGGCGCCTCCGGCGGCCTGCAGCACCGTGGCCAGCGGCGTCTTGACCGCGAGGTCCACGTCCCAGCCGCGGTGCCGCACGCGGTAGACGCGCCCCATGCCGCCTTCGCCCAGCACCGCCGCCACCTCGTACAGGTCGAGGACGACGTCGCCCACCTGCCACTCGCGAACGGCGGGCAGGACGGGCGCGGCCCTGGGCGCCGGGGCCTCCACATCGGTCGGCCGCGGCAGCTGGGGCATCTCCTCCCACACCGTCGGGGCCGGCGCTCCGGGCACGGCCGGCGCCTCGGCCGGCGGGGGCACGTCGGCCCGCGCCAGCTCCTCGCGCCCCTGCGTCGCCGCCAGCGGAGCCGTCATGGCGCGCGAGAGCGGCGTCGGACCTTCGGGCGCCGGAACCGTGAAGCGGGTGCCGCATCGGGGACAGCGGACCGTCTTGCCGACGGAGGTCCCGGGCACCTTGGCCTGGAGCCCGCAGCTGCCGCAGGTGGCGACGAGGGGCTCCATCAGGCGCACCGCTCCAGGTCGGCGCGGAACTCGGCCGCGCTGGGATAGCGCTCCTCGGGGTCGTCGGCCAGCGCGCGGTCGACCACGCGCGCGAGCGCTTCCGGGATGCGCGGGTCGCGCGCCCGCAGGGGCACGACGCCGCCGCCCAGGATCACCGGCAGCGGGTCCTGCCCTGGCCGGAAGTCGCGCGCGTACTGGCGGGTCAGCAGGAAGTAGAGGGTGGCGGCCATGCTCCAGACGTCGCTCACGGGCCGCACCACGCGGAAGCTCGTGAGCTGCTCGCGCGGCATGAAGAACAGCGTGCCGGCCACCGCGCCGGTGGCGGTGAGGCCGGACCAGCCGGCCTGCTCGAAGCTCTTGGCCAGCCCGAAGTCCGCGATCTTGACGCGGGCGTCGTCGTCGCCCAGCAGCAGGTTCTCCGGCTTGAGGTCGCGGTGGACGACGCCCTGGGCGTGCGCGTGGGCCAGGCCCGCCAGCGCCTGCAGGGCCATGTCCAGCGCGTCCGCCACCGGGAAGGGCCGCGTGCGCGCCTTGAGCAGCGCGCGGACGCTGCCGCCCGAGCAGTACTCCATCGCGAAGAAGAAGCTCTCGCCCGCCTCGCCGTGGTCGAGCAGCTCCACGATGTGGGGGTGGCGCAGCGAGCGCGTGACGTCGATCTCGCGCTGGAAGATCTCGCGCGCGCCCGGGTCGACCAGCGTCCGCGGGAGCAGGATCTTGAGCGCGACCGGCCTGCCGTCCTCCCGGCGCCGCCCGAGGTAGACGGCGCCCATCCCCCCCTTGGCCAGCGGGCGCACGAGGTCGTAGCCGTCGACCGCCGGCAGGCCCGCGGCCCCCGCGCGCGGGGCGGGCGCGCGGGCGGGCACGGGCGGCTGCGCCGCCACGAAGCCCACGCCCTTGGCCCGACACGCCGCGCAGAGGAAGGTGCCCGCCACCCAGGCGCTCGCGAAGCGGTCCGCAGGTGCGATCGGGACGCCGCACTCGCAGCAGGCCGCCGGCGCGTCCACGGACACGTGGAACTCGGTGTGGCCGACACGGATGTGGTCGCCGTCCTGCAGGTCGATCTCCGCCTGGCCCATCGAGTCCGCCTGTTCGGGGACCTGGTGCCGCTTCCGCCCGCCGTAGCGCACGCCGTTGACGTGGGTGCCGTTGAGGCTCCCCAGGTCGCGCAGGCGGGCGGCGGGCGGGTTCACCTCCAGCAGGAAGTGGTGGCGGGAGGCGGTGGTGTCGGACTCCGCCAGCTCCGCGTGGCAGTCGGGCGACCGGCCGAAGAGGAACGTGTCATGGGAGTCGAACTCGAACGAGCGCCCGTTGAGCGGTCCGGCAGTGACACGCAAGGTCACCTTGCCCGGCATGTGGTCCGCCGATTATAGGGGAAACGGCGAACCGGCCTTTGTGACGGGGGTCGCCCGGGTGCTACGAAGGGAAACGGCCGGGTCTCAGGCCGGCCGGTCGTCGTTCCCGGAGGCGGAGGCGGCGCGCAGGGCGGCTTCCCGCTCGAGCAGCAGGGCCGCGCGGACGGTCTCGAACTCGAGCTGCACGGCCTGCAGGAGCGCCGCGGCGTCTTCGGCGTCGTTGAGCCCGCGCTCCTCGAGCGAGGCGGCGAGCTTCATCAGCCGCAGCGCGCCCAGGATGGCGGCGCTGCCGCGCAGGCTGTGCGCCCGGCGGCTGAAGAAGTCGGCGTCCCCGCGCGAGCGCGCCTCGTGCAGCACCTCGATGCGGGCCGGCGTCTCCGAGAGGAAACGGTCGATGGCCTCGATCAGGAACCCCGACGACGTGAACGACCGCAGGTCGCCGAACACGACCGGGTCGAGCGGCCCCCCCTCCTCGCCCAGCCGGGCCTCGGCCACGATCTCCCCGGCGCGGGCGCCTCCGCCCCAGCGGTGCAGGACCGCCTCCAGGTCGCCGGGCCGGACCGGCTTGGGCAGGTAGTCGTCCATCCCCGCCGCCAGGCAGCGCTCGCGATCGCCCTTCATCGCGCTCGCCGTCAGGCCGATCACCGGCGTGCGTCGGCCGGAGCCCTCGCTGGAGCGGATGCGCCGCGTGGCCTCGTAGCCGTCCAGGTGCGGCATCTGGCAGTCCATGAGCACCACGTCGTACTCGACCTGCGTGCAGGCCACGACCGCCTCGGCTCCGTCCCCCGCCACGTCCACCTGGCAGCCCAGGGTCTCCAGCAGGCCGCGCGCGACGTCGCGGTTCACCGAGTTGTCCTCGACCACCAGCACGCGCAGCACGCCGGCCACGCGCTCGGCCGGACGCGCACCGCCGAGGGGCCGCGACGGCGCCACGTTGGGGGGCAGCTCCAGCCGCACGCTGAACCAGAACGTGCTGCCTCCGCCGGGCTCGCTGGCGACGCCGAGAGCGCCGCCCATGAGCTCGACGACGCGCCGGCAGATCGCGAGCCCCAGGCCGGTGCCCCCGTAGCGCCGGGTCGTGGAGCTGTCCGCCTGGCTGAAGGGCTCGAAGAGCCGGCGCTGGGACTCGCGCGGGATGCCGATGCCGGTGTCGATCACCTCGAAGCGCACGACGCAGGAGCCGTCCACCTCGTCCATCCGCGCGGCCTTGACCGTCACCGATCCCTTGGCCGTGAACTTGAGCGCGTTGCCGACCAGGTTGATGAGGGTCTGGCGCAGGCGGAGCGCGTCGCCGCGCAGCACCGTCGGCACGGTGTCCCCCACCTCGACGTGCAGCGCGAGGCCCTTGGCCTGGGCCGACTCCGTGAACAGCTTCATCACGTCGGCGACGACCGCGCGGAGCTCGAACTCCACGACGTCCAGCTCCAGCTTGCCCGCCTCCACCTTCGAGAAGTCCAGGATCTGGTTGAGGATCGACAGCAGCGCCTCGCCGGAGGTGGAGATGGTCCGCGCGTACTCCCGCTGCGTCTGCGTGAGGTCGGTGCCCAGCAGCAGGTGGGTCATGCCCATGACGCCGTTCATCGGGGTGCGGATCTCGTGGCTCATGTTGGCCAGGAAGTCGCTCTTGGCCCGGTTGGCGCGCTCGGCCTCGGCGCGGGCCCCGTCGGCCTCGGTGCGTGCCTTCTCCGCGCGCTCCTTCTCCTCCTGCAGGTCCTGGGTGCGCGCGCCCACCAGGTCCACGAGCTGCCTCTCGCGCCTCTGCAGGCCGCGCACGCGCAGGCGGTAGGCCCCGAAGGACGCGCCCAGGACCATGAGCCCGGCCACTCCGGCGAACCAGCCCGTCTGGTGCATGCGGGGCATGAGGCGCAGGGCCACGCTGGCGCCCTCCTGGTTCCAGACGCCGTCCTCGTTGGCCGCCTGCACCCGGAACCGGTAGCGGCCCGGAGGCAGGTTCGTGTAGAACGCCTCGCGCCGGTTGCCGCCGTCGTTCCAGTCGCGGTCGAACCCCTCCAGCTGGTAGCGGAAGCGCACCCGGTCGGGAGCGCGCAGGCTGAGGCCGGCGAACTGGAACTCGAGGCGCTCGCGGCCCGGCGCCATCTCCAGCGGACCGCGCAGGTCCATCGCTTGGCCGTCGGCCAGCACCGCCTCGATGACCACCGGCGGCGGCACGCGGTTCATCGGCAGGTGGCGCGGATCGGCGACCGCGACGCCCTTGACCGTCGCGAAGAACAGCCGCCCGTCGCGCGCGCGCCAGCCGGCGGGCTGGAAGTCCCCGTTGCACTCGCTGCTCGGCATCCCGTCGCTCGTTCCGTAGCTCACGACCTGGACCGTCGACGCGCGGCCCTGCGCGACCGCGAGCAGGTCGGTCTTGCGCGCGTGCGCGATCCCGCGGTTGGTCGCCATCCAGAGCCGGCCGTCCCCGTCGTCCAGGACCTGGTGGATCACGTCGTCGAGCAGGCCCTGCCGGACGGTGACGGCCTGGAAGCGGCCGTTCTCGAACCGCCCGAGGCCGCCGTCGGTGCCGACCCACAGCCCGGTCTCGGGGTCGTCGTACACGCAGCGGACGATGTCGTTGGGCAGCCCTTCGCGCTTGGTGTAGGTCACCGACGCGGCCGCGTCGAAGACGGTGACGCCCGCGCCCAGCGTTCCCACCCAGATGCGCCCGTCCCGGTCCTCGCCGATCGAGAAGACGGGGGGATCGCTCAGGGCGCCGGTGAGCGGGATCGGCTCCCACCGCCCCCCGTCCAGCCGGGCCAGCCCCTTCTCCGTGCCGGCCCAGATGCGCCCCCGGCGGTCCGCGTGCACGGCGCGCACCTGGTCGCTGGGAAGCCCGTCGCGTGACGTGTAGACGCGTTCGCCCTGCGGCCCGCGCGTCCAGAGCCCGCCGCGCGTGCCGATCCACATCGCTCCGCTCCCGTCCTCCTCGAGCGCGAACACCGAGCGGTGCGGCAGCCCTTCCAGCCGACCCGCGATCGCGAGGCGGTCGGACGCGAGCGTGACCACGCCCTGGTCGCTCCCCACCCAGATGGTGCCCGACCGGTCCTGGATGATGCCGCGCACCAGGTCCGCCGGCATGCCCTCGCGGCGGGTCAGGGACTGCAGCTTCGTGTCGCGCAGCCGCGCGAGGCCCCCGCCGACCGTCCCGATCCAGAGGCTGCCCTCGCGATCTTCGAACAGCGAGAAGACGATGTCGCTGGGCAGGCCCTCGGCGGTGCCGTAGTGGTCCACGCGGTCCTCGCTGAAGCGCTCGAGGCCTCCGCCGAAGGTCCCGACCCAGACGTTGCCGTCGCGGTCCTCGATGATGTTGCGTATGGTGTCGCGCGACAGCCCCTCGGGCACCCGATGGGTGAAGCGCCCGCCCTCGAGGACGTCGACGCCGCTCTCGTCCGTGCCGATCCAGACGCGCCCCCTGCGGTCCGCGTACAGCGCGCGGATGCGGTCGCTGCCCAGGCCGTCCTTCTTCGTGTAGTGCGTGAGCCCGCCGTCGCGCAGGCAGTACAGCCCGTCGCCGTCCGTGCCGACCCACAGCCGCCCGTCGCTGTCGAGGTGCAGGCCCTTGACGCTCTTGCGCGCGAGGGACGCGATCGTGCTGAAGCGGCCGTCCTGGAAGCGCGAGAGCCCTTCGCTGGTCCCGATCCACAGCGCGCCCGCGCGGTCCTCCTCCAGCGTGTACACGATGTCGCTGGCCAGGCCCTCACGCGTGGTGAACGTCGTGAACTCGCCGTCGCGGTAGCGGACGAGGCCGCCGGTCACGGTCCCGATCCAGAGGTTCCCCGCGCGGTCGGCGTGGAGCGCCCAGATCACGTTGGTGCGCAGCGCGGGCGTGTTGCGGCTGTCGAAGACGGCGAAGTGCTTGCCATTGAAGCGCGCCAGGCCGGCCTGGGTGGCGAGCCACAGGTACCCGTCCTGGGTCTGCGCGATGTGGTGGATCGAGAACTGCGGCAGGCCCTCCTGCCACACGTCCTGCCGGTACTGGGTGATGGCCAGGCGCGGGTCGAGCGCCTGCGCCCGGCCGGCCAGCGCCAGGACGGCGGCGCAGCAGGCCAGGGTCGGGGGGCGGATCACGAGGGATGGTCCCCGGAAGACCGGGGAACGTCAAGCGAAGGGCTATTCCGCCTCGGCCGCCAGGTACATGAGGCGGGTGGCGCGCTCGACCCGCAGGACGATCGGCTGCCCGGGCTGCAGCTTGCCGACCGCCTCGCGCAGCGCGCCCACGCTCGACACGAAGGCGCCGTTCATCGAGTAGATCACGTCGCCGGGCTCGGGGGCATCCGCCCAGGCCGGCCCTTCGCCCGTGACCGCCGCCACCACCACGCCCGCCTTGGCCCGCAGGGGAGGCAGCCGCTTGGCGACGTTCTCGTCCAGGTCGAGGGCCAGCAGGCCCAGCCGCGGCACCACGTTCTGCTCGGGCGTCAACAGCCCGCGCAGCGCCTCGGGGTCGCGCTCGCGCTCCGACACGGTCACCGTCACCGACTTGCGCGCGGGCCCGCGCACGACGTCGAGGACGACCGAGGACCCGGGCATCTGGCGGTACAGGTTGACGTTGAGCTGCCGGGCGTTCTCCATGGGCTTGCCGTCCAGGGCCACGATCACGTCCTCGGCAGCCAGCCCGCCGCGGGCCGCCCCCGAGTTGGGCACCACGTCCGCGACCAGGACCCCTTGCGTCGGCGGAATCCCGAGGCCGGCGCAGAGCGTCGGCGTGAGCGTCTGCGTCACGGCTCCGATCTCCCCGCGCCGCACGATGCCCGTCTGGCGGATCTGGTCGAACACGTTCTTCACGATGTTGCTGGGCGCGGCGAAGCCCAGCCCCTCGCCGCCGGCCTGCGAGAACTTCAGCGTGTTGATGCCGA
Source organism: Vicinamibacteria bacterium (assembly GCA_025923995.1). Classification (GTDB taxonomy): domain Bacteria; phylum Acidobacteriota; class Vicinamibacteria; order Fen-336; family Fen-336; genus JAICEW01. The sequence continues at coordinate 5,433 of JAICEW010000072.1, read as the reverse complement.
TGACGCGGCCGTCGAGGTCCACGAGGGGACCGCCGCTGTTGCCGGGGCTGATCGGCGCGTCGGTCTGGATGTAGATCATCGGGTTCTCGGGCCCCAGCTGGCGCGCCACCGAGCTCACGACGCCCAGGCTGGCCGAGTTGTCGAAGCCCAGCGGGCTGCCGAAGGCCATCACCAGCTGCCCCTGGCGCACGCCCTCCGAGTCGCCGAGCTCGAGGGACGGCAGGGAGGCGCGCTGGACCTTGAGCACGGCCAGGTCCGTCTCGTCGTCGATCCCGACGACGGTCGCGCCCAGCGTCTCGCCGCGCGACTTGAGGACCGAGGTGCCGCGGGCGGTCTTCTCGCGCAGCAGCACCTGCACGCGGCGCGCGCCGCGCACGACGTGTGCGTTGGTCACGATGTAGCCGTCGGCGGTGAGGACGACGCCGGAGCCGGTCGCGCGCTGCTTGAACAGCGGGCTCCCGCCCGCGCCCTCCGGGCCGACGTATCCGGTGGTCAGCACCTGCACGACGGAGGGCGCCACGCGCTCCGCGAGCTCCTGCAGCGACTGGCTGAGGTGCAGGAGGTCGGCCGCGGCCCGCGACGTCGCGGGCGGCGGGGTCTTGGCGGGCGGCGCGGCCTTGGCCTGCGGCGCGGCCAGGAGGACGGCGGAGAGTGCGATTCCAAGCATGACGGGGATGCTATCGCAGGTCGGCGGGGCCGTGCGTTGTCAGCCCTCGGGGTGCCGCGCCTTAGAATCCTCCAGTGAGCCCCGGCGAGCCGTCTTCGGTCGACCACGTCCGCACCGAGCTGCAGCGGCTCGGCTACCTGACGAGCGGGCTCGACCGGTTCGTCCTCGGCCACGCGTCGCCCGAGCCGGCCGTCGCGGCCTCGTGGCACGCCGCGCTCCGGCTGGGCCTGCTGGGCGGCGTGGTGTTCGGCCTGGCGTCCACGCTGGCGGCGGCGCTGTTCGACGAGCGCCTGCGCCGGAGCCCGCAGGACCTGCTGATCCTGGCCGCCTACCTGGTGGTGGGGCTGGCGCTGGCCACCACCGTCGCGGCCTTCCTCGGCGGGCTGGCCGCGGCGTGGTGGGGGCGGCGCGGAGGACGGCAGGCGCACCCCGCGCTCGCGCGGAACGTGGGGCTCGCGCTGGCGCTCGGCGCGCTCGCGTACCACGCGCTGTGGTGGCGCTCGCACGCGATGCAGGCGCCCATCGGGCTGCAGGCGGCCGCCGCACTGCTCGGCGTGGGGATCAGCGTGGTCCTCGGGCGCTTCGGGAGCCTGGCCGCGGTGGCGGTGCTGGCCGCGGGGGGGCTGGCCGCCCGTCTGCCGGAGGCGCGCCTGACGCGCCGGCGGATGCTGCCGCTGCTGGCGGCGGCGGCGCTGCTCTTCGGCGCCGGCGTCGCGGCCGCGTCCTACTTCGGCGAGCGCGAGGCGCGCGTCGCGCCGGACTTCGCGGTCGTGCCCACCGGCCTGCGCGTGGTGCTGCTGGGCATCGACGGGCTCGACGCGGGGATGGCCGACAAGCTGATCGGGCAGGGCGAGATGCCGCGTCTGGCCGCGCTGCGCGCGCGGTCCGCGCGCGGGCGGATGCGTGTCGAGCCCGAGCACGTGCCGGCAATCGTCTGGACGACCATCGCGACCGGGCGCGGGCCGGAGGCGCACGGCATCCAGTCGATGGGCGCGCGACGGCTCGCGGGCATGCGCACGCCCATGGCCATCGGCGAGGAGGGGCCGTTCGCGCGCGCCATGGGTCGTGCGACCGACCTGTTCCGCCTGACCCGCTCGCAGCCGCCGTCCTCCGTCCTGCGCAGCGCGAAGGCGCTGTGGAACGTCGCGTCGGAGAAGGGCCTGCGCGTGGGCGTGGCGAACTGGTGGGCCACCTGGCCGGCCGATCCCGTGAACGGGTACGTCGTGACCGACCGCGCCTTCCTCCGGCTCGAGAAGGGCGGCCCGCCCGAGCGCGAGGTCCATCCGCCCGAGGCGATGGCGGCGCTGGCCGCGCTGCCGCGCGCGGCCGAAGCCGATCGCGCGCGGGCGCTCGACGTCTTCCCCCTCGATGCGGTCCGCGCGCTCTCGGGCGGCTCACCGCCGGACCTGGAGGCGCTGTATCTCCCGGGGCTCGACATCGCGACCATGCAGCAGCTCGGCCAGGCCGCGGCGTCGGACGTGGCGGGCCTCGACGCGCGGCTGGCCACGGTGCGCGCGCACTACGCGTTCGTCGACACGCTGATCGGCCGCGTCGTCGACGAGCTGGGCGCCCGCGGAGTCCTGCTCCTCGTGGGCGATCCGGGCCGCCTGCCCCGCACGGGCCCGGTGCCGCCGACCGGCGAGCTGCTGCTGGCGGGCGAGCCCGTCCTCGCCGGCGACCTGGGCGACGTGGCCGAGCGCGACGTGGCGCCGACCGTGCTGCACCTGCTCGGCCTGCCCCGGAGCCTCGAGATGGACGGCCGCGTGCTGGAGTCGGCCTTTTCCCCCGCCTTCCGCTCGGCGCATCCCGTGCGCACCGTCGACTCGTACGGCACTCGCTCGGCGGGTCGGCCGACCGAGAGCCGGTTCGACGAGGCCATGCTGGAGGAGCTGCGGAGCCTGGGGTACATCAACTAGGCGCACAGCTGGAATAGGGACGCGGCAGGAACGGTAGGGACGGCGAGGAGGCTCGGCCACCATGCTGGTCCGCATCATCGTGATCGCGAGCTGCCTCCTCACGCTGGCCCGCGCGGGCCACACCTCCTGCGAGCAGGTGGGATTCTTCGTCCCTCGGGGCTCGACGCCGATCGTGTACGGTGTCGTGGAGGGGCATCGTGATCCAGAGAAGAACCTGCGCAGCCTGGATCTCCGCGTACTCCGAGTGCTGCAAGGGCACGACACACGAACGACCGTCCGTCTCTGGAAGGGGCCCGGCCAGTCGGGGTTCACCGAGAGGTTCCCAGTCGGAAGGAAGCTCGTGGTCGCCCTGGCTGGGAATGGCGCCCTGTATGGTCTCCCGGAGGCAAGTCACGTGCTCGAGTCGGAGTGCGCGACCCACTTCGTGCGCGTGCGGGAGTCCAAGGACGATCCGGGCATGTGGCTGTCGGACATCGAACGGCGCCTGGCCACGGTACGTGCAGGAGGCCGGCCCCACGCACGATGAACCCCGTGCGAGTTGACCAATGCGCTGACAGCGCGTCGCGGCGGAGCGATGATCGTCGAGGGACAGACGGAGTGACTCGATGCGCCTCGATGTGTACGTGAACTACCGCGGAACCTGCGAGCAGGCCTTCCGCTTCTATGAGCAGCACCTCGGCGGCCGGATCGGCGGCATCGTCCGGCATCGCGACCAGCCGAACCCGAACCTGCCGGCCGAGTGGGGCGACAAGGTCCTCCACGCCCGCATCGCGATCGGCGGGGCCGTGCTGATGGGAGCCGACATCCCACAGGCGGAGCCCATGCGCAGCGCATACCTGACCCTGACGGTCGACAGCGAGGCGGAGGCGGAGCGCGTCTACGCGCTGCTCACCGACGGCGGCGAGGTCTTCATGAGGATGGAGAAGACACCATTCGCCAACCGGTTCGCGATGCTGCGCGACCGGTTCGGCACGTCCTGGATGCTTCTCCACCAACCAGCGGCTGCGTGAAGGCGCGCGGCCTGCGGGAGCTCCACTAGGGGCCATCGGAGTGTTACCGAATCGACACGTTCCGGAACGTGTTGATTCGGTAACACGGGTGCGCGGCAATTGGGAACGCCGGCGGCCCGTACCAACATCGTGCTGGTTCGCGAGTCCAAGAGCGGAGAACGATCGCTCAGGCGATCGAGCGCCGGCCGCTCAGGAGGAACCCGCCGCCCGCCATGAGAACCATCGTGGTCGTCGACTACGACCCGAGCTGGCCCGCAGCGTTCGAGCAGGTGCGCGCGCGTGTGTGGCCGGCCGTCAGCGACATCGCGACCTCGATCGAGCACGTCGGCAGCACGGCCGTACCGGGCCTGGCGGCGAAGCCGATCATCGACTTGAGCGTGGTGGTGCCTTCGGAGAAGGAGGTCCCGCTCGCGATCGAACGGCTGGCCGGTCTCGGCTACGTGCACCGGGGCACGCTCGGCGTCCCGCAGCGGGAGGCATTCGACAGCCCGGAGGGGCCGCCCGTCCATCATCTCTATCTCTGCCCCAGTGCCAGCCTCGGCCTGGCGAACCACCTGGCCGTTCGCGACTACCTGCGCGCGTACCCGGACGCCGCCCGGGAGTACGGTGCGCTCAAGAAGCGGCTGGCGGACCGCTTCCCGCACGACATCAAGAGCTACGTGGACGGCAAGACGGACTTCCTGCTCTCGCTCCTCCAGGCGTCGGCGTCGTCGGGTCCACGGACCCGAAGCCGCGTGATGCCCCGCTCGGCCGAGGCGGTCCGGACGTTCGACCAGAGGGTGGAGCGCGGGATGCTGGCGTTCGTGCTCCCGTGGGGTCTCCTCGTGGGCCTGATGGCCCTCGGCGCCCTGCCGATAGCCGACACGCGCGATCTGCTGGGCGACTCCCTGTTCTACGGCACGATGCTGGCGGGGTTCGCCGCCACGGCGGCGCTGGCCGCGAAGATCGTCCCCGGTGCCGGCCGATACTCGTTCCTGCGTCGTGTGCTGAGCCCCGCGTGCGCCTTCGTCGCCTGCGAGCTCGTGCTTCAATCCCTGGAGTGGCTCGGAGTCGGCCGGATCGCGCTCAAGCAGCTCGCCTCGGCCCCGACGACGATGGGCCAACGGGTGTGGGCGATGACCCACGGCGCGATCAACCTCGTGGTGCCGATCGCCACCATCTTCGGCGGGACGTACGCGCTGCTCGGAACGCCGCGACGTCCCTACGGCCGGGGCGGCCGCTCGTCCTCGCCCGCGAGCAGCCCGCCCATCAGCTGCCCCAGCACCGAGAGCCGCTGATCGCCCCGCGCGGGGTTGCGGTAGCCCTGCGACCGCTCCTCGGGCGTCAGGTCGGCCGCGTCCCGCATGGGCTCGAACGCGTGGCCCTCGTGCCACTCGTTGAACGAGTTGATGTAGACGAAGAAGAACCCGCGCCGGGCGTTGCTGGAGGCGGGGTCGGTCTGCACCGAGACGGTCGTCGAGAACGAGTCGCGGACACGCTGCGCCGACGCGGCCGCCGCGCGCTCGCGCTCCTCGGCGCGCGTCCAGTCGTACTCGGCGGCCGGCGCCATGGGCGCGGGCTGGTAGCAGTCGTTCTCGGGGGGGACGAACCGCGGCTCGATCTGGTCGTACCCCGGGTTGACGTTGAGCGAGAAGAGCAGGTCCGCCTTCGAGGTGAAGTCCGCGATCTCCCCGTAGCGCTCGGGCCCGATGAAGTTGTCGTAGAGCCCGATGCCGTCGAAGGTCGACGCCTTGACGCGCGTGATGTGGATGGAGTCGGCCAGGAGCGTCACGTGGTCGAAGTCCCCGCGCAGCGTCCGGCGGATGCGGTCGAGCTGCGCGCGCCACACGTCGTCGGGCGT